>CAYJJK010000252.1:0-1015 GCA_964370445.1 uncultured Oscillospiraceae bacterium | reverse complement strand
ACAATATTTTGAAATTATAAACGAATAGTCTTTATAACCCCATCAACTCTTTCACCACTCTATCCGCAAGTTTTACCGTACCTACGAGCACAAGCATGTTGAAAATCAATTCGCCAATATACGTCCACACCTGTGTCACCGAGGACACGTCGGGGTTTACCTGTGGAGGGGAACTTGCGAACACCGAGAAGATAATACAGGCAAGCAGAATGATGGCACCCTCCAAGCACACTGCGGCATAGCCTTTTAAAAAGTTGATGCCAACGCTCTGTGTCGGCTCGCCTGCAAAGGTGGACAGCGGTATCGGGGCAATTGCCGCAAACAGATAAATTTTAAAAAATCTGCCGTATACGGTCATTATCATGACAAACGACAACACTGTTATAAACAGCCCACCGATGAGCGTCACAGCCCAAAGGGGGATGCTATCCCAAAAGCCGGTTTCGTTGATGGCGTCCACTATTTCCTGCGGCAACACCGCCGCTTCTGCCGTGTTGCTAAAGCCCGATGCCGACATGATGGTTTGTATCACCCCTTGCACAATTTGGAATAGGGCGATAAGCAGGTCAAGCCCGTAAGTGATAACACCTCTTGCAATGGCAAAGCGTATGAATAATTTCACCGCCTGTTCGGGGCGCTTTGCTTCGGCAAAACTGCCGCAAGTTTTCATCACACCCACCAAAAAGAAAAGCACCAAAAGGGCGTATCCAACCGCCCTCAGTGCTCCGTGAATATCAAGCATCACCGACCATATCTCCCCACCCTTAAAGGTTTCGGGTGACTGCGTTAGAAGCTGCCACACCTCGCCGAGTTTAGAGTTCCATGTGTCGAGTGCGTTGTTTAAGTTGTCTATTATCCACAAAACATCTTACTCCCTTCATTTTCTGTCAATAGAAAAAAGGCAAGCTGTAAAGCCTGACTTTTCGTATACTTTAACCCGTAATCAAGGTCAAAATTTCTTGTGTGAACGTGATAATAATACCACCTGCAAGCGTCAAAAATCCATTCGCGCGTT
>CAYJJK010000251.1:0-1018 GCA_964370445.1 uncultured Oscillospiraceae bacterium | reverse complement strand
CTGTTTTTTAGCGATGATATCTATTTTGACGCACTCACTTGGTGCGGAGGATGGGGTTTGAACTCATACGCCCCCCTGAGAGCCAATATTTATAAAAGCAGCTAAGTGAACAGAGGGCACAGATGTTGGCACCAGACCGATGCATTTTATTCTTTTCCAGAGAAATCTCTCAAAACCTCTAGCATCAATTCTCTTGCAAGCTCCTCTTTCTTGGCCTGCATATCATCTATAAGAAGGGTCATATCTTTACCCTCTTGGCTATCCTCACCAAAGTTCTCGCATATCGCAGCTTTGGCTTCATCCGTTGCCACTTTTCTATCTTCCGTTATCTTTTGAATATATTCCAATGCCGCTGTCAAATTGTTCTTATCTTCCAAGGGTACCTCAAAAAAGGAGGGAGCAATGCCATTGGCATCGCACTCACTGTTCTTATTCATATTGAATTTTACGCCGAAAACACATGGGGTTTTTCGGCATGGTTTCTATGCAAAAAAATAGGGCAAGGGTTCAACTCCCGTCAAATGGGTTTGGGGAGTCAAATTTTAGCCTCTCTGGTTGCAAAAAAATAAGTGTACCAAATTGGCTGTTTCCTCTCAGATTCTCCCGAATACTCGGTTATTCTTTGAGGGGAGTCAAATTGGTACACCCTTTTGGTGGAGATGACGGGAATCGAACCCGTGTCCAAAAAGAAGTCTACAAGAGTATCTCCGGGTGCAGCCGATTTACAACATTCCCTTTGAGGCAAGCCAGCCGGCAGGCTGCCACATTGGTAGCTTCATCAATTCATGACGCCCTGCAAAGCTTAGGGGCGTTCACGTGCTCCGCCTAAATGACGCTCAACATTCGCCCGGCGGTGAAGCGAAGTGAACGGCAGTTAATTAAATTAAGCTGCTACCGCAACAGGGTTGCGGTTGAAAGAGATAGTTTTGTTAACTATTTTTGTGTGGCATTTAAAGTGCGGCCACAACACTACCCGCTGCTCTGGCTTTCCTCTCCCTGTCGAAACCTTTACATCCCC
>CAYJJK010000250.1:0-1027 GCA_964370445.1 uncultured Oscillospiraceae bacterium | reverse complement strand
ATTTCGCCTGCCCGATGGCGATAAGATTTCCATTGTTTATGGCTACAATGGCGAGCGTGTAGAGCGTGTGTGCCGTTACATCGACGATACCCATTTTGAGCTTGGCACCGGAAAACAGGGTGCGCACATCTACCATATCGGTGAATTTGCAGACCGCATGGAAAAAAACGGCAACAGGTGTGAGCCGGTGAAAGGCACACCGTTATTTAAAAGAAATTCGCTGGAGGAAAGGTAAAACCATGTATAAAAAAGAAAAATATGAACAACGGCTCTATCGCATTTTATGTAATGCAGGCTATTCAATGAGCGATGCCATGAATCTATCCGTTGAAAAAATGCTTGCCGTTAAAGATATCACCGTGCCAAATATTCGCACGTTGCTTTTTTTACAAAAACGCTTAAAGGAGGGCAAACACTGTGTCGCAGCGGATAAACCAGAATTATGCGATAACCGAAAGTGTCCGTATCGGTAATGCCGAGTTTGTGCTTGGTGAAAATACAAAAGCCCCGAATAGCTTTGTGACGTGGCAGTGTAAAAATGGGGATGACTATTTCATCGGGCATTACTTCAATTCGCGCCTATCTGCACAAAAAGATTTGTATTCCCGTGCCATCGAGGAAATCAGCTTTATCGAGGCAATGAGAAAACCGCATAGGGAGGAAAGATAGGCTGGAATTACCTAAGAAGTGATTTGGAAGTGTTTATGTGGACTTTTTGGTAAGAATTCAGCTATAATACTATGGTAGATTGTTTTAGTAATCTCGAAATGATGTTTGTACAGCTTGAGTGCGTACAATTTATAAAATAGGAGGAAGAAATATATGAAAAACAGTAATAGATTTGAGGTTATTTATAAACAAGGAACGATAGATATTATTGAAATTTTAGTGGATAGAGAAACAGGTGTTAATTATATTTTTCGCACAAATGGATACGCAGGAGGAATAACACCATTGCTTGATGAGAGCGGAAATGTGGTTATAGATAAATAAAATGAGCAAACACCCTCATCACCCTGCAAATCTC
>CAYJJK010000249.1:0-1033 GCA_964370445.1 uncultured Oscillospiraceae bacterium | reverse complement strand
ACAGTGTTGGGGAAACTGTCTATAATGTCCGCTTCGCTGCGCTCATCGTCCAGCGTCACCTCTACCACATCCGGCTCCACAAACGCGGAAATCACCTTGTCTTGTGCAGCGGCCGCCGCCGTCACCCTTACGGTGAGCATGGGCAGGCCCGCATCGTTTACCAAAGTGTAGGCGGCTTCGTTTTGCAAAGCGGCCTTGTAGGTGAAAGTTTCGCCCTCTTCTGCGTCTTGGCTGTAGGCTGTGCCGCCCTGTGCTTCCCACCGAACGGCCACGGCAGTGCCTGCCGCCCCGTTCACCGTGGCGGAAATTTCAGTAGGCAAGCCCAAAGCGTCTGCCGCTGTGCCCTCGGGCACTTCTATATCGTCCACTTCCCCAAAGGTCGTAATTTCGGCAGGGGTCGGGTCTTGGCTCGGCTCGCTCTCTGCCACCGTTACCGTGAGGGTGGGCAGGCTTACGCCCGCGTCCAAACTGTAGATACGATCGCTTGGCAAAACAGCCGTGTAGGTGAAAACCTCGCCCGCCGCTGCGGACGAAAACGCTACGTTCTGTGGCAAAGCCCAGGTCACGGGCACGGGTTCGTCCTCAACCGTGGTTTGCTCGGCTTCGCTGCCGTCTTCAGCAGTTGTGGTGCTCACCGTGGCCAAAACGCTGGGTGGCAAGGTGGGCTCACTTTCACCCACAGCCACCGTGATGCCCTCTACGGCCGCAAAACTTGTAATGGTTTTGCTCGGCACCGCAGTGTCCTCTGCAAAAGCGGCAAGCGGCAAAAGCCCCGCCAACATGCTAAGCGCCAGAATGCCCGATACAATTTTGCTTTTTAGCGTCTTCTTTTTCATACGTCCTCCACCAAATTCTTTTTATAGATTCATTACTGCTTTTAAATATAAATACATAAAATAAATTGTAGCATAAAAACGCGTGAAATGTCAAATGAGAGCTTTCTCTTTTTGCTCATATTTTCGTTGTTTTTGTGTTTTGGGGGCGGATAGGATTGGGCGGTGGCATTGACAGAACCCGGATAAAGGGTTTCATG
>CAYJJK010000248.1:0-1035 GCA_964370445.1 uncultured Oscillospiraceae bacterium | reverse complement strand
TTCAAATGCAGTCCCGCCTGAAGGTGGCCGACAACACCGGCGCGAAAGAGATTCAATGCATTCGCGTTTTAGGTGGCAGCCGAAAACGGTATGCCGGCATTGGTGATGTAATTGTGGCCAGCGTAAAAAAGGCCGCCCCGAACTCGGGCGTTAAAAAAGGTGATGTGGTGCGTTGCGTAATAGTGCGCTCTAAACATGGCCTACGCCGAGACGATGGCAGCTACATCCGTTTTGATGAAAATGCCGCCGTGCTGATTAAAGACGACAAAAACCCGAGAGGCACCCGTATCTTTGGGCCTGTGGCACGCGAATTGCGTGACCGTGGCTACCTAAAGATTCTATCGCTTGCCCCGGAATCGCTGTAAGGAGGAGCATGAAAATGCAAAATAAAGTTCATGTGAAAACCGGCGATAAAGTGCGTATTATCAGCGGTAAAGACAAAGGTTTGGAAGGTAAGGTTTTGGCAGTTAGCCCAAAAGAGGGCAAGGTAATTGTAGAAGGCCGAGCCATGGTTTCCAAGCATGTTAAACCGCGCAGAGCCGGTCAAGCTGGTGGCATTGTGCAGGCAGAAAGCGCAATGTACGCTTCTAAAGTTATGCCTGTGTGCCCAAAATGCGACAAAGCAACGCGTGTGGGCCACAAAATTGAAGATGGAAAGAAAGCACGCATTTGCAAAAAATGCGGAGCAAAACTGTAAAGGAAGGAGCGAAGAAAATGCCGAGACTGAAAGACCAGTTCCAAGCGGAGATCGCTCCTGCTCTGATGAAGAAATTCAGCTATAAGAGCGTGATGCAGATTCCGAAACTTGAAAAAGTGGTAATCAATGTGGGTTGTGGTGAAGCACGCGATAACCCAAAAGTGATGGATGCCATCTTAAGTGATTTGTCCATCATCACAGGCCAAAAGGCCGTTGTGTGCAAGGCAAAAAAGAGTGTTCCAAACTTCAAACTGCGCGAGGGAATGCCCATTGGCGCAAAAATCTCCCTACGTGGTGACAGAATGTATGAATTTGTAGACAGACTTTTTAGTATTGCA
>CAYJJK010000247.1:0-1038 GCA_964370445.1 uncultured Oscillospiraceae bacterium | reverse complement strand
GGGCCACCAATTTTTCTTCTTTATCTTGAATAAAACGCAAAAACTCCCTGCCACTGCTTAGCCTTTGCTTAGACGCTAAAGAGAATAGGTAGGGTGTCAATACAAAATATTTTGCTCTTGTTTGCAATGTGGATATTCCGGGAAACAAAATATCGGCATAAGCATCTCTTATCGTGCCGATTCCAAGCTCATCAATCGCATTTTGCTCGCCTAGAAGCCCAAGAGTAGCAAGCACCTTGCTTCTTTCCTCTTTTGAGAAATCTATAAACCCTATTTTCATCTATATATTTCCTCCAAGCTCTTTAACTGCTGGTGCATTTGCTCTTGCACACAAGCAGGCTCCAATATCTTTACAAGAGCACCAAACTGAAAGATCCACGCAAAAAAGGCCGGGCTTACCTCGACCTCAATACTTATGATAAAGCTATTTTCATCTACCAAAGTCACTGTAGTATCAAACCCAAATTTATCATAAACCACATTGATTAAGCGATTGTCAAAACGCATTGTTACATGTTTTCGTTCCCCACTGAACATCGAAAAAAATCTATCTCCATAATCTTTTAAAGTAAAGTTTTCGGGTGGTGAAACAATTTCATGCTCCACTATGCTTACTTCATCCATTTTATCTACTCTAAAATGAGACACTCTATCGTATTTGTCATAGTAAGCAATTAGATAATACTTTTCATTATTCCAAACAAGCCCATAGGGCGAAACACATCTTACACCCTCGCGATAATGAATTTTTTTGTCCAATCCCCAATCAAAATACTTAAATGTGATTTGCTTTTTTTCATGGATAGCCTTATGAATAACATCCGTACTATAAAATATTTTTTCGTTCGTGGCCTTAACTCTTTGATATACATACACATGCCTATGCAGTTCCTTTGCCTCATATTTACTCGTTAATGCTTGGAGCTTTGTGATTAGCATGCTCGCTTTCTTCTCGGTAAGAAATTTTGTTGAAGATATCACATCAACAAGTAATTTGAGTTCAGGTAGTTCAAAATCCCTTTGTGAAACAAAGTAGTC
>CAYJJK010000246.1:0-1049 GCA_964370445.1 uncultured Oscillospiraceae bacterium | reverse complement strand
GGGGCGTATCGCGGTAAAAGACGGAAAACTTGTTCGGGTGGATGAAGAAAGTATTTTGAGGCAATCGGCACCTATTTTGCAGAGATTTATAGAAGGGTAAAGATAGACGTGAGCGGGCTTTTTAAATGGTAAATATTTGCCAAAAGAAAAGCCCGTTCCTCTTGACTTCACACAGAGTTGTGTTAAAATAGACTAGCACCGTTTTGTTCTGCCTTTTGTTTTGAGGCGAACGCAAGCTAGGCGCCCATAGTTCAACGGATAGAACACTGGTCTTCTAAACCAGATATCGGGGTTCGATTCCCTGTGGGCGTACCAATTGCCGCAAAGTTTGCTTTGCGGCAATTTTTTTGTAGTATTCATGCATGCAAAAAGGTGTATCCACAAACGATTTTAGCTAATTTTTGTCAAATAAGGCGAAAATGCTGAAATCAGATGTTGGAACACTCGTGCAGACGCTGTTAAATTTGAACAGAGACAAGGAAGTGATCGTGTGAAAAAAGCCTGGATTTTTGATTTGGATGGAACCTTGCTGGACTCTATGCCTGTGTGGGAAGAAGTGGGGGACGCCTTTTTAAAGGAGCGTGGGGTACATAACCCACCTAAAGATTTGAGTGAAACCCTAAAACCGCTTGGCGTAAAGGATACCGCAGAATATATGAGGCGCACCTTTGGGTTTACAGAATCGGCCGATGAGATTATTGACAAGCTAAATGCCCAAATGGAGCAACGCTATAGAATGGACATCCCATTAAAACCCGGGGTGCTGGAGTTTTTAAACCAAAACAAAGGCACACCAATGTGTGTTGCCACTGCCACCTGCCGCCATTTGGTAGAGCCGGTGCTAGAAAGGCTGGGGATTGCGCACTTCTTTAGCTTTATTCTCACTTCAAGTGAAGTGGGATGCACCAAACAGAAACCGGATATCTACTTGCAGGCGGCCAAAAAAATTGGCGCAGATATAGCAGATTGCGTTGTTTTTGAAGATGCAATTCATGCGGCAGAAACAGCAAAAAATGCCGGGTTTTATGTGGTGGGAATTTTAGATGGCA
>CAYJJK010000245.1:0-1060 GCA_964370445.1 uncultured Oscillospiraceae bacterium | reverse complement strand
CATAAGCGGGCGTTCCATCATTTGCAGGCTTTGGGAGGGGTCCTTCTTGCCACGGTTGACACTGCCGCTGAGCACCGTGCGATTGCCCATTGCCTTAGATAATTTTTCTGCGGTTTGCGAGTTTGGGGCGAAGCCGCCGAAGATGGTGAGCTGACAGTTGTCCGTGATAATTTCCGCACCCTCTTTGCCGTAATTTTGCTCCAGTTGTGCAAGGCTTTGGATGATGGGGACAACGGAAATCCTGCGTGAGCGTCCAGCCGAGAGCATCATTTCAAAGCTGTCGATGGCCGGAATGGTGCCGATCTCATCGGCGAAAATCATCACACGGCGTGGGAGTTGGCCGCCGTGCTCGTCGGCCACGGAAAGCAGTTCTCGGTAAAATTGTTGCAGGAACAGGCTGACCATAAAATATTTCGTCGAATCCTCCTCGGGGAGTATCAAAAACACAGCGGATTTGTTTTTACAAAACGATTCAGCGTCTAATTCTGTGTCGAAACACAGCACTTGTTCTAGCTCTGAATCCAGAAAGGCATTGAGTTTTGACAGCACGGTGGACAGCACCGAAGCCATGCCCTGCTCGGAGGAATTGAGCGCGGCACCGGCAAGCCATTTGGCCTTGTGGGTGGAGGGCAAGCGCTGCATGAGCAGCTGAAACTGATTTTTGCCTTTCGATTGGCTTGGTTCCAACAAATCTTGCACCATCTTAAACACGGAAACAATGTGCCGTCGTTCTCGCATGGCACCCTCGATTTCAATCGGCGGCAAATATTCCGACACAAGTAAAATGACCGCTGCAAGTAAGCCCTCTGCGGAATCGTAGAAATAGGCATTTTGCCCCATCGACATACCATCGGTTCCGATGATGGTTTTGGCAATGATTTTGGCATATTTTTCGGCCTTCGCTTTGGCGGCGATTTGACTTTTATCGGCGAGGTAAATGTCCATGTAGCGGTTGACGAGGTGAAGCAAATTGTTGCCGTCACTGCGTGTGGGGTTGCGTAAATCCAAGATGGAAATATCATAGCCATAATGGTTTTTGGCGATAGAGGCATAGTTTCGG
>CAYJJK010000244.1:0-1073 GCA_964370445.1 uncultured Oscillospiraceae bacterium | reverse complement strand
ACAAAGCGGATGTGGCGCCGAAAAAAACCCTACGCGAGTTTAAGTTCGAGCAAATGGGCGAATTCAACATTGGCGACATCTTGAAAGCCGACGTATTTGCAGAAGGTGACAAAATTGACGTAACCGGCACAAGCAAAGGTAAAGGTTATGCCGGCACCATCAAGCGCCACAACGGCCATGTGATGCGCAAAACACACGGTACGGGCCCTATCGCCCGTCATGCAGGTTCTATGGGTGCTTGCGCCACGCCTTCCCGTGTTATGAAAGGCAAGAAATTGCCGGGCCACATGGGTGCAGAGCGCGTAACAGTGCAAAACCTCAGCATTGTAAAAGTGGATGCAGAAAATAACCTCATCGCCATCAAGGGTGCTGTGCCGGGAGCTAAAGGCAGCGTCATCACCCTCCGAGACAGCGTGAAGGCATAAGGGAGGAGTAGAGGATGGCTAAATTTGATGTAGTAAACATGAAGGGCAAAAAGGTCAGTGACCTCGAGCTCTCAGACAGCATTTTCGGCATTGAGCCGAATAAAAGTGCCATGCACGCTGCTGTTGTAAATTACCTGGCAAACCAACGCCAGGGCACACAGAGCACGAAAACACGCGCAGAGGTGCGTGGTGGTGGCCGCAAACCTTGGAGACAAAAAGGTACAGGTCATGCACGTCAGGGCTCCATTCGTTCCCCGCAGTGGGTGGGTGGTGGTGTGGCGCTGGGGCCAAAACCCCGCGATTACAGCTACCGCTTAAATCGCAAACTAAAACGCCTTGCACTTTTGAGTGCTTTGTCTGCCAAAGCCAAAGCTGGCGAGCTTGTGATTGTGGATGAGTTCAAGATTGAAGAGTATAAAACAAAAACGGTGGTGGCAATGCTAGACGCCTTGAACGCCAAAAAGCCGTTGATTGTGACCGACGCGGTAGACGCAAAATTGGTGAAAAGTGCTTCGAACATTCCGGGTGCAAAAACCACCACGGCAAACCTCATCAATGTATATGACATTTTGAGTGCCGGTACTTTTGTGCTCAGCGTGGATGCCGCAAAGAAGATCGAGGAGGTATTCGCAATATGAAAGTAGCACC
>CAYJJK010000243.1:0-1081 GCA_964370445.1 uncultured Oscillospiraceae bacterium | reverse complement strand
TGCAGTTATCGGGTATGCCTAAGTTACGTTTATATGGAGGCTTTGAATATTCGTCCGCCATTTTTAAAAATATGAGGTAGGTTAGCTGTTCGAGGTAATCGCTGTTGGAGATACCGTCGTCCATGAGCACACCTGCCATTGACCATATTTTTTGTGTGATGTTTGATTCAGACATTATTTTTCTCCTTTGCATATTGACAATGGAACTTTGTTTGCATACTGGCTCGGTAAATAAAATCTAAAAAACATAAAAGTTAATACCATAAAAAATAAAAAAATTGCAACAAAAAAACCGATTGCTAATATTTCGTAACTTTGAATATTATTAAGCATTTCAATACCTGACAAAATCAAGAAATAATCCAAACAAAACACCAATATTGTTAAAATGAAATTGTACGTATTTAAAAGTATCTTGTATTTCAATCTATTGTTAAAATATAGAGAAATATCCTTACAATTTTTTATTCTTGTGCCTTTAATTGTAGGGGTCATAAACTCCAACTGGTCAGTATGGAGAACATCAATATAAGCACCATCATTTTTATCTAAAAAATCAAATGTTATTTTTGACTCTTCTATAGTAATGGGGTCATAATTTATCCCACACTGGTTACGACTTATAGCAGAAAAGGATATATCCAAAATTTTGCCATTCGACATTTTTACTGATATTGGCTCTACAACATCCGATTTATCTATAGTTTGATTACCACTATTCCAAAGGTAAATCTGTGTTTGGTACATAGTGTCAACTGTTTCTCCTTCGTAAGTTATTTTTAATTTATCATTATGTTTTCCAGCATTATCAATATACACTTTTTTAGTATTTATATGATAACTAATACGCTTTCTATTCGAAAATTTGGCACCACTAATCATCGTTATCGGAATACCAAACACGAATAAAATAATGGGTAACCAGTTATTACTAAAAAATGAAATAACATCATTCATTACACCAACCTCCCCTCAAAGGCTTGTTTTAATATGCTCTGCCTTAGGCTTTCTGCTTGCCTTAAACTCTCGTCCACTGTTTTTTCTATTTGGTCGCAGATAGATAGGCGAGATTCGATTTCTT
>CAYJJK010000242.1:0-1085 GCA_964370445.1 uncultured Oscillospiraceae bacterium | reverse complement strand
GGTTTTTGCAGTGAGATAACCAAAGCCCAGCTCATTTGTAGCGCCGGTGATTACCTGAATTTCGGCAGTGATGCTGCCATCGGCTTGCAAGCTACCGTCCCAGCCACCTGCAATCACATTGGCCACTTCTGGATAACCGATAACGGTGTCTAGAGCTGGCAGTGTTACCACCATGTTGGCATTGCCGGCGGTGACGCAAGCGTCGCCTTTTGGCGTAGAGTCTGCAAGAGACTGGCTAGCGCCGTCTTGGCCTGCATATTCGTCGGTGATGAGGCAAGTTTTGATGCCTTTACCCTCGATTTTGTTGCAGTTCATCACAAGGTCTGCATCGGGGTTGCCAAAGCCTTCTTCTGAGATGATGGCTGCATATGCACCGAGGAACTCGACCAGTTTTGCCGTCATGATTGAAGAACGCTCTTTATCCATCAAGGTTACGTTCTCGTTGGTTACAATGCAACCAAGGAAGTTGATGGTTTTGCCATGCTCTTCATACAAATCGGTGATAACAGGACTATTGGCATGCACATAGCTTGGGTTTTTGTCGCAAGCAGACACGCAGTTGCCGCTGGTGATGGCACCGTCGAAGGCCTCTGTTGGGTACATAAAGGTAGGCACAATTTGTTTCACGTCTACACCATAATAATAGGTGTTGTGCAAAAGGCCTTGGGTTTGCAGCATGTAAACATATACCACTTTAGGCAGGTTCGGATATTCTTTCACCTGTTCCAAAATCGGTTTTGTTTCGTAAGTTTTCACTTCGTCTGGTTGCAAATCTTTGCCGGCTTCGCCAAGATAATTGGCTGCACGGAAACCTGCAAGACGAACCACCACTTCATGCTCATGTTGTTTTAGGCTATCAACAGGCTCCACTTTTACCACAACATTGTTGGTTTTGGAGAATGGTGTATACTCCGAACCCGTTCCTGTCATGTCGATGATGCCCTCTTGGAAGCCAACAATTTTGCCGGTAGTTACCACAGCAGCACCCTTCAAAACATGGGTACGGCCACTGCCCACCTGATCCACTCCCGTCATAAAGCCGGGGAAAATGCCACCGGGGCCTTCCACTTTTACGCGGGGCTCCA
>CAYJJK010000241.1:0-1092 GCA_964370445.1 uncultured Oscillospiraceae bacterium | reverse complement strand
GAAGGCGGAACCGGCGGAACGACAGGCGGCGAAGGCGGAACCGGCGGAACGACAGGCGGCGAAGGCGGAACCGGCGGAACCACAATTAGTGGCAGCAGAGAAAACGAAGAGACAAGTTTAATGCTTGGTACGTCATTGCTTAGTTCACTTACAACCATTCCACTGCTAGATGGTCCTGCGGTGGGGGATTTGTCGGTGCAAACCGTGAGCGAGGCAAGCTTCGCGTCCGCAGTGCCTGCAGTACCTAAAACGAACACACCGGGCATTCACTATATTAACGGAAACTATTACTACTACAACGAAAGCGGCAAGGTAATGGGTGGTTTTGTAAACACAGAGGATGGCCGTACCGTGTTTTTTGATCCGATACTGGGCATGCTGTATGGCCAGCAAACCATAGCGGGCGAAACATACTATCTTGACCCAACAAATGGCAATGTGGCACGCGAAAAAATGATAGAAGTGGGCGGCGAAGCCTATTACTACGATTTTGGTGGCCACCAAGTACACGGCGAGCAAGTGGTGATTAATGGACATATTTTCCTGTTTGACAGTGCGGGAAAACGTGTAGACGGTTTAGCCACTTTGCTAGACGGCCGCACCGTGTATTTTGACGGTGGTGTGGGCATGCACCTTGGAGAGTTTACCGATTTAAACGGTAGACGTTGGTTCTATGATCCCATCACGGGAGATCGCTATTTGTGGTTTACTACCATGCCGGACGGACGCACCACATTTTATGACGAAAATGAAGGCATGTTGACAGGCGCGCACAGCATTGCGGGTAAACAATATTATTTTGACCCTCAAACCGGCAACGTGGCACGTAAAAAAATGATAGAAGTGGGTGGAGAAGCCTACTATTATGATTTTGGCGGCCACCGTGTGCACGGAGAGCAAGTGGTGCATAACGGGCATATTTTCTTGTTCGGCAGAGACGGTATACGTGTGGACGGTCTGACCACCTTGCTAGATGGTCGTACTGTGTATTTTGATGGGGGCGTTGGTATGCACCTTGGCGAGTTTACCGATTTAAGCGGTAGACGTTGGTTCTATGATCCCATCACGGGAGACCGCTATTTGTGGTTTACT
>CAYJJK010000240.1:0-1093 GCA_964370445.1 uncultured Oscillospiraceae bacterium | reverse complement strand
TCTTTCCTCCAACGAATTGTTTTTGAATAACGGTGTGCCTTTCACCGGTTCACACATGTTGCCGTTTTTTTCCATGCGGTCTGCAAATTCACCGATATGGTAGATGTGCGCACCCTGTTTTCCGGTGCCAAGCTCAAAATGGGTATCGTCGATGTAACGGCACACACGCTCTACACGCTCGCCATTGTAGCCATAAACAATGGAAATCTTATCGCCATCGGGCAGGCGAAATTTTTCTTTGTAACTGCTTGTGATAAAGCGAATGCCGCTTCTTGCCTTTTCCATGTGGCTGTCAAGCTGTGCCTTTTGATAGCAATAGCAATATGGCACAAGCACATCATTTTTAGGCACAGCCAAAACGAGAAAGGCACAACCATCAATGTCTGTTCTGTAGTTGTAATAGGCTTTGCTGAATAAGGAGAGCGCTTTATCAATCCCTGCTTTCAGCGCATCTGTGTACGAATTTTTGATGCCGTCCTCCCATAAACCGTTTTTCATGGAGCCGATAAAGCCCGTTTGCGCCATAAGCTGATAACTTTGCTCGGCGGCATATTTCAGTTCTTCAAAAAGCATCGTCCTTGTTGCTATTGTCATTATCGTTCCTCCCTTTGTTGTCTTTGCATGGTTTTCATTTTGTCTTTTGCCCATTGTGGAAGGTGTTCCGGCTTCACCTCACCTAAGACGTTGTAGCGTTCTATGCGGGTGTGTGTGCCGGTATAAAGGTTATTACAAAACACGGCGTTTCCACGGCTATTCGCCTGCGCACCAAAACCGCCCGTCACATAAAACAATTGCCTGTCTATGGTGCGGCACTCATCTTTCAATATTTCCGGCTTTAAAGCGACTACCTTGCCGACAATGGCTTTTGCGGTGTCGTTAGATAAGCATTGCTCTTTTGTCAAAACCGCAAGTGGAATGTTTTTGCCCTCGTTTTCTTTCATAATGGAGTGTGCGTTTTCCGCTATACGCTCACCGAAAAGCTGTAAAATTTCCACATAATTGTCGCTTACCATGACGTTGTCATAGCTTGAAAAAAGCTCGGTGGTGGTGCAGATAGCGCACATATATTGCTCGCTCGGATTGGCAGGGTTTT
>CAYJJK010000239.1:0-1103 GCA_964370445.1 uncultured Oscillospiraceae bacterium | reverse complement strand
ACTGCGTTGTGGGAGATTCTGCTTCAGACGCCGAAGCGACCAGCCGCGCGGCAAAAGTGACTGTGTTTGAGCCCACTTTAACTGCCACACCGGACACGATTGATTATGCCGGCGACACGGTTGACTTTGTGTATGCTCTTGGCATTCCTGTGGGTGATGTGAGCGTCACGTTTGAAATTCCGAATGTAGTCGTTTCGAGCGACGTTACCGGGTTAACACCTTCCGGCGGCAATTACACCGGCACCACCGGCTCAAACGGCACCATATCCTTCAGTGTGCTCTATGGTTCGGGAATTGGTTCATTCACCACTGTCACCGCAACAGAAACCACCTACAATACAAGCGCAAGCGAAACCGTAAATATCTCTACACCCTAGGGTTGCCATACATTTATATGGACTTAAAACTGCCGCTGTGTGCAAAAATGCACACAGCGGCAGTTTCTTGTATGGGCTTTCACCCCGGCTATGCCGAGGCCCGTTCGCAGATGTATTACAACTACAACAATTCCAATTACCATACGTTAAATAGCGGATGGGAGCCATTGGCTATAACACCACTTACTATACAAATAAACGGTTTGCAAGAGGTCTGTTTTGAACGTTTTTAAAAAAACGTTCAACAGAATTCAAAACTGAGGAACACGATCTCAGCATCAGGATGACGCCATGATTTCCGGTAAAGCTTTTCTATGCTCACCCCAAAATACCCACAAATATTTTAAAGGATGAATTTAAGTCAAAAACCTTGAAAAAAAACGGTTTTCTGTTATAATAGTAAAATCAGTGTAAGATATTGGGGACAATTGATAAACAAAGCGTCAATCCCTAAAAACCAATGGGGTGAAAAAGAATGAAAAGAAAACTAAAACAAGCGATTTCGCTACTACTTTTGGCCATGCTCGTGCTTATGTTCTCAGCCAACAGTTCTTGCGAGCCGGCGGCGGATTCACTCATGGACAACTCTTGGGGCACCTCCTTTCCCTCCTCCTCAGTGCTGCCACCGACGGACTACATCGACGAATACAATGCGCTGGACGATGCCTTTATAGAGATGGATGCCCTGCTTGATGAACTGGCGCGGGCCATTGCGGCGGCAAAAGA
>CAYJJK010000238.1:0-1108 GCA_964370445.1 uncultured Oscillospiraceae bacterium | reverse complement strand
AGGACAGCCTAAAAACTGTCCTCATTTTTTGTGCGGCGTATCTGCTCGGTGTGGGCATCTATTTTTCCACGCGCCGCAACTACCGCAGAGGTGTAGAGCATGGCTCGGCAAAGTGGGGTTTTGCAAGCTACATCAACAAAAAATACGCCGACAAATCGCCCGCGCAAAACAAACTACTCACGGAAAATTTACGCATCGGCTTAGACGGCAAAAAGCATCGCCGCAACCTCAATGTGCTTATTGTCGGCGGCTCGGGCGCAGGCAAGACACGCTTTTATTGCAAACCCAACATCATGCAGGCGAACACCTCGTATGTAATTTTAGACCCCAAGGGCGAGATGCTCCGTGACACCGGCAGTTTGCTTGCAAAGCAAGGCTATGATGTGAAAGTGCTTGATCTTATTAACATGGAACGCAGCCACTGTTACAACCCGTTCGCCTATATCCACAGCGACAACGATGCGCAAAAACTGGTGACCAATTTATTCAAGGCAACCACGGAAAAAGGCGCACAAAAGGGCGACCAATTTTGGGATACCTCGGCAGGGATGCTACTGCTTGCCCTTATATTTTACCTGAAATATGAAGCGCCGGTTGAGGAGCAGACCTTTGACATGGTGATGGAACTTTTGCGTGCCGGTGAAGTGAGCGAGGACGGCGATGGGCAGAGTAGTCCACTTGATATGCTGTTTTACAAATTAGAGGAAAAAGACCCACAGCACATTGCCGTGAAATACTACCGCCTTTATCAAAAAGGTGCGGGCAAAACCCTGAAAAGTGTGCAAATCACACTTGCGGCACGGCTTGAGAAGTTTAACCTTGAAAGTCTTATCCAATTAACCGCCACCGATGAACTCGAACTCGACAAACTCGGTGAACGCAAAACCGCACTCTTTGCCCTTATCTCCGACAGTGACAGCAGTTTTAACTTTATTGTCAGTATGCTGTACTCACAGCTTTTTCAGCAGATGTTCGATTCTGCCGATTTCACACACGGTGGCGCTTTGCCGGTTCATGTTCATTTTGTAATGGACGAGTTTGCCAATATTGCTTTGCCCGACGAGTTTGAAAACCGCCTAGCCACCATGCGCTCACGCAATATTTCAGT
>CAYJJK010000237.1:0-1156 GCA_964370445.1 uncultured Oscillospiraceae bacterium | reverse complement strand
GGCAATTTTATCGAAGGGGTGATGGTTTGAGTAAAAAAAGAAAAAGCGGCGACGGCACGGTGCGGCTTCGCAAAGACGGACGCTGGGAGGGGCGAGCGGTTACGCATTATGATGAAAAAGGCCTGCCCAAAACCAAATCTGTGCTTGCAAAAACAAAGGCCGAATGTGTAGAAAAGCTGGAGAAGTTAAAAAAAGAATGTGGAGAAACCCCCTCCGACAAACTGAAATCCGATATGAAATTTGCCGATTGGCTGAACTTTTGGTATGAGCACTATACAAAGCCAAAGCTTCGTGCCAGCACTCGTTCAAGCTATGAGGGTCGGATAAGAAACCACCTCATTCCCGAACTCGGGCAAGTAAAACTGAACGAATTATCACAAAATCATCTGCAACAATTTTATAGCAAACTCAAAACAAGTGGACGCAAACAAATGGCCGAGCATTACGGCGAGGGCTTATCCGATAGAACCATCCGGTCGATACACTCACTCTGTCGAAGTGCACTGGAAAAGGCTGTTTGCGAGGGCTTAATACGGACAAACCCGGCGGTCGGTTGCAAATTACCGCCCAAAAAATTCAAAGAAATGCAGGTGCTGACAAACGAAGAACTGCAAAGATTTCTGATGCAGGCAAAATACGAGGGGTACTATGAGTTGTTCCTGCTTGAGCTTGCCACGGGATTAAGGAGAGGGGAACTGCTTGCCCTCCAATGGAGTGACTTGAATTTTATCACAGGTGAACTAAAAATCGACAAGCAAGTTTGCCGTGTAGATGGGAAACTGACGGTTTCAGTGCCCAAAACCAAAGCGTCTGTACGCACCGTTATGCTTCCCCAAAGCGTATGCGAGGTGCTGAAAACGCACAGAGAAAAGACAAACTCAAGGTGGCTGTTCCCCTCGCCAAGGCTTGAAGACACACCACTTGACCCTGCTTGGTGCCGAAAAAAATTGCAGAAAATTTTGGCACATGCCGATTGTAAAAAGGTGCGTTTCCATGATCTTCGTCACGTTTTTTGCACCGGTGCCTTGGCGAATGGGATGGACGTGAAAACACTTTCTGCCACAATCGGGCATATGTCGGTTGCCACCACACTTGACATTTACGCCCACAGCACAGACACGATGAAAAAACAGGCGGCACAGCGGATTGATGCGGG
>CAYJJK010000236.1:0-1234 GCA_964370445.1 uncultured Oscillospiraceae bacterium | reverse complement strand
TTGTTTGTGGCTTTTTCTTCCACCGGACAGGTGATTGGCAATGAATATTATGATGGTGAAATTGTGCGAACAAGATATGAAGATTTTATGCTGGATAAGCAGTATTCCCTGTCCCTTGAGGGTGAGGAAATAGATGCCGAGCTATTAAAAGGGGTGAGAAATTCTGTTGTAAGCTATTTAGATGAATTTACCGTAGAGAACGAGCGTTTGGTATATGAAACATATATAAAACCAAATCTCGACATTATCGGCATTATTGAAAATTATTATTTGGTGGATGGTTATGTCGAGGTAGCTGCCTTACCCGATGAAGCACTTGAAAATTTTGAGCAAGTCAGAACAGAGCGCCTTGCCTCTTACATAGATGGACTTCCTGTGAATGATACTTCAAAAATCATATTAGGAGAAAATATTTCGACTCTAACAAGCAGCCCCATTATCTATGGTTACCCTGATAGCTATGTTTTGATAATGGTGTCTATGTATGCCATTTGTTTGGTGCTTTGTTTTTCCCTTGCCATAGCGTTATCGGGCATTTTCTCAAGGGATTATCAAAATAAAGTGATTGCACTTCAGCTTACAAGCAAAAACGGGAAATTTGTGTTATATATGGCGAAAATCTTCACCGCACTTTCAAGCTTTCTATTGATAACCTTGTCATTTTTTGCCGTCAATAGTCTTACCTGTTTATTGGTATATGGTTTCGAGGGTGCGAATACCATGTTTCAAGTTCAGCTGGATTTTTCTCCTTATGCACTCACTATGATAGAGGCTGTTACCATATATTTTATAGTTGCATTTTGTGCCTGCCTGTTTTTCAGTGCAACCATTGTAGCACTCTCTTCCTTTTTCAAATCTCCGTTTATTGTGCTTGCCATCAGTATTGTTCTTGCCATTGTACCAATATTTGTTTATATTCCGGAAACGTTGCCGGGTGTTTACAAGGTATTCAATCTAATGTTTCCGGCAACAAGTTTTGAGTGGTATACCGTTTTTTCTGTTCTTTTGTATGAGTTTTCGGACATTTCCATTGTGCCGTTCATTTTTACACCTATTTTCTATGTGCTTGCAGCGACACTGCTGCTGGTAAGCTCTTATTTTATCTATAAGCGTCATCAAATCCGTTGAGAGGTGAACGAAATGAACAATTTTTGGTCTTTAGTAGGCTTTGAGTATAAAAAGATTTTTATAAGAAAATCCGTGGTCATCGCAATCGTCCTCTCGCTTGGGCTTA
>CAYJJK010000235.1:0-1239 GCA_964370445.1 uncultured Oscillospiraceae bacterium | reverse complement strand
AAACGGTCGTTAAACCGCCCGGCAGAACTACAGGGCAGAACTTAGAAGTTAAGGCAAAATAAATAGTAAAATCAAAACATGTTATCGTTGATTTTCGAAGAAGCCATGTTGAATTGTTGCAACATTTCGAGTGTTGCACCTTCGACCTCTCGGACAACTCTCCAACTTTAATTTTATTCATTTTATCGAAAATTTTCAATCTTAGATTTTTCAAGCAAAGGCAGTTCTGCCCTGCATTTCCCCAAAAATTCCCATACAACTTTAACCCAAAACCACTTTTTTAATAAAAAGCTGCGATGGAGCATCTTGCTCCATCGCATGGTCGGAGTGGCGAGACTCGAACTCGCGGCCTCTGCGTCCCGAATTGGTCTACTTATATTTTTTTACACTTTTATGCCCATTTATAGCCGTTTCCGCTCGGTCAAGGTTACTCTCTAGCACTCTTTAATGCTCTTGTCCACATATACTCCGGTGCTGTCTGTGGCTATTCATGTGGTCAAAACATTTATGAAACCCCAAAGGGGACCTCGGATAATTTGGATGAAACAAAAACCGATACCTTCTCCATATCTTCAATTGCAAGTCTCACATCTTCATCAGAGAGCTCAATGTTATTCGGATATCGAACTTGCACTCCGTATGGGGTTAAGTTGGAACAACTTTCCATGATTTCAATAAATGTGGCATCTTGATTTTGACAGAGCCTGTTTAGCTTCATAAGGTCATGTGTTTTTGGGATTTCATTTTCACTCACACACAAATAACCCTTTAGATTTTTCTCCGCAGATTGTTCACACAAATAGCAAATCACTTCTATCGGCATAGGGTGCAAAGTCAGCAGGTGCTGTGCCGATAGCTTGTCATTTTCGGCTAAATCAAGCCAACGCCTTGCTGTCTCGGTCATACAACTTCACACCCCGTTTTAAAATTTCTCTTTCTATTGACGGTGTTTTTGCGGCGGCCACGAAAGCATTTTGATAGCCTGCGAGGATGTCTATCGATCGCAAATCCAAACTTGAGAGTGCGTAGTTGATTTTTTGAATTGCCTTTATTGGCCGCACTTCTTCTGCATCAAGCACCACATAAATATCAAAATCGCTGTCGTCTCGATTTTGCCCTGTTGCAAAAGAACCAAACAGATAAATTTCTTTGGAATTCACTGTGGAGTTGATTATGGAAACAACATTTTCAAGTTCATTTTTTATATTGACATTCATGACATCACCTCACTTTTATACA
>CAYJJK010000234.1:0-1249 GCA_964370445.1 uncultured Oscillospiraceae bacterium | reverse complement strand
CCCGGCGGTGGTGAGATTCCAATGATGCGGTGTAGCCAATCGCAGTTTAGGTGTTCGCCTTTCGCACTTAGGAAATGGTGTCGAATTAAGTGCTTGGTAACAAAACACATATAAAGGGAGGAATCGCATGAAACAATACACAACGCTCAACGACCTACCCCTTGCCATGAATGCAAAAGATGTCATGACGGCGCTCGGCATTTCACGCAGTGGGGTCTACAAACTCTACAAGGAAAAAGATTTTCCCACCGTCAAAGTGGGCACGCGCATCATCGTGCCGAAAGACAAATTCATCCTCTGGCTGGATAGAAGGGCAGGTGAAACACATGAACTTGTATCGTGAACCGTACCGTATCAAAAACGGTTGCCTCTACGTCATGGCAGGCACGGGAGAAAAAATGTTGTGCAACTTCACCGCCTACATTGTGAGCGAGGTTTTGCTCGACAACGGCTGTGAACAAACGCGCTACCTCACCATTTGCGGCGAGCACGCCAAGGGCTACACACTTCGAGAAATCACACTGAGCATTGCGGAATTTCAGAAAATGAATTGGATTTTGGAGCACTGGGGCACGGCCTGCAATGTCGCGGCCGGAAACGGAAACCGAGAGCACTTGCGTTTTGCCATCCAAAGCACGGCGGAGGATTTGCTGGTGCAAAATGCCTACAGCCACATCGGCTGGCGCTACTGCGACGAGTGGCAATACCTCATGCCAAACAGCTACAACTGCGTGTGCAGTGACCCGACGCTTCTCAAATATTCTTTGGCGGAAACCTTTGAAAAGAAAGATGCCATCGTCACGCTGGCACTGCTCGAAAGCCATTTGGCACCGAAAGAAATCCTCTATCCGCTCACGGCCATTTTGTTTGCGGCACCACTCATGGAATTTTTTCGCAGGGGTGGATTTGAGCTCAAAACCGTGCTGGCCATTGTCGGGCAGACGGGAAGCAAGAAAAGTACACTGGCGGCGTTGTTTCTTTCGCACTTTGGAAATTTCACGCACGATAGCTTGCCACTCTCATTTCGCGACACCGCCAACAGCATTTTGGAGCGCCTCTATCTTTTGAAAGATGTGCCTTGTGTCATCGACGACTTCCACCCCTCCACACGCATGGAGGAAAGCGAGATGACCAAAACCGCCCAGCTTTTGTTTCGTGCCTTTGGCGACAAGACGGCACGCGGACGTATGCGCAGTGATTTGTCCATCGCCCATCCGAAACCACCGCGCGGCTGTGGCATCATCACGGC
>CAYJJK010000233.1:0-1255 GCA_964370445.1 uncultured Oscillospiraceae bacterium | reverse complement strand
GAACCAAAGCAGAACGGCCACCTCCATCATAAACGGGAACAATGTGCCTCCCGACAAAAGAAACACATTTACGGGGATGTCCTCCGCCTTTGTCGACTATGATTTTATCGCCACAAATTGGAGCGGGGAGGCGACACCCCGAACCGTTGGTGCCACCCTCACCTTTGACACCGACACCATTCGCGGGATAAGCGTAACCGGCAAACCCGACCCACGCCCGACTACACACGGTGGACTGGTGACAAGACCGAACAACCCAAGCGCCGACGGCTATACTTTTGAAAACTGGTACGCCGACGAGAATTTTACAACAGTGTATGATTTTGCTTCCCCGGTGAATGCAGACACAACCGTATACGCGCGCTGGAATTGCACCGTTACATTTGACAGTAGAGGCGGAAGCGCTGTTGCACCACAGACGATACTGCAAGCGAACAGGGCAAGCGAGCCGAGTGCCCCCACAAAAGCGGGTATTGACTTTGCCGGTTGGTATATCGACAGCGGTTTGACAACGCCATATAGTTTTAGCACGGCGGTAAGCGAGAATATCACGTTGTATGCCGGATGGGGCTATGAAGTTGCGTTTGAGACGAGCGGCGGAAGTGCGGTTGCCACACAAAAAGTGTTAGAGGGAAAAACGGCAACCATGCCGAGTGCACCCACAAAAGGCGGCATGTACTTTGCCGGATGGTATACAGACAGCAGTTTGACAACTCCATATAATTTTAGCACGGCGGTAAGCGAGAATATCACATTGTATGCAAGGTGGGGCAATGCTCCCACCATCATAAACGGCAGGGACCAAACCATCACACGGGGGCAAAGTGCAAGCTTCACCTCGAATGACGATTTTGACGGCTATGTGGACACGCTTGTCACCTTGAGTGACGGAACCAAGCAAACGGTGCACATCGCCGGAACCACCAACCAAAACGCAAGCGCAGTAGAGGGCAGCATCGTCCTCACCCTAAGCGGCACCTACACCGCCACTTTGCCGCTGGGCACACATACCATCTCTATCAATAGCAGGGGCGGCAGTGCCACAGCAAGCTTTACGGTGGTGGCGGCAGGGGTTACCTCGGCGCTTAGCCCGCAAACGGGGGTGTACTAGACCTCCAAAAAACGGATGGCGGCAAGACAAAAAGGTGGCTCTGCCGACAGCATCAAAAACCGGGCATACGGTCAAAAATTGATACGCCGTAACCAAAGAAACCTCTGCAACCACACTTGCAAACTCAATCCCATTTTAGGACTG
>CAYJJK010000232.1:0-1276 GCA_964370445.1 uncultured Oscillospiraceae bacterium | reverse complement strand
TTGCGGGCGGCGGCACCTTCCAAACCAATGTGCTCAAAGCCGAGTACATCACAGGTGTAAACGCCAGCTATACCTACACGGGCAGTGCCATTTCGGTAAATCCGGCCATTTCAAACCCCACCATCATGGGCAAGGAGTTTACTGTAAATGTAAATGGCTGGAATTATGTGATTGAAAAACAAAGCGGCGGTTCTTGGGCGGCAAGTGAAGTGCAAGACTATGGACACTACCGCGTGCGATACTACAAAGCAGGTGCAACGGAGGTTATCAAACCCTTTACGGTGGGCACCTTCGACACGCTTTCTTTTGACAAGAATGGTGGCAGTGGCACGGCAGAGGATATGAGCATAGCGCGCGGCACTGCCATTGGCACTTTGCCCACGCTCACCAGAGAGGGCTATACTTTTAACGGCTGGACGATAGACGGCCAAACCATCACAAGCACCACCGTGTGGAATTACACAGGGGATCAAACAGCAGTGGCAAACTGGACGGAAAACTCTTCGAGCTCTTCCTCGGGTGAGTTCCCCTATAATCCCACGGGCACTGTGAATACGGGCGGCACCATCTTGCCTGCGGGCACACGCCTTGAGGGCGCGGGCACATCTGTATCCCCCGAAAAACTCACCAAAATGAAGGCCGAAGCGGCAGCACGAGGCCTTTCCGGCGAGATTGTGTACATTGCCGATTTAACGCTGGTGAACACGGCAGACGGCAGTGCCGCCCAGCCGGATGCAGGCACCCGCATTCGCATCGACGTGCCCGGCCTCACCACGGCCGACCGCGCCTGGGTGCTGCACGAAAAGGCCGACGGCAGCATAGAACAAATTGCGGCCGAGGTGTACAATGGGTATATCTTGTTCACCCCCACAAGCTTCTCTGTGTACAGCGTGGTGGTGGACTGGGCCTCACGCGGCGGCGGTGCCACCACGGCACTTTCCCCGCAAACGGGCGTGTACTAGCCCCAAAAAAGAGCACTCAAACGCACTGCCGGTTGCCCGCATGAAGATACAAAAAGGCCGCACCTATCACAAGGGTGCGGCCTCAGGCCGTCAATAAAGCCCCAATTGCGTCGTCAGACTGCAAAATGCCGCGGCAGTTACATATCACATATATGCGCCTTTGCGGCATTTTTTGCTTCCTAGCACTTGGCACTTTCTTGCCGCCCTGCACTTTTTTGACACTCTGGGGCCGCACCTATCACAAGGGTGCGGCCTTTTGGCGCAGGAACTTGCCAAACGTCCATAAAACCCACACCTGTAAGCCATAAATGCCC
>CAYJJK010000231.1:0-1283 GCA_964370445.1 uncultured Oscillospiraceae bacterium | reverse complement strand
CATATCTGCGGTTTTGCCCCTTTGGTAAATCTTGTTGGGGAGTGCCTTCCCCAAATCGCCGCTTTCCAGTTTTCCCGAAAGGCCGCTTGCGAATGATTTGATACTCACGGAGATGGCTTGCTGTGTGCCGTCCAATCTGTATAGGTACGCATTTTCGGCTTGCATCGTTTCCGAAACTTTGGAACTCAAAATATAGTCACCGGCATAAAAATCGGCCAATGCATAAGTTCCCAGTACCGTTTCGGCTTCGCGGATGATATTCTGTGGCAGGTTGAAGCCGCCCACCTCCACGACTTCCACCATATCCTCGGTGATTTGGTCACCTGTGGAAATTTCTGATTTCACACGCACAATGGTGGTTTTCTCGTTGACTGCACGGTTGAACAGTGGCGTGACACCAAAGCAAATAAGAAGCGAAAGCACGATGCAAACGATGCCGAGCACCGTTCTGTTTTTAAATAGTTTCATGGGCAGATTCTCCTTTTTAAAGTGTGAACAGCCATCCTGCCGCCAAGAACGGGGCAAGCGGGATGACTGTTTGAGATAGGGGTTTCTTTTGAATTCGAGCCATGACAAAGCCAACAAGCAAAGCTAAAAATAGGCCAATGCATACGCCAAAAACAGTTTTTTCAAAGCCCAAGTACAGCCCGACTGCCGCCGTCAGCTTGACATCGCCGCCACCAATGCCTTCGGGGTTTATGAGCGCGGCACCAAAGAACGGCACGGCCGCTAAGATTCCCAGTGGGTTCGGGTCAAACAACGCGAGAAGCCCGATACAGAGGCACACCGTATCGGGGATTTCTCGGCGTATTAAGTCGACAAATGCGGCGATTGCAAGCAGTGCGATAAATAGCGCAGTCACACTCCTTATCCTCTGTAGTTGAACATTTCCGTCACACGGGCTGTGACTGTGGGCAGTACGACATCCTCAAACAAAACATACAATCCTGCGAGCAATAATGCCCCAATGACGATCGTTATGAGGATTGCGATGGCCTGCCCCACGTTGGTGTCACCGCGTTGGTTGGCGAGAACGGCGCGCGTGTTTCTGCTTAGAAAAACAGCACGGGTTTGTAGTTTTACCAAAGCAGAGCAGATGTGGTTTTTTACGTTTTTAAATATCTTTTTCATATGATTCTCCTTTTGGTTGTAGGTTTTTGGCGGATAAAAATAGGGATATAGCCACGCTGCTACATCCCCACGCTTGGTTCCTGTTCATTCATGCTTTGGCCGTGCTCTTGAAATGCAATCTCTTGAAACCCAATCCTGTCCACATAGTGAAA
>CAYJJK010000230.1:0-1299 GCA_964370445.1 uncultured Oscillospiraceae bacterium | reverse complement strand
GCTGTTTCACAGCATCCTCACCCTATATCCCGCAAACAACTTTCCACATCCTCGCGCATCACCTCAAAGCCCATTTGTGCCCCAAGGCGAAAGCCCATGATGAAATGCTCCACCGACATTTCCCCACAAATGGTGGACTGCGCATTCACCAAATCAATGAGGAGCCTCTTTTCTTTGTCTCGGGGAAGACGCAGAAGAAGCTCCTCATTTTCGGATGCCGTGGCCATCGCCTTGCCATAGGCGCTGTCGTGCTTGAATTGTTTCGCATCTGGATTTATGTTCCCGCAGTAAAGTTCTTCCAGTATTCTCATGTGTATTGCCCCTTTCTGTGCCGATGTTTTGTAAGACAACACGATATCACAAAAAAGAGAGAATAGCCAGATAAATTTTAACATGGTGGCGATGTTTTTGCAATGTGTCGTTTTAAAATATCCACACATGGTTTTTTGCCCACTTTTTTGAAGGCCGGCTTGTTTTTGTGCGCCTGTTTGTGCTATACTTTTAAGCGGTTATATATATTGGGTGTAATAGCAAAACAATTGATAAAGGGGACAAAAAATGATGGTAAACCGCAAAAAAATCTTGGCACTGTTTTTGAGTTTGGTGCTGGTGCTTGGCCTTATGCCACTGGGTGTTTTGGCCGAAGAGACGAGCGTTTCAAGCAATGCAGACAGCGCTTCGAGTAGTTCGGAAACTTCTTCGAGTAGTTCAGAAACTTCTTCGAGCAGTTCGGGGAGTTCTTCGAGCAGTTCGGAGACTTCTTCTTCGAGCAGTCCGGTCAGCTCTTCGAGCACTTCGGTCAGCACGTCTCTTGAAACAAACCCCGCAGAACCCAAACTCATCACGGCTTTTGCAGACCCGGCGGTGATAGAACTTGCTTTGGACGATACCATCAACGAAGAAGCCTTGCTTGCCACCTTCCCCAAAAGCCTTGTTGCCACGGTGGAGGGCGAAGAGGACACCTTCGAAGTGCCCGTGAGAGGCTGGACTTTGGTTTTTTCCTCCCACAGCAGTGGCGTGTTTGCCACGGATGAAAACGCCGAAATCTACTATGAGCCCATTTTGAATATCCCCGAGGGCTACACCCTTTACAATGAAATAACACAGCCGGCCTTAAAAGTGCAGGTGGGCGCGGCACTTTCGCATGCGCCACAGCTGGCAAGCGCAGAAATAAATCCCACACTGAATGTTTCAGAGGCCCCCATTTACTTGAAGGTTCACAACGATGGCAACCTACAATACTTTAGAAATAACACTATTTGGACAACCTACACAGGCTCCATCACCATTACCGGCACC
>CAYJJK010000229.1:0-1331 GCA_964370445.1 uncultured Oscillospiraceae bacterium | reverse complement strand
GTGCCGGCCGTGCCGCCCGAGGCACTTGTAGAAAATGTACCCGGTGTATAGCTAGTGCTAACATTGTTCCCATCCCCAATGCCTGCGGCACCTGCGCCGCCCAGTGCCGCTGCCACCGTGCCGCCCGAAATGGTGATGGTGCCGCCCGGGCATAAATAACCGCCGCCAATGCCTGCGGCATTCTCGCCGCCCTGTGCCAGCTTTATCGCACCGCCCGAAATGGTGATGTTGCCACCGCTGCCCAAAAGGCCACCGCCAATGCCCGCGCCGCCTCGATAGGAGCCGCCCGAACTGGTGGGATCGCCGGTGCCGCCCTGTGCCTTGGTTATCACAGCATCGCCCGAAATGGTGATGTTGCCGCCATTGCCAACAACGCCACCGCCAATGCCCGCGCCTTTTTCGCCGCCCGTGGCCGCCACCGTGCCGCCTGAAATGGCAATCGTGTTGCCGTTTCCATTGTCGCCGCCGCCAATGCCTGCGGCGCCTTCGCCACCAAGGGCCGTTACGGTGCCACCCTCAATTTTGATGGTGCCACCGTGATCGGAATAACCGCCGCCGATGCCTGCGCCGTAGTTGCCACCCGTGGCTGAAACCGTGCCACTCGAAATGGTGATGTTGCCGCCGTTTCCATATGAGCCGCCGCCGATGCCCGCGCCGCCGTTGTTGCCGTTTGCCGTGACCGCGCTACTGCCTAAAATTTTGATGATGCCGCCTACGCCATTTTCGCCGCCGCCAATGCCTGCGCCATCTTCGCCGCCCCGTGCCAACGTGATTTGGGCGGAGCCCTGAATGGTGATGGTGCCGCCTGTGGCGTATGAGCCGCCTGCGACGAGTGAGCCGCCGCCAATGCCCGCGGCAGAGTCACCGCCCTGTGCCAACGTGATTTGGGCAGTACCTTCAATGATGATGGTGCCGCCTGCGGCGGACGAGCCGCCGCCAATGCCTGCGCCGCCAATGTTTGCGGCGCCGCTGCTGCCCGTGGCCGTCACCGTGCCGCCGGAAATGGTGATGTTGCCGCCTGCGCCGGACGCGCCGCCGCCGATGCCCGCAGCGCCGCCTGAGCCGCCCGTGGCCGTCACAGTGCCATCCGAAATGGTGATGGTGCCACCTCCCAATTTATTGCCGCCGCCAATGCCTGCGCCATTATTGCCGCCGTTGGCCGTCACGGTGCCACCCTTAATTTCGATGATGCTCCCTTCGGTATCGCCCTCATTGCCACCGCCGATGCCTGCGCTGTTGTAGCCGCCCTGCGCCCTTGTTATCTCAGCCGTATCCGAAATGGTGATGCTGTTCACTTTGCCCTGAATGCCGCCGCCGATGCCCGCACCGTT
>CAYJJK010000228.1:0-1356 GCA_964370445.1 uncultured Oscillospiraceae bacterium | reverse complement strand
GGGAACTCCATAGCAGGCATATAGCCGAGTTTAAAACCTGTTAAGGATGATACCGTGAAAACAATCAGTGTTATTAGCAATAAAAAAACCGAGACGGGCCTTTTTAATGCAAGTTTAGTGATTTTCATCTACACTCTCCTCTAACGCTTGTTCCACCGGGATATTTGCATTGGTAACAACAGTACCGTGCCGCAAAGACGCCGACCAATTTGTTATAAGTACATCGTTTTCTGAAAGTCCCTCTAACACTTCCACATTTTCGTGGTTGTACGCGCCAAGTGTAACCGCCGTTTGAACGGCCATACCATCCTGCACTGTGTACACATAGGTTTTGTCGGCCGAAATTTCAGTGCGCTGTAGGGGATGATGATGGAATCTTGCACGTTGCCACGCTCTGCCAACACTTTCACTGTGGTGTTTAAAGGCAGTTGTTCTGCCGTGGCACCGATATCAGCCACAATGGTGTATAGCTGGGTTTGTGTGTTTGCCACAGGTGCTATTTCCGCAATGGTTCCGCTAAAAGAGGTACCATTGGCATCTATGTGCACCGTTTGCCCCAAAGCCAGTTCCTCTTTCACGCTTTCACTCACATCAAATTGCACCTGTAAATTTTCATGGTCTGAAATACTGCAAGCGATGGAGGAGGGCGAAATCATACCGCCGACATCCACGTTCATGAAATCGACCGTGCCCGAAACCGGTGCGGTTACCGTATACTGTTCCATTTGCAATTCTGCGGTGGAAATGCCCACGCCTGCCGAACTCATGGCGGCATTGCCGGAATTTGTTGCGGCGGCAACGCTATTATGTGCATTGGCAACCGTTTGTGAGGCATAGCCAATTTGGGTGTTGAAACTTGCATTGGACTGATCTCTGGCTTGCACGGCTGTGTCTAAAGCGTTTTGTGCCTGTGTTAATTGTGTTTGCCATTCTGCTTGTGCAGTTTGGTTTGCCCCGTTCACTTCGGCCGCTTTTGCTTGAAACAAAGCCTGTTCCTCGGCGCTTAACCCCGGTGTGCCATCAAGGTCAAAATCGGCCTCAAGCGGAAGCGGAACGTCTGCCGGTTTTGCCGCATTCACATGGTTCACAGCCGCCTGCGCCGCATCTGCCACCGCACTTAGCTCTGCGTTTGCCGCGTCCCTTTGTGTCACCAGTGTGTTTTGGCTTGCCTCGGCGGTAATCACACCTCTCTCGGCATTTGTGGTAGATACTTGTGCCGCCATCGCCGCTTGGTTGTAAGTGGCTTGTGCTAAGTCGGCACCAAGTTGCGCGGCCTTATCATTGATTCTGAAAAGTTCTGTGCCTTCTTCAACATAAGTGCCAGGCTGAACATAAATTTCTTCCACCATGCCGGTT
>CAYJJK010000227.1:0-1362 GCA_964370445.1 uncultured Oscillospiraceae bacterium | reverse complement strand
AACTATGTCTATTTTTTTCGCTTTTTGAAAGTGCGCAATTTATTGTACCTTATCGTTCTATAAATGCTACAATTCTATTTTGCGCATAATTCTTGACAGTGCCGACGGCGCCGCTCTATATTTGGGATGTAGTGGGCATGTGGAAAAAATATAAGCTGTGCCAAAATGAACTGGCACAGCTTTTTAACTGGAGAGGATTATTTTATTCGTATTTTTATATTTAGGTTGGTGCAATCAGGCTGCTTATGACAGTTAGTAAGCACCCTTAGAGTAAGTCACTTCATAACTATGCGTATAAATTTCAAACACAATACCAAATGGATCTTCAACATAACACATTTTATATGGTTTTTCATTTGGATAATATTCTTTAATGGGCATGCGTTGTTTCCCACCATGAGCTACAATTTTTTCGATCAATCCTTCAATATCAGGGTCTTGCACAGAAAAATGAAAAAGACCTGTGTTTTTGAACTCAAATGGTTGTTTTTCTTTGTTGTTGTCTACAAACTCAAATAGTTCTATTCCAATAGAGTTTGAAGTAACCATGTGAGCAATTTTAAAATCTCCATGCCCTTTGCCAAATACTTCTTCGCACATAATTCCTATTGCAGAAGTATTTTCTTCCTTGATAACAGATGGTTGCATTACAACATACCAACCCATTACCTCGCTATAAAATTCAACTGCCTGTTCTAAGTTAGGCACAGACAAACCTATATGTGAAAATGCTCTCGGATAATTCATTTTCGTTACCTCCTTATTATTGTGATGTAATTATATCCTACATACAACAATTTAGACAATAACGTACTTTTTTGTACCTATATATCCTCAAGAATGATTTCGTTTTCATTGGCATATTCTTTTGAGAAATTGCAGAAGCCCTCCACTAAAGGAATCAGTCCGTTATACTGTGTTGAGAGTGAATATACCACATTAAGGGGTTTCTCGCATACGACAGTTCTTACCAATATATTGCTTTGTTCAAGCTCTTTTAGTTGTGTCACAAGCATTTTATGTGTTATATCAGGGATGCCTTTTTGCAACAATGAAAATCGATTATCACCATTTAAGATATGCCACAAAATTCTCATTTTCCATTTTCCGCCTAACAAGTCCATTGATAATAATAGTGCGCAAGTATATTGCTTTTTAATTTTCATACCATAATCCTCATTATATAAAATTCGTTCAACCTCTAATGACGCATTACTTCGAGGTAATCATTCTTAGCTTACTTAAAGAGGGAGGCTATCCCTTGTACAGTTCGATGTTCATAACATACTGTTTCTATTATGCAAGCACCAATGCTTTTTTAGGACAAAAAGCCACGCATTTGCCACATTTAATGCATTTATC
>CAYJJK010000226.1:0-1434 GCA_964370445.1 uncultured Oscillospiraceae bacterium | reverse complement strand
AGACCGTCACAAAGGCACTTGTAGCCGAGCTACTCAAAAACGGAAAAGCACCGCTCAAAGGCTGCTATTCCGAAAAGACGGGTAAGAACTATGACTGTGTTGCTGTGCTTGATGATACTGGTGGGCAGTTTGTGAATTTTAAGGCGGAGTTTAGAGGTAATAAAAAACAATGATGTGACGGAAATTTAATATTTAGCGTGTAGAATTTTGGCGTTCGGATATGGTACAATAAAAATCAAAAAGGAGTAACATTATGCATGATTTAACTGATGAAGATATTGAAAAAATGAGAGCCGCAGGATATGAACCAGTTGAATATATAAAGCAAAAGGTTATAAAAAGACCTAAGCTATTTGCATTATATGGTTTTAAAGATGAAACACAATTTAAATTTGTGGTGGATTTTCTAACAAAAGAAGTGCAAGAGCATTTTAAGAAAACAAATGTCGAATGGAAGATTGGAATTGAGCAAAACCCTGTAAAGGGTATGTTTCTTGTTGTTCCAGAACCGTTATTGAATACTTTATCTGATGAAGTGAAAAACACTATTGGAATTGCACGAACATCTTATCCTACACCTATAATTCAATATTCACCAAAAATTTTTAGATATATGGATAAACAATTTGTGGATGATTTTTTTAACGATGGCAAATTAAGACTAAGCTCATTTCAAAAATTTGCAAAACACGAAAACAACAATATGAAAGACGGTGAAGAAGGGAAAGTAGATTTAATAGTTACAGCAGGAAAAGATACTGTCAAAGTAGGTGTAGGGTTTGGGAGTAATGCATTTGTACTTTGTGGAACCGTATTAGATGACAGAGTATTAGATAAATCATTTGAGTATGATGCTGGTCTTTGTATCGAAAATGTAAAAGATTTCATTGAAGTAATAAACATTGAGCTTAAAAAATCTTTTGATTTAGAAATATATGATGTAATGCACGGACCTTGTATGTACTTACCTACTAGAGAGATTGAAGGCACAAGTTATACATTGGAAATAGATAATCTGCAAGAAGAATTTGGCATTTACACAGATCCGCCCTCATTTAATATGGATGTAATGAATAAAAAAATTGGAGAGTATGTGGGACAACATAGTTTGTTTTTGAAGAAAAACAAATATTATCACGAGCAAGAATATAGAATAATATGGAATATCGAAGATGATTATGTCCCTGAATTCATTGACATTGTGGTACCCGAAGCAGTTAAATACTGTAAAAGAATACGATAGAAAGAAAAAGCACTTTTGAGAAATCAAGAGTGCTTTTTCTATGCCCAAAAGCAGAAAGGAGCATTACAAAATGGCAGAAAAACAAAACCACAAAGAGCGGTTAAAGGAAATAACCGACAGTATCGAAACAGGGATTGGGGAGCTTTTTGAGAGCGACAAATACAAAAGCTATCTCCAAACAATGAGCCGCT
>CAYJJK010000225.1:0-1441 GCA_964370445.1 uncultured Oscillospiraceae bacterium | reverse complement strand
ATATTCAATGACTGCAAAGACGAATATATTTTGCCATATAACGCTCATCTAATTGACTTACTAAAAGTTGCGGACAAAAAAGTTCCTCCAAGCCATACGACGGCAAACTCTTTTCGACATGTGCTAGAAACCATTTACCGCTTCGAAGGCGCTACAGACGATTTCGTGATTTACGTGAAGCAGATACCGGAGCTACGTGACAATGCTTTCATTTATGCGCTGATGCAGGATATGTCACACGGTGGAATTCGGAGTATGCCGGGGTACACAGATGAAATGCTCATTTCCGCCTGTGGCGACTTGATTCAATTCATTAGACGTAAGTATGAAGGACAAATCGTGTCGATTGAAAAAATAACAAACTGATATAATTTGTATGATCATTTCTATGTCTGATATAGCATGGGTTTTATTCTCTGCAAGGTGAGGTGTAAAAATGAACCAAACGTACAATTTCAGCAGCATGTCTTGGGATGAATTCTACGAAATTTTTCACGATTTGCCGAACGACAAAAAACTTCTTGGTGCCATGGCGATGCAAGATTTTTCGGCAAAGGATGAAGTGGTTGAAATCATCTTTCAGTTGGCAGAGTTTCCAAATGCAGAACACTTTATTTTTAAAGCACTGGATAACGGCATAACGCTTCGTACCTCTGACATTGAAGAGCTCATTTTGTTTGACAACAAAAACTTAAACCGACGTCTTGTTTTTGAAAATTTGCATCGGCTACGGGAAAACACCGCCATAGATGAGTTTGAATATCTTGAAGATTATATGCACCGGGAAGATTATAAAAAACTCAAACAGCAAATGGCTTTCCCTGCGCAGCAAGAGAAAAAGGCTGGTTTATTTGCAACGGCCGCCGGGGCGTTGCTGATTGCCGAGGGCTTGAATGCGATTTTGGATGAGGACGAGTGAATACTTGGTTTATTAAAGGAAAAGAATTTGCGGCACGCTCGGGGCATCTGTTTTGTTTGCCCCCCATATGGAATGGAGATGCAACCTTTTAGATAGAGAGTGTTCGAAAACCAAAGGAAGCTCGTTATGGCACCAAAGCTTGAAAGAGTTTCGTTCCATTTTCACAATCCTAAAAAGGGAGTTTGCCATGCTTAAAGATGGATTATACGAACAGGTGATAAGCGAAGAAATGGACAAAACCTTACAGGCACTGACCGATAAGGTTTATTTATCTGCGGAAATTGACCAAGCGGAAAGTGCCAAAATACTAGCTGATTATGTTGCAGAGATACTGGAAAAAGGCTTTGACAACCTGCGTGACCATGGCGGCGACACCGACAGGCAAATTGAACTTGCCAATAAACTTGTGGCCCTAATTACAGAGCAAACGGCAGAGCTGGATTTTCTAAAGAAGAAAGTGGCGCCATGTGCCCGGCAATTGCTTGCCCTGCAAACAAAGCAAAATTCTGCCGCGGCAATCAG
>CAYJJK010000224.1:0-1443 GCA_964370445.1 uncultured Oscillospiraceae bacterium | reverse complement strand
ATTGATTTTTCGACCCTCGTTGCGCATCATATGGCACACCATGCGGTATCCAACCTTATCATCGATAGCGGACATATCATACATATCACCGACTTGCACAACAATTTCATAAAACAGCTTTTCTTGCTTTGCCATGCGGATTTTTTCATAATAATTGGGGATTTTACGGTCGTTTCGTTTTTGTTTGGCGTTATATTTTTTAAGTGCATCATCAAATAATTTGTGATATACTTGCTTTATATCTTCATTGACATAGCAAGCATTAAATCGTGAGCGTTCCGGGTCTATATTATCAGCTTTAAAAGCCCTGCTATTATGACCGATAGAGCCTTTTCCTTTGGTAATGCTTAGACTTCGTTTCAAATACACACCTCCTAATTGCCATCAACAGGAGCGTGTCACGCTCCTGTATTCTACCAATACGATAAAAATCACCATCTGAAATCCTTATGGTATCCTTTTAAATCAAGATATTCTATTCTTGCCTTTTCCTGTTTCTCTTTTGTCGGCGCCGTCTTATACTTCGTATACAAATCACGCGCCACCATAGCATCCATTTTACGATTGAGCTCCGTGTCGATATCGTCTTTCCATAAATCATCATCGAGCAGATGAAATCTCAACAACATCATAAACAACTCATGTGAAATCTGTACTTGCCTCATTTTATTTTCGCCCTTTCTACTGCTTGCGTTTTGTTACTTTTGCCAAAAGTAACGCAATAGCACTTTCGACACTGCGTATCAAAAGTGCCTTGCGCCCTACGGGGTTTTGCTCCCTTTGGTCACACTCACTTCGCTTACGCCTCGTCTGGGGGTGCGTCGATGTGTCGATATTTTAGAGGGTGTCTAAATACCGACACAATCGACACGCTCTTGATAAATCACTCCGCTTTCACAAGCGACAGCTTTATCATCTTGCCAAAATGAGTACGGTTATTTTCATAGCTAATGCCATACTCATTGAGTAGCCTTTCCACACCGGTATTGAGTTTTCGAGTTAGCGTATTCGGCTGTAAATCCGTATCACCTAAGAGCGGTAGCAATTCACTTGCCGTGCCCATCCACGTGGGCATATCTTCAGTAAGCAAGCTTGCCACATTTTCAAGTAGTGGGTCTGGCGGTAGTGGGGCAATGTCATTTTCCGCTTTTATAAACTCCCACAAACAACTTGTTTTATTAAACTGCAAATGTATTTTTTGGTCTTGCTGGTCATGGTCTTGCCCCCAAAAGTTGCACCAAAAGCAAAGTTAGTAAAAATATGATAAACTAACAAAAAAGGAGCAATGTGAAATGGCAAGAAAAAACTATACTGTAGAGCAAATCGTGGTGAAACTGCGGGAAGTAGAATTGTATTGTGGACAAGGGAAAACGATAGAGGAAGCCTGCCGTCAGAGTGAAATCACACAGCAGACCTACTATCGATGGAGAAAGCAATATGGAG
>CAYJJK010000223.1:0-1460 GCA_964370445.1 uncultured Oscillospiraceae bacterium | reverse complement strand
AAAAATCAAGAGATGGAAAGGTAGGGTTTATGCCGTATATTGACCCAAATACAATTGTACAGCTTAAAAAAATAGACCTATTCAGCTATTTAAAAGTGCATGAGCCACAGGAACTTTTGCACCTTGGCGGTAACGTGTACTGCACAAAAACACACGACAGCCTCAAAATTTCTAACGGAAAGTGGATGTGGTGGTCGAGAGGCGTTGGCGGCAACAGCGCCCTTGAATATCTTATTAAGGTGCAGGGAATGTCCTTTTATGAAGCGGCACAGCACCTTGCAGGCGGTGAAAATATTACTACTTTTGCCAACACCGCAAAGCCCCAAAAAAGGCAAAACCGCCTGCTTTTGCCAAAGAGACACAGCAATAACGACAGGGTGATAGGCTACCTTTCAAGCCGTGGCATTGACCTTGAAATTATAACCCACTGCATAGAAAAAGGCTTGATTTTTGAAAGCCTGCCCATGCACAATGCCGTGTTTTTAGGGGCGGATGAGCACAGCAAACCACGCTATGCAAGCTACCGTGGCACGGGCGAAGCAAGGTACATAGGCGATGCCACAGGGAGCGATAAGAACTATTCTTTTCGGCTGATTGGTGGACAAAGCAATGAGGTACATTTGTTTGAAAGTGCCGTTGATTTGCTATCTTATGCCACCCTTTTGAAGCTGTATGGCAGGGATTGGAAAGCACAAAATCTGCTGTCACTTGCAGGGATATATCAGCCTAAAAAAGATGTTTCACAGAGTAAAATCCCAAAAGCACTCGAAAAGTATTTAGCTGAAAACAACTCGGTAATACGGGTTGTTTTTCATTTTGACAACGACACACCCGGCAAAACAGCAACACAGGCGATATCCTGTGTTCTTCCAAAAGAGTACGAGAAAATATCCAAACCGCCACCGAAAGGCAAGGATTTTAACGACTATCTTTGTTTGGAACTTGGGATTTATAACAAGGAAAAAATCGAACGATAAAATGGATAAGGAGAGTAAAGTTGAATGACAAAAACACAATATCGGTTTTGCTGATACAGCCGATGAAACCGCCGTCTGTTATAGAAATTGACGAAACTTTAGAGTGTATGCAGGAGGTCATAGGCAATAATTTGGTTGAAATCATGCCGTTTGATGAAGAAATCGCCCTTGTTTGTAACGGCGATGCAAAGCACAAACACCTACCGCTTAACCGTGCGCTTTACCATGAAAACGGTGAGGCTATGGACACCATAGCAGGCGATTTTTTCATTTGCGGCGCACCGTTTAACAGTGCAAGATACGAAAGTTTACCGCCGCACCTCGTAGAAAAATACACACAGCATTTTAAGGTGCCGCAAATTTTTATAAGGAAAAACGGTAAAATTATGCCGCAGAGTATGCCGTAAAAAAATCATGTAAATCACACGTTTGCAACTTCAAAACGAAGTTGCATTTTTGTTTTTAGAAAGGAAATGAGTATGA
>CAYJJK010000222.1:0-1502 GCA_964370445.1 uncultured Oscillospiraceae bacterium | reverse complement strand
GTCATCACCACCCCTTCAAAGCCCCAGTCTTCCCGCAAAACCATGGTGTTCAGTTCGTAATGCGAGGCTGCCTGCGTTCCATTGATGGGGTTATAGGCCGTCATCACGGCATAGGCGCCGCCTTTCACAGCCATCTCAAAGCCCTTGAGATAAATTTCCCGCATTGCGCGTGCACTTACAAGTGCGTTTACGGTTTTGCGCGCTTTTTCTTGATTGTTTGCGGCAAAGTGCTTAATGACACCGGTAAGGCCAAAACGGCTCATGGTTTGTATTTGCGCTGTGGCCATCTTGCCGGACAGAAAGGGATCTTCTGAATAGTATTCAAAATTTCGGCCGCAAAGAGGATGGCGGTGGATGTTCATGCCCGGGCCCAAAAGCATATCAATTTTGTGATACAACATTTCGGCACACAAAAAGCCAAACAATTCCTCGCTAAGCTCTGTGTTGAATGTGGCGGCAATGGCCGTTGCATTGGGAATGCTCAATGCCATGGTGCCGCAATCCATGCGCAGGCCGCTTGGGCCGTCTGCACAGCAAACCAAAGGCAAACTGCGCTGTTCTTTTAAAGCGACGCTCACCCCGCCAAAGGTGCCGGCCGTGCCGGGTGTCACCTTGGGCGAGCACATCCCCTCGCCACGGGAAAGACAAATGAGTTCGTCATCGCTCAAATCGTTTGCCAGCATCTCTGCGCTAATAACCCCCAGCATTACATCATCAAAGGTATAGCCAAAATTTGTTTTATTGGCAGTTTTAAGCGCCGCTTGCGCCCTTTTCTGTGCAATGTCATCGTCGCGCAACCGAGCGTTTTCGTAATGAAGCTGCACCTCTTCGCCGTCCTCTTTGGCCGTCATTTTTAAAAAGGGCTTATGTGGCAACAAGGCCGGTGTACAGCTTTTAAGGCACTCGTCTTCTTCAAGAGAAAAACCGCCCGCCCTTTTTGCTTCTCGCACGTCAAAACCCACATAAAAATGGTAGTCGCCTTTTTCCAAAACAAAAGCAGAGGTTTTTTCGTCAAATGAGGCAAAATCTAAGAAAGACACTTCTGCGCAAAGTGTTTGTGTTTCCCCCGGCTTTAATGTGCGTGTTTTGTCAAACCCGCACAGCACACGGCTTGCCTTGCCTAAGCGCCCTTGCGGTGCTTTGGCATACACTTGCACGGCTTTTTTGCCGCTTTTATCCCCTGTGTTTTTTACGCAAACCGAAAATAAAAGGCGCTCATTTTCTTTTTGCAACGTAACCGTTTCAAGAGAGAAACTTGTATAAGATAGCCCAAAACCAAAAGGATACTGCACGGCATCTTTGGCAAAAGTTTCAAAATAGCGGTAGCCCACAAAGATGTCCTCGGCGTAGATATTTTCTGTTTCACCGCCAAAGTTTTTACCGGAAGGATAGTCGTCTAAACGATAGGCCACGGTGTTTGGCAACGCGCCGGATGGGTTTACATCGCCACACAGCACATCGGCATAGCCGTTGCCGCTTTCGATGCCACCGTGAAAGGCATA
>CAYJJK010000221.1:0-1585 GCA_964370445.1 uncultured Oscillospiraceae bacterium | reverse complement strand
AAGGGGAGGAAACTATGTTGTTTAACAAGAGAGTTTGGCAACGCACGGTGGCCGCCGTAGTAACGGTGGCACTTTTGGCCACGCAGGCAACGCCTGTTTTGGCGGCGGTGGTAAAACCCGTGGTAGACGTCGTGGCACAAAATGTGGTGCGTTCTACAGAAGTGGGTGGCACAAGTGTTGTGGAAAGCATTGCTTTTGTTGCCTTGCCGGAAACCGTAAGCCTGCAAAGGCAAAGTTTGCCGGCCACTGCGCAAGAAGAGCAGGACGAAGCAAGTGTAACGCCTGCGCAAGTTCCCGAGGCACCCCCCGAGGAAGTAAACCTTCCAAGTGAAGTGCGCGTAACGGTGGCCTTGCCACAAAGCAGCCCGGCGCCGGCCGGTGCCGGTGGCACAGCTGACGAGGGCGAAACCGGCGCCGGAACCGGCGCCGGAACCGGTGGCGAAACGGGTGGCGAAACGGGCGGTGAAACCGGCGGCGAAGCCGGAACAGGCGGCGAAACGGGCGGCGAAACGGGCGGCGAAGAGCCCGTACGCAGCATGGGCACGCCAAGCAAATCTACCGCGGGGGCAACAGAAGTGCTTGTGCTTGTGGAAAACAGCGACTGGGTACTGGGTGAACCCAGGGTGCTGGGCGAGGGTGTAGAGTATGTATATACACTAAGCGCAGACAGCTTCTTGCCAAAACTGGAAAGTGCATTGAGCGCCGAGGGCTATGCCCTGCCGGATGGCTTTGCCCTGCCGGAAATGCCCACCGTGACGGTGAGCGTGCAAGCAGACATGCCGATGTTGATGTCCGACACGAGGTCTGTGACACCCTATGTTTGGAAGGATGGCACCGGAAACTACCTGGCTTTGTTCGGCAATAGCGTGTTTATAGAGGCAGGTAGCAGTGGGAAAACTTATGTATATTCACAGTCGAGCGGTAGCGATGAAAAACTCTATTGGAAAATTGAAGGAGATCTCGAAACTTCGAATCAATTATATTCGGTGACAATATTGGAAGATGGTGGGGTAGAATCGGCAAGCAACTTTTCAGACTATGTCATCATCGGTGGTAGCGTGGCCGGGATAAGTGATGGGAGTGAACTCCGGCCAAACCCCCACGTAAACCTTTCGGGTGGTACGGTTAATATCGAGATGCAAGGCGGCGCTCTACATGCCATTTACGGCGGCGGTTATGCGGTAGCAGGGAATGCCGCCACATTGACTGGGAATGTAAACATTGTTGTAAAAGGTGGCACGGTGGGCAACTTGTATGGCGGCGGATATGCTGCCGGCGGTGGAGGAAGCGAAGCACAAGGCAGTAGATCTGTGGTAACAGGAAACACCGATGTTAAGGTGACAAATGTTTCGTTGGAGGCCAGTGTGTTCGGCGGTGGCTATGCCTTTGGCCAATACAGCGAGGCAAGTGTGTCCGGTGGTACAAATGTTGTGATAGAGGCTACGAATACTGATGATTTAAGCCTTAATGGCAACGTGTATGGCGGTGGCCATGCCGATTTCAACGGTTTGGAAGGCAAAAACATCAAGTCTCACGTATTTGGTACAGCAAATGTATTAATACAGGGTCCTATGAAAATAGAGGG
>CAYJJK010000220.1:0-1591 GCA_964370445.1 uncultured Oscillospiraceae bacterium | reverse complement strand
TTTTCCCTCTTCGAACAAATCTAAGAATTTTTCACCATAACGACGCGAGGCCGAGAAAGGAAGCTCGTTGATGACATCGGTGATTTCCTTGTCGGTGCAATCCACAAGATAGCGCACCGTTACGCCATATAAAAGGGCAGTATTCACACGGTCCATGGCGCGGCACTCATCAAAAATAGGGGGCGCAATGGGGCAGGTGCCCTGTCCGCTAATCACCTTGTTGATGTCAAACCCTTTTCGTGTTATGCGCCAAATGGAGGCTTCCACCGTGCGCGAACAAATTTGGATAGAACCGGTTAAACTACCTGTGCGTGCAGCTAAAATATAAAGATTCTGTGGGTCGATTTTGCACTCTTTGGCAATTTCGTTTGCCTCTTCTGCCGTGGGAAGTATCTGAGTTTGTGCGGCAAACACTGCCTCATGATGCACATCCTGATAAGACCAACTTTGCGAAAAAATGTCATTTTTGGCAATGGCACGCGCAGGACCGGAGCCAATAGGGTTGATGTTGTCTTTAGCACCTTCAGCGCTCATTTTCCAGCCGGAAAACTGAGAAGACAAGCAGGCCGTTTGTGGGCAATCAATGTAAACGTCGATAGAGGGCAAATCAATTTTGCCGCAAACAAAACGGCCAAAATCAACATGGCCCATACCGCCAATGGTAGCCTCCACAAAAAGTTTACCCGCCATATAGCCGCCAGGCATTTCCACACCCATATCGATAAGTGTTGTGCCGTTGCTCAATTGGTGCACCTTACAGTTGAGTAGCTCTGCTTTTGGGATGATTTGCTCTTTTACAATTTGAACCGCATACTGATTGATACTAAACATGCCTATATCCCCTTTCAAAATTATGCTGCCATAAGTGCAGCTTATTCACTTACTCATTTGGGTAGGCGATGGGTTTAATGCTATATCCTTTGGCTTGCAATTGCGGCACCACCAGGCGAACCACATCGGCTGTCCACGGCAGATGATCATGGTACACAACCGTAACATCCTGCCCCTTGCACTGCGTTATCGTGCGTTCTGCCACTGCGTTTGCGTCGGGGCCCAACCAGTCTTTTACACTGATCGACCATAAGTTAATTTGATAACCTTTCGCTTCAAGTGCATCTCTGTGTTCCTGTGGCAAAATGCCACTGGGTGGACGCACCAGTTTAGTTCTAAACCCAAGTGCCAAAAATAAAGCTTCGTCTGCTTTTTCTATTTCCTGCAAGCCTTGCTCAACGGTCAATTCATCAAAATTGGGGTGCGTAAAAGAATGATTGCCCAGATGATGTCCTCTATTTTTTATTTCTTGCAAAACTTTCTCGTTATCACGAATTCGATGCCCTTCTACAAAAAAAGTTGCCTTTACGTCCATTTCCTGCAACGCCTGCATGATATGCAACGTACCTGGCTTATTTACCGCACCGTCGAATGTAAGGTGTGCCACAAAAGACATACGCATTGCCTCTTTCTTCTCTATGTTTCTTTTTTAAAAAAAGGAAATAAAACTCAAAACACCCCGAATTCATCATACCAATTAAATTACTATTTTAATATATCACTATATTTTTTTTATGTCAAGCATCATTTTTGTGCAAAA
>CAYJJK010000219.1:0-1602 GCA_964370445.1 uncultured Oscillospiraceae bacterium | reverse complement strand
AAACGACAAAACGCAAGAAAGAAAACTATCTCAAACGTGAAATCAAGGAGGTGCGAGCCATCCTTGAATCCACAGGTCGAGGGCACAAATTTCCACAGGTGTCGGCACTTTCGATGCTCTTATTCGTCCTCGGCGGCAGTGTGGCCATCTTGCTCGGCAACTGGTTTTTGGCACCAGTGCTGGCCATTGGCCTTATGTTCCTGCCCTTTTGGTATGTCAAACTCACGCAAGGGCATTTCAAAAAACAGATTGCAAACGAACTTGAAACGGCGCTTTCCATCATCACCACGGGTTATCTACGCACGGAAAACATCGTCACAGCGGTGGAAGAAAACATCGAATATCTGAATCCACCGGTGCTGTCGGTGTTCCAAACCTTTCTTTATCGCATTCAAAACATCGACCCCGACATCGTGCGTGGCCTGCAAGACATGAAGGTGAAAATCGACAATCACGTCTTCCGCGAGTGGGTGGATGCCGTCATTCTGTGCCAGCACGACAGGACACTCGGCACCACCCTCAACCCGATTACTTCCAAACTTTCAGATATGCGTGTGGTGAATGCCGAGCTCGAAACGCTTGTCACGGGCCCACGGCAGGAGTTTTTGACAATGGTGGCCTTGGTAGTTTGCAACATTCCACTGCTGTATTTTCTAAACCAAGACTGGTACAACACGCTCATGCACACGATAGTCGGCCAAATCATCCTTGCAGTGTGTGGCACGGCGATTTTCGTGTCGTCGGCTTTTGTGGTAAAGCTCACCCAGCCGATTGAGTACAAACGATAGAGAGGAGTGAAGAATTTGCCCATCCACCTGATACTGTTTGGCGTATTTCTCTGCATTGGACTGTTCTTTTTGTTCCTGGATTTGTTCAAGCTCCCCACACTTGCCAGCGGAAAAGCCTTGGCATCCGCCGCCGCACGAAACCAAAAGAAGGTGAGCAACCTCGATGTGCGGCTTGCCTATTTGAGCGCGCGAGTGTCAAAACACATCACACTCAGCGAATACCGCAGGGCGCGGCTTTACAACATTTTAAACGCCACGGGCATCACCAAAACACCCGAAGAATACGTGGCGGCCTGTGTGGTGAAGGCCGTACTCGTGGGCGTGGGGGCGGTGCCGAGCCTTTTTATCTTCCCCTTCTTATCGCCGGTTTTCTTGGTTGTGGCCGTCCTCATTTACACCAAAGAAATCGGCAAGGCCGATGCACTTTTAAAGGAAAAACGAGAAAAAATCGAAGCACAGCTCCCGCGCTTTGTGGCAACGCTCCACCAAGAGCTCAAAAACAGCCGTGATGTGCTGAAAATCTTGGAGCATTTCAAGCACAGTGCCAACGAAGAGTTCTCGAAAGAGCTCGATATTTTGACCGCCGATATGCGTTCCGGCGGGTATGAATCGGCCTTGACACGCTTTGAAGCACGTATCAACTCACCGATGCTATCGGACATTGTTCGCGGCCTAATCGCCGTGCTTCGCGGTGACGACGGCGCGGTCTATTTTCAGATGCTCTCGCACGACATGAAGCAACTGGAACTGCAAAAACTGAAGATGCAAGCCATGAAGATTCCACCGAAAATACGACGGTTTTCTTTCGTGATGT
>CAYJJK010000218.1:0-1607 GCA_964370445.1 uncultured Oscillospiraceae bacterium | reverse complement strand
AGGCTCTCGGTGGTCAAGGTGCGAATGGCGTTGATTTTACGCACACCGAACGGCAGGGCTGTGTTTAAGCCGTCCATCTGCTGATATTTCAGCACAGCAAGCTGACACAAATGTTTTCTTGCCGTGGCAAGTAAGGTTTCGGTGTCGCTGTCGAGCTGTGCTTTACTCTCTGCCGTGTGCACAAGGGTAAGAACAGAAAACATCATGCGCTGGTCACGGGTGGTTAGGTCGTCCAAAAACTCTTTTGTTTCTTTGCGCTGTTGCTCCATGTCATACGGTAGCATTGCAGAAAAATTATTGCTTGCATTCTGTCTGCGTTGCCAATTTGCGGCATTCGTTTCTACGCCTAAAAGACGGTTTTCCACCTCTCGCACGGCTTCATCGGTGGGAATGGGGATGATGTCCACCGATAGGATGAGGTTGCGGTTGAGCTCTGTAAGTTCCGATACCATGTTGTCTTTGATATAACTTGCGTAGTCTTTCAGATACAGCACTCGCCCATAGCGTTCGCCGATTTTGAAATAGTCACTGCGGAATTTCACCGAATCGGGGCAGATATAGTCCTTGAAAGAATGTCCTTTTTTCATCATGTCTGCAAGGTCGATGTTGAAATACATTTCCTCGCCACTGCGGTAAAAATCATAAAAAATACGCAGTTTTGAAACTGCGTCAAGTTCGGTGCATTTACTACCGAGGGCGGCAAACTTCGCCGATAAATCACTGCCCACACGGGCAAAATAGTTTCTCGCTTCATCAATGTTTTTCTTGTGAATGCTGACCGTGACATATTTTTCCTGCACAATGCCGTTTGCACCGCTTGATTTTTCCGTTAAATCGTCGTTAATCTCTTTTCGGAAACGGTCGCACTCATCGGCACTCATCGTCATCAAAACATTCTTCTCAAAAAGCTCTTTGTTCATGCGATGGTTGTTGAGCGAAATTTTGGTGGTGGAGCCGCTGTCGAGGGAATTTATCAAATCACCGTATGAAAAGAACATGGATTCTTTTTCTTCCTTGCCTGCAATGTGATAGTTGATATCCTCGAAACGGAAGGTTTTTGAAAACTTGTTGCCCACCTTGAAAATGCCGTCTTTCCATATCGTTTGAATGGGGATGATGCTTTGAATGGTGCGGGGGATTTTGTACTTTTCTTTATCCTGTGCAAACAGGTTTTTTAATGTTTTAATCAATGTTTTTCCCTTTCTTATTTTTAGATTTTTTATTTGGGCGGCTGGGCTTTTCCTGCATGGCGGTGTAATACACATTTTCCGGCAGAAAAATAATTTTTTTCGGGGTTAAAACTTCGCTTTTTATCCATGCCCATGCGAATTGTTCCGCCGTCATGCCGTGGTAGGTGATAAAGCCGAGGGCGGCGAACGGCACCGTGCCGAGCACGCACACCCACGACACCATCTCGGTGCCGAGAGTGTTTCGCAGTAAAAAATACAGTGCCACCGCCGTTCCAATGCCGAGTAATGAAAAAATGAACTGCCGTAAAGACAGCCCAAAGAAAATCGACTCCGTGTAGGAGCGGATTTCACGGTTTATTTTTATTTCCAATTTGTTCCTCCTGAATTTTTGCATAAAAAAATCGCTACACTTTTGTG
>CAYJJK010000217.1:0-1642 GCA_964370445.1 uncultured Oscillospiraceae bacterium | reverse complement strand
CTATCATACAAACAAAAACACCCATTGCTCACAGCTTCTAGGTGAAAATCAAGAAATATTTTGACCACATGAATAGCCACAGACAGCACCGGAGTATATGTGGACAAGAGTGGTAAAGAGTGCTAAAGAGCAACTCGGGTCGAGCGAAAACGGCTATAAATAGGCATACATGTGTAAAAAAATATAAGTAGACCCATTCGGGACGCAGAGGCCTCTGGTTGTATTTAAGGGTGGGTATTTTTCTATAGTACTGTTCTAAGCACGATTTTATAGTATCAATTCGGGGGCTACTATTTCTGCTATACTGGCGGCATAGCATGAAATCTCGTCTTTTGTGCCTACAACCACTTGGTTAAACAACTTTTCTCCCATCTGCCGTTTGATGATGACATCCACCGGTTTTGCATTTGTCATGTCCAGTTCATTTTTTGCGAGTAAGGTCATGGGTCTGGATTTTTTTGTGCCGATAAAACCCAGTGTCATGGTACCGTCTGAAGATGCAAAGGTACAAACTACTCTGTTTTTCACAAAGGATTCTTGTACCAAAAGTGTGTCATCCAACATTGTCATCATGTGGGATAAGGCCTTGATTTTTCGTCGCACAGAGCCTTTCACTGTCTTTTCATCCATATGGGGCTTCACGAAATCAAAGTCTGCTGTAGTTAAGGTGGAGGAAAGGCATTTTGTGAAAAATATTTGCGGGGAAACATGGGAATGGACACCGATAAGGTGCTGGTAATTGTCTTGCTTTGCATCTATTATATAATAATTTTGTTGTGTGAACGCCTCTGAGCAAATGAGATACTCCCATTCAACATATACCGTCTGATAGATTTTCGCTTGTTCAATGGCAATATTCAAAACACGTTGCTTAAAAGAAATCGGATTCATGAAACCCCTCCACATAAATAAAGTGGAGGGCAGTCTAACTACCCTCCACTGATTTTTAGCAGTTTACTCTGCACTGGAAATGGGTTTTAAGTCTCCATCCCGACCATAATATAAAATCTCTATAGATAGTATAACAAATACTTTTTTCGTTGTCAAGTGAAAAATACGCCTTTTTCAGTGTTTGTCGAGACAGATTTTGCCAAACAAAATGTTTGAAAGCAGTTTGTTTTGAATCACCCCTCTTTTATTTTATTATAGCACATCTGAAAGTATTGTTCCACCGTCTAAACAAAACAACTTATCCTTGATTTTCATTTGATAAGAAGTTTAATTTTTGAATGTGTGTTGATACATTATCCCGTGTTCTCAATATATTTGTAGCCACCACCACCGATTTCATGCGTATACTTTCAGTGATGGTGGCCGGGTGGTGTTTTGGCTATCTCTTAGCAACTATGCAACATCAGCACACTCATTGTTCTCTGTCATTCCAAAATCGCCAAGCACCACCGCCCCAATAAACTTGTAGAAAATATCCACCCGCTGGCTTTTGCTCCCATCATAATTTTCCGTTTTCTCGTGAACCACAATCGATAACCGGGTAATTTTTGCCCAATTTCCTCAATGGGTTTAGACACAGTTTCGTCGATTACATCCGCATCCGCACCTACATATACGGTGGAAACAAGCAAGGCAGGGAACTCCATAGCAGGCATATAGCCGAGTTTAAAACCTGTTAAGGATGATACCG
>CAYJJK010000216.1:0-1681 GCA_964370445.1 uncultured Oscillospiraceae bacterium | reverse complement strand
CCAAATATTTGTTTATTAGTAAAAATCGCATACAAAATTATTTGCCTATACCCTCCAATAATGCACGGCTTGATAAATTAAAAGAAATTGTATTCGGGAATAATGTAGGTTTTGAAAATCTTTTGTGGATTCCACCATCAAAATTTTATTATTCCACCGGCAGTGTGTTTGATAAAAACAAAAGTGCATCAAAAGTTCTTGTGTTCTCATCTTGGGAAATGGTTCCGAGAATGGTATCGGTTCTGCTTTCGTATGAAGCTGAACGTCTGACAATTGGCAAGCTCTTTCACAGCGTGAAATCCAAACGTGGCAGAGGTTACTTTGCTACAAAAGAAGAGCGGAGATATGGGATTTCTAGATTGAAAAATGAAACCGAAGATATCCTATGCAATCCCTGTATATTCCTTGCAAAATCATATTGTCCAAGTGAGCATTTGGGTAAAGACATACGTACATTGAGAAAGGACTTAGCCACCAAAATAGCCGACAAAATTGAAGATATCAAATCGAATCTTGGTATAGATACAGGCGGCGTTGTTTCTGCAAAAGCCATTATTGAGGTGATGAAGGCATTGGATGGGGCAGTAGAAATAAGCATTCCTTCTATCCCGGAGGATATTGTTAAAATCCTCACCGATATAGCCATTGCAGGGCCTGTAAGCTGTGCTCTTCGGTTATTTGATTTTGATGTAAATATCTCTCGGGAATTTACGAAAAAAATATTTGTGAGCATGTTTAATAAGGCAGAAAGTTCTGCTGTTATAGATTTACTCTATGGCAAAAAAGATGACGATTTTTATTACGAAAATGTATTCAAATATTGTGTGGATGGTAACCTGCAAGCAACATTGAATGAATATGCCCATGTACTAAACGAAAGTGGAAAAAAACTTGCTGAGACTATGATAAACAGCTTTTCTGATACGGCTACGTTACAGGTGGAAACCAAGGAGTCCTTTCCAAATGCTGAGCATGAAAAAGCACGCATGAGAACTCATTTTGCAGTGGGATATTTTAACACACGAGTTAGTGATGAAAGTGTACAGCGTACCGAAATGATAAGAAAATCTTTCAATTCTCCGTTTAGGCCTTTTGTTTTGTCAACCACTTCGATTGGCCAAGAAGGTCTTGACTTTCATAATTATTCAAGAAAGATTGTTCATTGGAATTTACCCTCAAACCCGATTGACTTGGAACAAAGAGAAGGAAGGATAAACAGGTACAAATGCCTCGCGGTAAGGCGAAATATTGCTAAAAAATATGGTTGCGAAAGTTCTTGGGATGAGATGTTCGATAAAGCAAGAGCAGCTGAAAAAGGTGAAAGATCTGATCTTGTTCCCTACTGGTATTTGCCGGGCTTAGAAAATGGGGCCGAAAAAATTGAAAGGATCGTTCCGATGTATCCCCTTAGTGGTGATTTGGCTAGATATAAACGATTGATTGAAGTTTTATCTTTGTACAGGCTAACACTCGGACAACCACGTCAAGAAGAATTGCTCGATATCTTGCAAAATGAAATCGCAGGAAATGTAAGCGATGAATTATTTATCAATCTAAGTCCATTTTCCAAAAGGAATGATTTTTGGGATGGCAAAGATAGACTCTTAACTTGATCCTCTTAGGATGATATTCAGGAATTAATGAATTGGCGATGTTTTCTGTTCTACTAAGCTGCCCAAGG
>CAYJJK010000215.1:0-1714 GCA_964370445.1 uncultured Oscillospiraceae bacterium | reverse complement strand
ACGCACTCTCACGCTGGTGGTGGGCATCTTACTGGGGATCATCAGCTTGGTGCTCTTGCTTATCACGCAGGACTTCACTCTGCCCATGGTCTTCTTCGACCGCTTTAGCATCTGGTTTGCGCTCATCTTTGTGGTGCAAACTGTGGTAGAAGTGGTGTTCCGCCGCAAACGTGTGGACGATGACGAACAACAAGGGCAACACGCGGCAGGATAGCAAAAAGCCGCATAATGCCCGGCTAGCAATTAACAATCCCCCCTTTGGTGCAAAACCTGCCAAAGGGGGATATTTATTTTAACAAAGGCCCTTGGCGAAAACATGGGAATATGGTGCGAGAAATTGAAAAGGGGCAGTGTTTTTGTTATACTGGCAAAAAATACCCTGACTGCAAGGAGAAAAAAAGCAAAATTTGCGCATGTTTCATTGTAATATGGAATTGACACTGGATTTGATAGGCGGAAAATGGAAAACGCTGATTTTGTTTCATATCGGCACGGCAGGCACGTAGCGTTATGGCAAGCTAAAACGCCTTATTACAGACATTAGCGAGAGTGTGTTATCGCGCGAGTTGCGTGCACTGGAGCAAGTGAAACTGATACAAAGGCAGGGGTTTTGCGAAAAATATTGTAGGTGGAATACTCTTTAAGCCCCATGTACGAGGAACTGCTGCCCATTTTAAATTCGCTTAGTGCCTTTGGTGCAAATTATAACAAGCGTTTTGGCTATACACAGGTGGCGTGTCCACCCACGGAGATTTTTTAAAAGAGCAGTGATGGGCTGCCGAGCTCAATGTGTGTGGTAATAACACCCAGCTCAGCTAGCCATTTGCGCAGCTTCTTCGCAATGAACTCGCTGCCATTGTCGCTGCGCAGGTATTCTGGCGTTCCATGTGCCAACATTAGGTCGGTCAATACTGTACGTCTTCTTTTTTGATGCGATAGCCCCAAGTTTTCTTCCCGGTCTTTTCACGAGGAATCTTTCCACTGAGGAGCAGGAAGCGCGCATGCTTCTTGCTGATATGGCAAAGCTTGTATAACTGATCTTTGCTTATAACATCGGGAAATTGATACCAATTAATTGCTTGATTTTCCATAGAATGTTTTGCCTCCTGCTTTTAAGTGCTCAACATAAGGGCGAAACGGCATTGATAGAAAATAACACCTTATTTTGTGCAGGCTTAGAAGTTGTATAGAAGGCGATCAATAGTATTTTCATGCCTGCCAGTTCTGTCCAAAGTTCTGCTGAAAATTCAAAAATCACTGCAAAATGCGATGTTGCATGAATGCTCGAAGCCATGATTTTTATCGCATAAATGACGTAAAAATAATTTTAAAACGTCGAAAATTGGGGTGTAGGACTGACGGGGAATGACAAAATCTGTTATGGACCTTACAAGGGTTGTGGATTCTCGAAATCAGGTTGCCTTCACGGGCACGTGGGTTCGAATCCCACCTTCTCCGCCAAAGCATCTAAGTAACATACTTAGATGCTTTTTTTATGGAATCATGAGTCCTTTTTCCAATGCCAAGGCCGAGGAAATTTTTGATGAATAATCCAAATGTGCGTAAATATTGGCCGTTGTAGAAAAATCCGAATGCCCGAGCCACTCTTGGATTTGCTTGAGTGGTACACCGTTGGCCAAAAGCAAGCTTGCACAACAATGCCGAAGATCATGGAAACGAATGCTCGGCAGCCCGGCATTTTTCAAAATCAGTT
>CAYJJK010000214.1:0-1744 GCA_964370445.1 uncultured Oscillospiraceae bacterium | reverse complement strand
ACCCGGTGCAAAATACAGCCCAAGATACAGCTGGCGCAACATATCGTTTGTGCAGCCTATTTCAGAGCCCACACCAGGGGCTGTGAAACGCTGGGCACACAGCTCTACTAAGTCTTGCCTTCCAACAATGTATCCACCTGTTGGCGCAATGCCACCACCCGGGTTTTTAATCAGTGAGCCAGCTGCAAGGTCAGCACCCACAGCCGTGGGCTCTGCCACTTGCAAAAACTCCCCATAGCAGTTGTCCACCGCCACCAAAATGTTCGGGTTTGCACGCTTTGCCACTTCACTACCTATTTTTATATCCTCTAAGGTAAGGGCGCGGCGGCTGGCATAACCACGGCTGCGCTGTAAATATAAGAGCTTACATTTTGGTGCAAGCCGTGCAATAGCCTCTAGGTCCAACCCATCTTCGCACAGCTCTAATTGTTCATAGCGCACACCAAAATCAGCCAAACTGCCCGCACCCGTGTTGCCTGATAAGCCCAAAACCCCGTGCAAGGTATCATACGGACGCCCTGTTGCGGACAACATCACATCACCTGGACGCAAAACACCAAACAACATCACAGCCAAGGTGTGTGTGCCGCTCATAAATTGGTGGCGCAAAAGCGCTGCCTCACAGCCAAAAAGAGAGGCTACTATTTCTTCCAGTTTTTCACGGCCAGCGTCGCCATAACCATACCCCGTGCTGCCACTTAAGTGCGTGCTGGCAACACGTGCAGAACGAAACGCTGCAAGCATACGCAGCTGATTTTCATCTCGCACCTGCTCAATTTCACAAAATTCACTCGCAACTTTTTGCATGATTTTCTGATCTAAGGCCAGCAGTTCTGCCGAAAAAGCATAGTTGCCATATTGCATAAAGTTGCTCCTTTTTGTGCAGGGAAATGTCTTTGTATTTTTCTATAATAAGCGCAGCAGTGCTTGCAACCAATTTACGCTTTACAAAAGCCCATCAATACTATCTTGCAAACGCACATGTTTTTCTTTGGCCTTTTGTTGTTTTTGACGCAATTCCTCCACCACATGAGCAGGGGCTTTGCTTAAGAACCCTTCATTGGACAGGCGAGTTTCAAAATTATCAATTTCTTTTTCAGCATGTTGCAGCTCTTTTTGCAGCCTTGCCAGTTCTTTTTCACGGTCTACCAGTTCCATCATGGGTATAAACCCGCGCGCGGTGGCAGTGGCCACCTGCACCATGCCGGCACTTTCTCCTTCATAACTTTCACAGGCATCTACACTCTCGGCCCAAGCCAGCTTTTGAAGCACCCCTTCCGATTTTTTGAACACATCGGGGGTTTTAGACTCTATAACAACACGTGTACGCTTTGCCGGATGCACGTTCATGTCGGCGCGCACAACACGGATAGCGCGCACCATTTCAATCACCGAAGCAAACTCTTTTTGCTCCTGTTCAAAATCTAAATCGTGCCGACGCATGGGCCATGCCTGCACCATAATGCTGCCCTCACTGCCGGGCAATGTGCTATAAATTTCTTCGGTGATAAACGGCATAAACGGATGCAACAATTTTAGTGCGCCGCTCAAAAGCCACACCAGCACTCTGCGTGCTGTATCTGCCTCTTTTACATTCTCGCTTTGAAAGCGTGTTTTGCAAATCTCAATTGTCCAATCGCACAAAATCTCCCAAACAAAATCATATACTTTCTGCGCAGCAAGGCCAAATTCGTAACGCTCTAGGTTCTCTGTCACCAGTTGCACCCGCTCGTTGAACAAAGAC
>CAYJJK010000213.1:0-1779 GCA_964370445.1 uncultured Oscillospiraceae bacterium | reverse complement strand
TTCCCTTATTATCCCACTTTTGTTTTTACACCGATTGCAGAAATAACAAGAAAATCAACCGGCACTACATTGATCCAGATCAGGCAGAAGGTTTAGAAGCATATGATGGAAAAAAATTTAAAGAAATTATTTGCTACACCCTACAGCCTCTCACGCATATGGAAATCATGGAAAATTCACGCAAAACCGATGAAAACGATGGATATACATGGAAAAACCTAAAACAAGCAGATGTTTTATTTCACTATTTATGGTATTGTGAATTAAACATGGCAGACAGCGAAGAAGAGGCCGAAAGCCGACTGATAGGTGACGAGCATACGCAAGATAACAAGCCCAGTTTCGGGGGCAAATATGATGCCATTGATGATTTTAATGTTAAAGAGTATGTGGAGGAATAGAAAATAATAAAAAATGGCTTACCGTAATTTTATGTTATTGCGTGAGTCATTTTTTGTTTTTGAAACTACCGAATAGCTATTATATCCATATTTTATCGGCAAAATAGTGCTATGTGTTATAGGCTATATAAGCCGAAAATACAGTTTTTACCGCCCTTATAGGCTAAATAACGATAACTATTGCGTTGAATTATTCTTGTTATTTTTCCGATAACGTGGTATTATATACACATAAGTGAGGTGGCACGATGAAACTATTATCAGTTGCTCAAATAGCAAAAAAATGGAATATGTCAGAGCGAAATATCCGTAATTACTGCAATACTGGCAGAATTGAGGGTGCATTTTTGACAGGCAAAACATGGAACATACCCGAAACGGCAGAAAAGCCCAGCAGAAAAAGCAGATCTGATAAAAACGCTGCCACACTGCTCGAAATATTGCAGTTAGAAAAAAGTTCAAAAATAACAGGCGGCATATATCACAAGTTGCAAATTGAGCTGACGTATAACTCAAACCACATTGAGGGCAGCCGTTTAACGCACGACCAAACACGATATATTTATGAAACGAACACCATTGGCATAGAAAACGATGTTATAAATGTGGACGATATTGTAGAAACAGCAAACCATTTTAGATGCATTGACATGATAATTGAAAGCGCTAACGCTAATTTAAGCGAAATGTTTATTAAAAAATTGCACGCAACTTTAAAAAACGGCACGAGTGATTCAAGAAAAGAGTATTTTGTAGTTGGCAATTATAAGAAAATGCCGAATGAAGTTGGCGGTGCACAAACTACCGCACCAGAGCTTGTATCAAGCGAAATAAAAGCCTTGCTCAACTCCTATCAGGGCAATAAAAGTAAAACGATAGAAGACTTGATTGACTTTCATTATCACTTTGAAAAAATCCACCCTTTCCAAGATGGAAACGGCCGTGTTGGCAGGCTTATTTTGTTAAAAGAGTGCTTGAAAAACAATATTGTTCCGTTTATAATTGATGAACGCTTAAAGCTATTTTACTATCGTTGGCTTAAAGAATGGACAAACGAAAAAGGCTTTCTTATTGACACTTGCCTTTCGGCGCAGGATGAATTTAAAGAGTATTTGGACTATTTTGAAATTGCGTATAAATGAGTGTTTTAGCTCGAGGCTGTCCCAAAAACTGTGTAAATGGTACAATCTCTCATAAAGGAGAGATAACAGATGAAAAAGATGAACGAGACTGAAAAAGCTTTAGTAGAGGCACTCGGAAAAGAGTACCATAGCCCAGAAGAGGCCAGCGAAAAGCTGAAGACCCTCTTTGCGGGGATGCTAGAATCAATGCTGGAAGCAGAGATGGACGAGCATCTTGGCTACGAAAAGCATAACGT
>CAYJJK010000212.1:0-1791 GCA_964370445.1 uncultured Oscillospiraceae bacterium | reverse complement strand
TCGCCAAGGACGTAAGCCGGATCGGTCGAGAGTATCTGCAAACAGGATTCTACACCGAGGTGTTGTTTCGCGAGCACAATGTGAGATTTATCGCGATTTCAAACAACATTGACAGCAATGATAAAAACAGCGGAGAATTTGCTCCGTTTCTAAACATCATGAGTGAGTGGTATTTGCGTGATTGTAGCAGAAAGCAAACCGCCGCTTATCAGGCAAGAGGAAACTCGGGCAAGCCCACAACAAACCATGCCATTTACGGGTATCGCAAAGACCCCGCGGATAAACACAAGCGTATTGTGGATGAAGAAGCGGCCTCGGTTGTTAAAAAAATTTACAGGTTGACGATTGAGGGCTATGGCCCTCAGCAAATTGCCAATCGATTGCGTGATGAGAAAGTCGAAAAGCCCTCCTATTATCTTGCAAAACGTGGGCAGGGAACAATGCAAAAGGAGCTTCACACAACCCGCCCTTATGATTGGCCCAGTACGACGGTCGCGCAGATTCTATCCAAGCCTGAATATATGGGACACACGGTGAATTTTCGTTCTTATAAAGAGTCGTACAAAGATAAAACGGCGATTAAACGACCGCCCGAAGAGTGGACGATTTTCGAGCATACACATGAAGCAATTGTGGACGAAGAGACATGGGAACTGGCTCAAAAACTCAGAAAAACGGTGAAACGCACCGATAAGATAGGCTTCGCAAACCCATTGACAGGACTTCTCTTTTGTGCGGATTGTGGGGCGAAGTTATACAACCACAGAGGCAGAAAGCAAGCAAAAAAAGAGAATGGTGGCCTTGACCCCATAAGCGGACTTTACCCTTATGACCATTACGAGTGCTCTGCGTATTCTTTAACCCACCACTATACCGACACACAATGCAAGTCTCATTACATCAACACAAAATCGCTTCGCATCTTGATTTTGGACACGATAAAAATGGCAAGCGAATATGCAATTTCCAATGAAGCAGAGTTTGTACAAAAGGTGCGAGAGGCTTCCAAAGTTCGCCAAAAAGAAGAAGCAAAAGAGCTAAAACGCAAGGTGACCAAGGCGAAAAAACGAAGTGCGGAACTGGACGGCTTAATCAAAAAACTTTATGAAAGTTATGCCACCGATAAACTTTCTGAAAAGCGATTTGAAATGCTATCCGCCGAATATGAGAAAGAGCAAGTGGTTTTAGAAACGCAGATTTCAGACAATGAATCTCAGCTAAACATTTTTAAAAACGACACTGACAGAGTGCAAAGTTTTCTTGATTTGGCCAAACGCCATACAGATTTTTCGGCGCTGACAACACCCATGATAAACGAGTTTATCGAAAAAATCATGATTCACGCGCCTGATAAATCCACCGGTGACAGAGTGCAAGAGGTAGAAATCCACTTGAAATTCATCGGAAAATTTGATACACCCACACCCGAACCTACCGCCGAAGAACTTGAAAAAATGGAAAAAGATAGGTTGCGGCGAGCGTATCAAAGAGAGAGAACACGCAGGTGGAGCGAACGGAAATTACTCAAAAAACAGAATGCAGAGAATCAATCGGCATAAATATGGTAGCGGCCTGTGAGCTTCACAGGCCGCTATTTTTGTGTAAAGAAAGAAGTGTTTTATGAGCAGACATTGCCCTTGTTTTAAATGCTAAAACAAGGGTAACACCGCTGTGATTTGTGGCATTTTCAACGAAATTTTTGGGCGTTAAGAGTGTGCGTGAAGCATAAGATTTTCCTACTTGAAATAAGGGCGAAAAATGCCTACATTGTCTTACCAAGCACTGAATTTG
>CAYJJK010000211.1:0-1806 GCA_964370445.1 uncultured Oscillospiraceae bacterium | reverse complement strand
AGGGGGTTGGGTCTAAAATGCGCACCACCGCTTCCCCCAGCACATCTTCCTCTTTACGAATATTCATCAGCTTTAAGGCAGCCGTGTTGATTTTTTGCACCTCAAATCGCTCGTTTAGCACCACAATTGCACTGGGCGAATCTTTAATGATGTTGTCGGACATGCTTTCGGCTTTGTCCATCAAAAAAGGGAGACACATCGTTAAATCTGCCTTTCCCTGCAGCACGGCAACCGCTTTTTCTCTGCAAGAATTGTATCCGCAAGATCCACAATCCAATTCATCCATCTTTGACGTTTTTCCAAGCTTTTTCAAAACGCTTGTTATTTCTTCTTTCGAAGGACATAGGCTTTGTGTAAGTTGTGGCAACATTTCTTTGTGCAAACATGTGTTTTCTTCTTTTACCAAGGGAAAATCCAAAACTCCGGCATAACGGCTTACACGCACATAATGGCTTACTGGCTTATGCTGCTCTGTTTGTAAAACCGGCCCTCCGATACAACTGCCCTTGCAGGCAGATAATTCCAAAAAACATCGTTCCATCTCGCCTTTTTGAATATTTTCAAGTGCTTGTATGCAATTTTCCACGCCGTCAACAGCCATGTAGGTATAGCCACTCGGTTTTTGAATCATGCTTTGGATGATGCCTCCTGTGATGGGGAAAAAACGCGCACGACTGTGATTGTTTTCGTCTTGCTCGTGTGGCACCGAAATGTTTTTCGTGCAAAGCATACGGCCGAGCTCTTCAAAGGTTAGCACTGCATCTACATAATCATCATAGGTGTCAGCCTCGTCCTTTTTGGCAACACAGGGGCCAATAAAAACCACTTTTGCAGTTGGAATTCGTTTCTTTATATTTTGCGCATGAGCTTGCATGGGAGAAAGGATTGGTGCAAGATATGAAAGAGCACCGGGATAATATTTTTGAATGAGTAAATTTACCGAATGGCAAGCCGAGCTGATAAGCATAGGCGGCTTTTCTTGTTCTAATATGCGGTTATATTCATTCTTTACAAGGGTGGCACCAAGGGCGGTTTCTTCAGCATCAAAAAAACCATACTCTTTTAAGGCCCCGCGCACAGCTTCAATACCACTTTCTTGGTAGGTTGCCACAAAAGAAGGTGCAATGCTAACCACCACCGTATCATGTGCCTGCAAAAGGGTGTTCACCTTTTCAATGCTGCTTGAAATTTCTTTTGCATTTTGCGGGCAATTTACAAAACATTGGCCACATAAAATGCACTCATCTGCAACAATGTTGGCCTGCCCACCAGAAAAACGAATGGATTTTACAGGGCAATTGCGAATGCATTTGTGGCAATTTTTGCAATTTGATTTTTTAAGGCGCAAATGTTCTGCCATTTCATCACCACCTATATGTGCACTTTTGATAGCACTTCTGTTTCAAAAAAATGTATGGTTGTTTTGGGCAACACCGAAAAAATTTGCTCGTCTATTTGCACACATACACCTCTTTGGCAGTTGCCAAGGCAAAAGGTGCCACATAGTTCTACCTGCTCTTCTATATTTTTTTCTTTTACCAATTGTTGCAATTGTTCTATCACTTGCCGCGCTCCTTTTAGATGGCAAGAACTTCCAATACATACGGTCAGTTTCATTTTACAGCAACTCCTTGCTAGATAACAAAATACCCACCAAACCAATGAGGCCTTATTTGGGTGGGTATTTTGCATATGTAATTTGCTTACGTTTTGGTTTTTATGCCTGTTGCAAAATGTTATTGATAGGCCGCCACATCCAGCCAGCGCATTAAGAAAGCTGCTTCGCCTTCTTTTTCTTTCACAAGC
>CAYJJK010000210.1:0-1813 GCA_964370445.1 uncultured Oscillospiraceae bacterium | reverse complement strand
TTGCCGTTTTGTATGCCGTTATCTATAAACTTACATCAAAATCTTATTTTGATATCGTAAGTGGATAAACCTTTATCCAAAGGGGGAGGGTGGTGCCAGATCAGCGTCAAAACCCAAGGCCTCACCGACAACGAAGAGCAAATACCCCCTTGCAATCCATTTTTGATTTCCTCATATAAGCGTTTTTGAAATGCATTTGCAATTGCCACAATTTAGAAAATTAGAACAGGAATTTAAAGAGCATCTTACAAATAAAACTAAAAGCGGGCAACACGCATTTAACGCTGTATTGCCCGCTTTTTCTACTGCCTAAAAAACGAAAGTGGGTCTACATCTGTGCCATCTTTTGCCACCTCAAAGTGCACATGGTCACCCGTTGAGCTACCCGTTGTGCCAACATAGGCAATCACCTCGCCTTTCTGTACCGTTTGCCCCTGCGTTACGGCAATGGCAAAGCAATGTGCATACAGTGTTTCGTAGCCGTCACTGTGCTGTATTTTTACATAGTAACCATAGCTGCCTCCCCAAGAGTCTGTGCCGTTTGCCACCGTCACCACGCCGTCGTCTGCGGCAAGTATGGGTGTGCCTTGCGGCGCGGCAATGTCTATGGCGTTATGAAATTCTTCCTCACCTGTAAACGGGTTTTCTCGCCAACCAAAATAGGAGGATATGGTAAAAGTGTCCGGCAAGGGATAGGAAAACCGCCCTGTGGGGATAACGTCGGCACCGCTGACAATGATTTGCCCGCTGCCCTGCATAAAGCCGCCGAGCACTTCCGCCCAAATGCCATCGAATTGGTCGGATAACAAAAGTTCCACCAGTTCCGTTTGGTCACTATCAAAACCGTACACCGACATCATCTCGGTGTAGGGTTTTTGCTCTATCGTGACGATTAAAACGGTTTCAGTAACAGGCGGTTCCTCGACATTTTCTTCATTTTCATTCTCATCATCCTCGCTTTCATCATCGGGATTTGGCTGTTCTTCTTCGGGCGGTGGTTCTGTTTCCACAACTTCCACCTCATAGGTAAGAGACACGGTATCGTCAAAAACGGCTTGCAAAAGCGAAACATTTTCGGGTGTCATCTGCGCTATGGGGCTACCCTCTGAAGAAGATTTCACGGAAAACACCGTCAACAATTCTTTCCAGTCGATGGCCTGCTCGCCCTGCATTTCCACCCTGTCGGCGCTGTGCTGTTCTTGCAAACGGTCGATTTCTGCATAAAAATCATAGGAAATATCGCTCATCGCCCGGGTTATGGGCACAGCGTTTGCATCGCTTGGCTCATCCGCATAAAATATGCCAAAGCTGGAGGAGAGGACAAACGCCAAAAGGCAAACAAGGAGTATGACAAGAACCGCCGTCCAGCCGCCTAGGGCGATGACAGCAATGAGACCTTTCAAGGCAAGCACGGCGGCTTTTGCGGCCAAACCGACGGCTTTAATCGTCACTTTCACCGTGGTGGACACGGTTTTTGCGGTGGCTTTCGCCGCCACCTTTGCCGACCTTGCCGCCGCTTTCGCTGCCGCCTGTGCGGCCTTGGCCGAAGATTGTGCTGTCTTGGCGGTGGTTTGTACCGTTTTTGCTGTTCCCTTAGCGCTGGCACGGGCAGAATTGGCGGCTGTTTTAACACTGCTACTTGTGCGCACAGAACGAGCCATATTTTTGATACGAGTACTTGTGCGAATAGAATTGGCGGTGGTTTTAGTGCTTGTGCCCCTGCCTGCACGAGATATTGGGGTAGTTCTCGTGCCAACGCCTGCAAAGGAAGAATTAGGTGTGGTTTGAGCATGCTCACCTATTTTGTGGGGCG
>CAYJJK010000209.1:0-1818 GCA_964370445.1 uncultured Oscillospiraceae bacterium | reverse complement strand
ACACCGGCGGCGCAGGCGGCAACATCACCATCTCGGGCGGCACGGTGACGGCCACAAGCAGCGGCAGCGGCGCGGGCATCGGCGGCGGCGGCGGCGGTAGTGGTGGCGAGGGCGGCGCAGGCGGCAGCATCACCATTTCGGGCGGCACAGTAACGGCCACGGGCGGTCACAAAGGCGGCGCAGGCATCGGCGCAGGCATCGGCAGCAGCCCAGGTGACGCAGGCACTTTCCAAACCCAAGCCAGCAGTGCCACCCCCGGCAGTGCGCTCATCATTGCCTCGTCTATTTCGGATACGTCCGGAAAGACGAATAGTGCTTCCAACCCTTGGAGCGGCCTTTTTTTCGAGAATAACAGCACTAGCGGCCAAGTGTACGGCAACCCGGTGTTAAGCACAGACATCACCATCCCCGCAGGCAAAACCCTCAATGTGCCAGCCGGCACAACCCTTACCATCCCAAGCGGCAGAGCTCTTGTTGTGGCAGGCGGTGCCACCTTAACCATTGCTGATAATGGCGGCGTTGCAAACGAGGGCAGTGTCTACAACTATGGCACAATAAACACCATCGGTAAAATAAGCGGCGGTGGCACTATTTTCCCACAAATCGGCAACGAAAACCCCACTGTATACCTAAGCGGCACTTCTGTGTATTTGCGGATGGATAGCGGCGAAACACAAATTTCTTACACGGGTGCAGATAACTCATGGCAAGCCTACACAGGCACCGTAACCCTCACGGGCATCACCAACACATACACTGTCACGGTGCTAAGCGGCACACATTATGTCGCCTTAAAAAACGCAAACATAGATGCAACCGGCAAGCCAGCCTTTGACATACGAGACACTTCGGTGGTGAACCTCACCTTGTTTGGCTCCAGCACCTTACAAAGTAGCGCTGACTATGCCGGCCTACAGGTACCAAACGGTGCCACACTAAACATCACGGAAAACTCTTCCGGCAGCCTACACGCCACGGGTGGCTCGAGCGCTATGGACATCAGCGGCGCCGCCGGCATCGGCGGCGGCAATAGTGTTGGCGGCGGCACGGTTACCATCTCCGGCGGCACGGTGGTGGCCGAGGGTAACTTTGGCGGTGCCGGCATCGGCGGCGGCTATGGTGGTGCAGGTGGCACGGTTAAAATCACAGGCGGCAGTGTAACAGCCACAGCTAACAATGGCGGTACGGGCATCGGTGCCGGCCAAGGTAGTTCAACTGGCGACCCAATTGAAATTATGGGTGGCACGGTAACAGCCATGGGCAGCGGTAACGCACGGGCGCTTTCAGCACCCCCCACCTATACACTGCCCAACCCATCGGCTGGCCAATTTTACAGCGTTTCCATCACGGCAGGCGCAACAAAGAGCAGTGCAACAGCAAGAACGCTCAGCGAGAATTATATCTCAGGGTCAAACTATGTCAAAATTGCCATGAGCTCCGCAACACCCACAATCGGCATAACGCCAAACCCTGCTTTAACCTACAACGGCACACAGCAAACGCAAAATGTGACCGTGAAGCTGGGCAGCGCAACCCTTACACCCGGCACATACACCCTAAGCGGCAACACCGCCACAAACGCAGGCGATTATACCCTCACCGTAACGGTACCCTCCTTGGGCGCAAACAGTGTGTACGACACAACGGCGGGCACCAATTACATCGGCGGCGGTGGCACGCAAACTGCAACCTACACCATCCAAAGAGCCACCCTTACCATCACGGGAGCCACAGCGCAAAGCCGTGCGTACAACGGCATCACCGATGCCACGGCAGACGTGAGTTTCGGCGGCCTTTTAAACGGCGAAACCCTCACCA
>CAYJJK010000208.1:0-1827 GCA_964370445.1 uncultured Oscillospiraceae bacterium | reverse complement strand
GCACAACAGAGTTTGTCACCTTGCCGTTTTCATCGGTGCGCACGAGGTCGAGTTCCCGCGATCCGTTCTCAATAGTGTACACGCGCTTGCCATCCGGGATGGTCGTGAGAAGCCATCCGAGAGCCGTGGTTTTGCCGCTTGAGGTGGCACCGGCCACACACACCGAAACACCGTAACGAACGCAGGTAGAAAGAAAATTGAGCATTTCTTCGGTGGCCGTGCCGCCGTTTACAAAATCCTCCTTTCCCATTGATTGGGGGTTCACGATGCGGATGGAAGCCGCGATGCCGACATCCTCGTCCACGACAGGCGTTTTCATCACGGCGATGCGAATATTTTTGGAAAGATGCCCAAGCACCACGGGTTGTGCATTGTCCAGCACCATGCCGCTGACATGGAGCATTCGCCGAATGACGTTGACCGCGTGTTCGGGGCTGTCGAAACGCTCATCCAATTTCACCGTTGTGCCGTTAGAATACTGCACCTCAATGTCTCGCCACGAATTTACGTCAATTTCCTCTATGTTTTCCCCAAAGATATATTTCGTTAGAAAGCCATATTCTGCCATTTCGGTGTAGATATCGGCGATGAGTTCCTCGGTGGTTTTGCCCTCCACGGCAATTCCCTTGTCTTGCAGGAACTTCCCGATATATCGTGTGATGTGCGCTTTGTTGCCGCCGCCTTGCGCATCGGTGAGGAGCCCTGAATAATGGTCGGACATATATTCTTGCACGGCTTTCAGAACATCGGCATATTCCCAAATTTCGGTTTTTGTGAAGAACAATCCATGCGACTTGCTCTCGAAATCAAGTCCTTTTTTCTCGTGGTTTCTGGAGGTTGTAAGGGGGGCTTTGTCGATGACTTTGTCTGCTTTTATTTCCTTGGGTGGTTCTGTGTTTGGAATATCTTCTCTCGGAAATGAAGCCACAGATTCCACAGGTTTTGCAGTTTCTGCATTCAGCGGCTGAAATAGCGAGTGGCTATTTTTTTCACCCAGCATCAAAGGTTAAACACCTCCCTCGTTATCTTCTGCACCTCTTTGCGAAAGGCTCGGCTGTTCTTCATCGTGAGCTCAGAGAGCAAATTGCCCTGCAAATATTGTTCCTCTACTTCGGGGGAATGCGGAACGCTGAACGCCAAGCGACCGAGCGCCGTACTCATTTGTTCCTCGTTGTGATGTGGTTTTACATTGCTTGCCACCTTGTAGTGATTGTCGAACTCGAAGCCGCTTCTCTGAAACAAGGGCAACTGGCTGGAAAGGTAGCTGATGGATTTCAAATCGCAGGAGACAAGGCGCAGGACGTTGTCTGCATCGCGAAGGGCAATGGAGGACAGCACATCTCCCGAAAGATAACTCGTACAATCGACAATCAAAAAAGGGGCAATTTCACGTAGGCAGAAGAGAAGTTGCGTGGCCTGTTCCGGCGTGCAGGTGGCATGATCCATCTCATTTTCCCCTTTGAGAACACCGAGGATGGAGATGCGCCCATTTCGTTTGAGCGTAATCATGTTGTATTTCACGAGGGCTTCGCTTATGTTGTGGCTGGCGTAGATGCTATGGAGGGATTTTTCGACTTCGAGTTCAGACGGCGACACGATGCAGGGCACCATCGGGGCCGTGGCGTCGCAAAGAAGCAAAATGACATTTTGCCTTTTTTCGGAGATATACTTTGCAATTTTACAAGCCAAAGTGGTTTTTCCAGTGCCGGGGGCACCCCAAACGCAGAGGAGACCGCCTTCTGCGGCCCCCTCTCTTTGCATATGCATATCTTCCCGTGAAAAGATGGTTTGTTTTTTGAATGGGAACAACTAAGCCACCTCGCTTTC
>CAYJJK010000207.1:0-1997 GCA_964370445.1 uncultured Oscillospiraceae bacterium | reverse complement strand
AGTTGTAGAGGTAGATGGAAAATACGATTTGACTGTAAGTGCAAGAAAATGTGATTTGCAAAAGCAAGTGCAAATAGCACCATTGTATAGGCAAGATTTAATAACAAACTTAGAGCAAAAAACATTTTTCAAGGGTTTATTGCTAAAAGAGCTCAGTGTATTCTACACAGTATCAGTCGAGGGCAAAAAAAACGTTGTAAAAATAGAAACGAAAGGTATGCCACAAGCTGAGCGTGACAATGCAATTTACAAAGGAATCATTGACACAAAAACAAAATTTCTTATGTATGTATCGTTTATGCTTTCAGAAGATTATGCTGCTTCAATAGCAGAGTATGAACAAAGCGACATGTTGGGACTTGGAGATAAAGCAAAGCAGTGTTTAATTACGGACGGATTGTACGAAAAGATGCTTAAAATTGCACACCAAAATCCTTGCCGATTAAAAGAGATATCAGATTTAACAAAAAGGCTGGATGCCGATGTCGTTACAGATGAATTTAAAGATATGTACACAAAATTTCAATCGGTGGTTAGGAGGCTTTCGAAATGAGTAAAATGATGAAGCCTAAAGATTTTCAAAAAGCTACATCTAACCGTATATTGGAGATTTTTAAAAGTGGACAAAACAGAGTTTTGCTTGCAGATGAAGTGGGGCTTGGCAAAACGATAATTGCAAGTGATGTAATAAAGCAAGTGGCACATTGGCATAAAACCGAAAAAAATGATGATCATTTCAAAGTGATTTATATTTGCTCAAACATTAACATTGCAAACCAAAATGCTAAAAAGCTTGGTATAAACGATTTGATGAACGTGTCAGAGAGTAGACTTTCTATGCAGCACCTCAAAATTTATCAAAGTGCCGGAAAAGACCATGAATACGAGCAGCTCATACCCATGACCCCTGCTACATCTTTTTCCATGACCTCGGGTTGCGGTAGCCAAACGGAAAGGGCGCTTATGTATGCGCACCTTAGAAGACAAAGTATATTTGCGGAAAATGAGAATGCCTTGAAAACCATGATGGCATATGATGCCGAGAAGTCCTGGGATTGGTATATAGGTGAATATGAAAAGCGTGTTTTAGAATGCGATGCGAATGGTAGCAACTACCTCGAAAGCATCGGAAGCGAACTTGAAAAAAGGCTTAATGAAAGCTCTGATTTCATATCGGAACTCTTTCGAGTTTTACATTTGCCAAAAGCCACAAGAAAAAGAGAGAGCAGACCCATCATCAATAAACTGCGCAAGATTTTTGCTGAGATAAGTCTTGAAAAATTGGAGCCGGACCTTGTGGTAATGGATGAGTTCCAGCGATTTAGAGATTTGATTAACTCTGAAGAAAGCCAAGATGAGCAAGGAATGCTAACTCGGAAGTTTCTGCATAATAAAGAAATGAAAGTTCTGCTTTTATCAGCTACACCATATAAACCATACTCAACTCTAGAGGAAATTTCAGAAGATGATACCTCAGAGCATTACAGTGAATTTATGGAATTGATGCAATTTTTATTCTACGAAAAAAATGTGATGAATGGATTTAAAACAGTGTGGCAAGAATATTCAAATTCACTTTGTGAGTTTGGAGATGGTGAATTTTCGCTTCTTCTCACAAGAAAAAACAAAGCAGAAAATGCGCTCTATGGGGGCGTGTGCAGAACCGAGAGAATCAGCACAGGTGTTATAGATGACAGTGGCGCATCTGAAATTGAAATATCGGAAGGAGACATACTATCCTATTCTTATATGCAAAGTGTGCTTGATGAAATTTTCGAAAAAGCCGAGAAAAAAGGAAAACATGTACGTTATAAAAATGTACCATTGGACTATGTCAAGTCTTGCCCATATCTCATCAGTTTTATGGAAAGTTATAAGCTAAAGGCTCAAATTATGGAGTATGCAAAAAACCAGGAACTAACATCTATCAATAACACTTCAGCCAAATATTTGTTTATTAGTAAAAATCGCATACAAAATTATTTGCCTATACCCTC
>CAYJJK010000206.1:0-2012 GCA_964370445.1 uncultured Oscillospiraceae bacterium | reverse complement strand
GCTGATGCAAAAAACACAAGAGGCGCTGACGGAGGAATATACAGCGGAAATTGAAGCGGATTTAGAGAGCAATTTCATCACAGCAAAACACATCTTAATTAGCCCTGATGCGTTTACACAAGAGGCGCCCACGGCAGAAGAAGACCTTTTAGATAGCATTGGCAGTGAAGTTACTGATACAGCCAGCATGGCAACAAGCTCTGTGCTACCACAAGATGACAGTGTTGCCACATCGGTTGCACAAGAAGCAACAAGCGAGCTGGTTTCTTCATCGGTGGCACCGCAATCTACCAGCGTGGCTACAGAATTAAGCGCAGAAGAGATGGCAGAGCAAGCCATGTTGCTTGCAGAGGATTTATTGGCCCAGCTAAGAGAGGCAGAAGCCGCCGGTTTAGATACCACTGAGATGTTTGACCAAATGGTGGTAGATTATGGATCGGACCCCGGCATGGAAAGCAGTCCGGAGGGGTATACCTTTGGCGAAGGCGTGATGACAGAGGCATTTTACGAGGCGGCAAAAGCCCTAGAGCCAAACACCATATCCGAGGTGGTGGAAACTGAATTTGGCTATCATATTATCCGCAGAGAGCCTCTTAACACAGCGGCTTTTGAAGAGGGTGGAAGTGCTGAATTTGAAGTGGATTCGTTAGTGCAAACAAGGCTAAGTGAAGAAATAACCACAATTATGGAGAACATGGAAGTAAGCTATGGCGAGAATTACGAGTTTGTAAGCCCGACTACCATTCAATAGTTTTATAGGTACTAAAAAATAACCATCCCCCGGCTAAGCCGGGGGATGGTTATTTTAGCCATTTAATTTCAAATTGTGGCATTTCATTTTTTTTCAAATGAAGCAAACCGTAGCTGGCTTGTTGCCCATAATGAGGTTTGGTAAGTGAGCCTGGGTTAAATAGGTGAATACCATTCTTGAGCTCATAAAAAGGGCGGTGTGTGTGGCCAAATAAAGCGATATCAACGTTGTGTTGGCGTGCGTGCTCCCAAAAAAGCGACAACCCCTCTTTTACACGAAAACAATCTCCATGGGTAAGAAGCAAAAGCTGGCCTTTTAAAGGTAAAATCAGTTCTCGTGGAGGCCCGTAGCTGTCGCAATTTCCGTGCACGCCATAAAATTTTATGGCGGTGTTTTTAGCTTGCAAGGGGATCAGTTTTTCTACACCATCTCCAAGATGAAAGCATATTTTGGCATCATTCTCTTGGTTAATGATCTCTTGCATTGGCTTGATAGCACCATGTGTATCGCTAAAGATCAGCACTTTCAAATGGTTCACCTCCCTGTATGCAACCATCAAAAAATGGGTTTTACTGTTGGTTTTCACGTGCGTTCTTTTGCAAAAGCATCTCTTTGTAAACAGCGCTTTTGGGGTATCCGCTTTCAAAAGCTGCGCTTTTGGCTGCCGCAGAAAGACTTAAAGGAAGCTCTAACGCCAAGCTTGCTACCTCTTCTAGGCTTTTAAGGGGCGCGGCAGCCAGCTTTTCTCTTCCGGCCACCACCAACACAAATTCGCCACGTGGTTTTTCTGTAGCATAGTGTAAAGCGGCTTGATCTATCGTTGTTTTTATAATTTCTTCATGAACTTTTGTAAGTTCTCGGCAAAGGCTAATGCTGCGCTCGCCGCCAAAAGCTGTTTGTAAGTCCAGCAAGGTTTTGCCCAGTTTGTGTGGAGCCTCATAAAATAACATGGTGCGCTCTTCCTCTTGCAAATAGGAAAGGCGCTCTAAACGGGCATTGCGGTTTTGCGGTAAAAAACCTTCAAAAACATAGCGGGTGGTGTCCTGGCCAGAGGCGCACAATGCGGTTAAAGCCGCGTTAGGCCCCGGAATGGGAACCACGCAAAGGTTTCTCTCTTTTGCCTCTTGCACCAGCACTTGGCCGGGGTCGCTGATGGCCGGCAAACCTGCATCGCTACAAAGAGCACAGCTTTCGCCGGCTTCAAGCCGTGCTAAAATTCCTTTGCTACGCTCGTATTCGTTATGCCCATGATAGCTTACCA
>CAYJJK010000205.1:0-2033 GCA_964370445.1 uncultured Oscillospiraceae bacterium | reverse complement strand
CTGCCACAAGCTGTGGCGCACCGGCCGGCTCTCCCTCTGCGGGGTTCACCAGCACCACTTGCTCTGGCAGGGCAACATCGGCCCCCAAAACAAAACCGCTATCCGGCGCAAGGGTGGCCGTGTAGTAAAAAGAGGCAGTACTTTCCGTGGAAAATGTGGTATCATTCTTGATGGCCCAAGTGACGGGCACATCGGTGGTTTCCGCTTCGTCCGCTATCGTGGCCGTGAGAACCTCCGGCAAGGTGGGCTGTGTCATTTCGGCACCCTGTATTATCTCGATGGGCTCCGGCGCTTCCACGCTTAGAATGGTGCGTTCGGTGGGTGTTTCTTCTGTGGGGGGTTCCGTGGAGGGGTCTGTCACTGTCACTGTAATTTGGGGCAAAATAACACCCTCTGCCAAGGCAGGGCTGCCCGCGGCAAGGCTTGCCGTGTAGTGCACGTTGCCCGCCGCGGCAAGCGTTTGCCCGTCTGCAATTTGCCATGTGGCCGCTATGTCTTGCGGCGCAGCGGTCTCACTGCCGTCTGCGGCGGTGCTTGTCACCGTCACGTTTAAGAAGTCCGGCACAGTGGGCGTGCCGTTCACCTCAATGCTTTGGTTTGCCACCGCTTCCTCCAGCGGCGTTACTGCCGTGATGGTTTTGTTGTCTGTGTGCTGTGTATCCTCTGCAAAGGCGGCAAGCGGCAAAAGCCCTGCCACCATGCACAGGGCAAGCACACTCGACAAAATTTTGCTTTTTAGCGTCCTCTTTTTCATATGTCCTCCACCAACCCTTTTTGTAAATTGATTACCAATTTAAATCTAAATAAACAAAATAAATTGTAGCATAAAAATGCAGGGGGTGTCAATTGTAAATACTGTGCTTTTAGGTGTGGTTTCGTTGTTTTTTTGTGCCTTGGGGCGGGTGGATAGGGTTGGGCGGCGGCATTGGCAAAACCATGCTTAGAGAGTGTTTTCGATATCCTGTGTCCCGCGTAAAATATGGTGAATGTCGATAGAATGATTTTCTTCATTGACATGGTAAAACACAAGGTAGTTTCCCACTACGATTTTCCTATAAAAACCATCAAATTCATACTTTTCATAGAGCTGGGGAAGCGCTATGAACCGGATATTTGCGTTTCGAGTGCGTTTAAAAAATTGGGCAAGGTGCTTTCGTAGAATTTGGAGAGATAGTCCGAAATTGCGTGGATATCTTCTATGGCCAGTGGCAGATACCGAATATTATAACCCATATGTCTCCCTTAGCATCTGCCAAACGGCCTTGTGTTCTACTCACTTTGTGTCTGCTTGCCCGGCCTGCTCTTTGGCCTTGGCAAGCTCCTGCGCAATGTGGCGATGGTGCAAAAATTCCTCATATAAGGCATAATCTTCGATGCCGATGAGAACCGCTTCCCCTTTGCCGTTGTTTGTGATGATGACATGATTGTGCTCTTTTACAATGGTGGCAAGCTCTGCATAGTGGTTGCGCAAATCCCGTGAGGGTCTAACGATGGTTTTGAGCATGATGAATTTCCTTTCAGTTTGTCATTTGGGATGGAGAGAGAATGGGTTTCTGCTTTGAGTGTATCATGATTTGCCTACACGTATCTATGGGAAACAATATAAAGTACGGGACATATGGCGAGGAAATGGCCACAGCATCAAAAATGGGGAGGTTGCGGGGTCGCCATCCTTTGAATTTTACAGCAAAAGTATAACTATATCGAAAGCATATAAATTTGCAGCATTTCTTTGTTTACACTGTATCAATTTTTGACCGCAGTTCTGCAAGCTCTGCCTGCATTTGGGCTACCAGCACCGCTAGTTTCTCTTCACATTCTTCCGGTGAGTGCGCATAGACATTCCGCGATAATTTTTTGCCGTCAATCCACGTTGGCGAATATCGCCCTTCCCACAAATGTTCGCTTATTTTGCTGACACAGCCGGTTCCTGCCTTTCTTCGCTTGCCCTTGTACGGCTCAAATTTGCTTGCTAGGGGATTTTGTGTGGTCGGTGGTGCAATGTCCTCACCCGGCGAAGTACCCCGCCCAAA
>CAYJJK010000204.1:0-2093 GCA_964370445.1 uncultured Oscillospiraceae bacterium | reverse complement strand
TCTAGTGAAGGCCTGCATGTAAACGAAGCGTACGCCACAGCTGTAGTGTTGCTTCTTTTGGTGCTTGTCATCAATATTGTTTCGGCTTGGGTTGCCAAAAAAATCAGGAAAAGTGCGGGAGGCAGTGATGTCTAAATTTGAAATTAAAGACCTTGACCTTTATTATAGGGATTTTAAGGCGCTCCACAGTGTGGAAATGAATGTAAAACCAATGGAAATTACAGCATTGATCGGGCCTTCCGGCTGTGGAAAATCCACGCTTTTAAAGTGCCTCAATCGCATGAACGACCTTGTGGAAGGCTGCCGCATCGAGGGCTCTGTATTGCTGGATGGCCAAGACATTTACAATACACAAACCGATGTAAACGAACTTCGAAAGCGTGTGGGCATGGTGTTTCAAAAGCCAAACCCATTTCCGATGAGCATTTACGACAACATCGCTTTCGGCCCGCGCACACATGGCATTAAAAACCGTTCAAAACTAGACGATATTGTAGAGAAGTCTTTACGCGATGCCGCCATTTGGGAGGAGACAAAAGACCGCCTGAAAAAGAGTGCACTGGGCCTTTCTGGCGGGCAACAACAGCGCCTTTGCATTGCAAGAGCTCTTGCAGTAGAACCCGAAGTGCTTTTAATGGACGAGCCCACAAGTGCATTAGATCCAATTTCCACTTTAAAAATCGAGGATCTTGCGGTAGAATTAAAAAAGAAATACACGATTGTAATTGTAACGCATAATATGCAACAGGCGGCCCGTATTTCCGATAAAACCGCGTTTTTCCTTTTGGGAGAAATGGTGGAATATGGCGAAACCGATGCCATATTCTCCGTACCTAAAGACAAACGCACAGAGGATTATATCACCGGGAGGTTTGGCTAATGAGAAACCGCTTCGATTTAGAAATCAAACATTTACATACCGCCATCATCGAAATGGGCGCATTGTGTGAATCGGCCATTGCCAACGCAACAAAAGCACTTTTAGAAAACGAGAAGAAAAATGCCGAAAATGCCGAGATGGCCCAAGAGGATATTCGCACAAAGCAGCATCAAATTGAAAGCATGTGCTATAAGCTATTGCTGCGCCAGCAACCGGTGGCAAGAGATTTGCGCCAAGTTTCCTCTTCACTTAAAATCATCATGGACATGGAGCGCATTGGCGACCAAGCGGCCGATATTGCAGAAATTGCCTCTTTGGGCAATGTAAACCGCCAGATGGAAAGTGCAGCAACAAAGAGAATGGCTATTGAAACCATTTCCATGGTAACCGATTGCATTGATGCCTATGTGCAAGCCAATGTAAAGCTGGCCATGCAAGTTGTAAGCCACGATGATGTAGTGGATAAACTGTTTGATGAACAAAAGAAATACTTGGCAGAATGCCTTGTTTCCTCACCACACGAGGCAGAGGGCATTATCGATTTACTGATGGTGTCGAAACATTTTGAGCGCATGGCAGACCATGCCGTAAACATTGCCAAGTGGGTTTACTTTTCGGTTACCGGCGAATACTACGATTTTCAAGAGGAAACGGGAGCCTAGACATGTTGATTTTTTTGGTAGAAGATGAGGAAAATATCCGTGAACTTGTGGTGTATACCTTAAACGCCAGCGGTTTTGAAGCTAAGGGCTTTTCTTGTGCTACAGAATTTTATGAAGCCTTACAAGAAACGCAGCCACAGCTGGTTTTGCTGGACATCATGCTGCCCGGAGAGGATGGGCTTTCCATTTTGCGCCATCTTAGAGCCGAAAAGAAAACCCAAAATTTGCCGGTGATTTTGCTAACGGCAAAGGATACCGAATACGACAAAGTCATTGGCCTGGATGCCGGTGCCGACGATTATGTTTCAAAACCTTTTGGCATGATGGAACTGGTTTCAAGAGTGCGTGCACTGCTGCGTCGCAGCGGGCAAGCCACACAAGAAGCACACATTGTTCAGGTGGGTAGCATTTCTTTAAATGCGGAAAGACGCAGTGTTCAGGCAAACGGAGAATCACTTACCTTAACGCGCAAAGAATTTGAGCTATTGCAATTTTTTATGGAAAACCCGGGCATTGTTTTTTCGCGCGACCACCTGTTGCAACAGGTGTGG
>CAYJJK010000203.1:0-2102 GCA_964370445.1 uncultured Oscillospiraceae bacterium | reverse complement strand
AAACCGATACCGCTATGCTTGTCGTTGTCATCGGAGCAAGAGCCGATGATGAGGTATATGACACGGCAACGAAGCGAAGCGAAAAATATGAGCTATAACTTTACAGACACCGTAAATTATGTGTGTCTGTTTTGTTTATACCCCATATGGAATTATTTCACCCAATGCGACAAAGCTTATATCGACTGCTCGTGTACATGGCTCTCAACTTTTTGCCCTTGTGCTATCTTCTTCTCATTTGTTTTTCGACGTAGTTTTGTATCAACGGACATATCAACAGCCGATTTTGGAGTCGGGGTGTTGTCTTGAAACAAGTTTGCCATACATTGAAATATTCTTGTGACCGCCAACATACACGACTGTGAATACCTACTTTCTTCGCTTGGAACCATGTCGATTTTAGCATCCCCGAAAGTAATCTCCCCAAACCGCAATCCATCCGCTTCCCGTATAACCATATTTTTGAGCGCGTGGAAAGTTTTTTCTTGCGACAGCGGCTTTGGCGTGTAGCGTTTACCACCGTAATACCCCTCAACCTCGTCCTGCAAACCTTGCCACCGCGCATAGCATTCGGCAACGACAGGGATTTTTTCCACTTGATTTACTACCTCATCCACGAGAGACTTAAGCGGTTTTTGGAGATAGCCATAACTTTTTTTACCTTGAACGCTTTCGAGCTGGGTTGATAACTCTAGCAACAATTGTTCTACCTCAGGGCAATGGGCGGCAACGTTTTTCATCTCACGTATCAAGCCGCCCATTTCTTTTCGAGCCTCTTTGATAAGCTCATCACGGCTGTGCGTTTTTTGTTCATAGAGGTGCAACATCTCTTGTTTAAAAATATTGTTTGTGAGCTTGGATTTTATTTTCCGAATTCCGTCTTGCTTGAGGTAACCTTCTTTTGGGTTGCTCGACCACGCCATCATATGCACATGGGGGTGCTCACCCTCATTGTGAAAGGCACCTACCCAACGGAAGTTGTTTGCCGAAATGTTCATTGCTTCGGCAATTTCATTTCGGTGTGTTTTCAATAAGTCCCGCCATGTTTTTGCGTTGTTGTAGCCGAGGCGCTCGGCATCTTCTCGCTTTAGCGAAAAAATATGTGTCCAAATATTTCCGGTATACCCATCTATTTCGGTCATGGTTTTTTCTAAGTTCACCATTTCTGAGTCACCGAAAAGACCGTGCTTGCCAAGCCTTTCGGCACCGGGTCGAGTGCCAATGTAGTGCACAAAACCATGCATCGGCAGCTTTTCCACACCGTCACGGGTGGCGATGTACTTCATGAACCCACCCGGCTTTTGTTTGCCGCCACACTGGATGTAGGGGCTTTTCACAATCAATCCTGCCATGTTTCTGCATCCTCCTGATACAGTGCAAATTTTGTTTTTTCTTTCATAAATCCTCCCATTTTGTGTCTTGACTCCTGAAAACAGGACGTTTATAGTTGATTTTAAGGAATTTACAGCGCAAATCATTCAGCGTGATAAGGATGCGCTTAATTTTGGGCATCACTTTGGATGATTTTTTTCTAACATTTTGAAAGGATTCCCTCCTGCGGATTGTATTATAGGTGAAACACGTTTTCACAATTTAATTTTAGGAGGGTTCTACAATGAAAAAAGTGATGGTAACTTTGGCCGTGGTGGCCGTTATGGCAAGCCTTTTGAGCACAACGGTTTTGGCGGCAGGTAGTCCGCAGGGGGGGCGTGGCACGGGCACAGGCGGAGGCAGAGGGCAAGGTGGCTCTTTTGTGGACGCAGACGGCGACGGTACATGCGATAACCTTGGCACGGGCACAGGCGGTGGCAGAGGGCAAGGCAGTTCTTTTGTGGACGCAGACGGCGACGGTACATGCGATAACCTCGGCATGGGTACAGGCGGAGGCGGAGGACAAGGCAGCTCTTTTGTGGACGCAGACGGTGACGGCGTATGCGATAACCTCGGCACGGGTGCAGGCGGTGGCAGGGGTATGGGGCGAAACAGTCGCTAAGCAAACTGTTTTGCAAAAATCTTTTGTAGAGGGTATAGCATGAGAGACGAAAGGGACTTGCAAAACACAATCCGGCACCACGCAGACACGGTAAAACGTATCTGCGTGG
>CAYJJK010000202.1:0-2108 GCA_964370445.1 uncultured Oscillospiraceae bacterium | reverse complement strand
AGTGGCAGGGAGTTTTTGCGTTTTATTCAAGATAAAGAAGAAAAATTGGTGGCCCCACTTATAAGCAATTCTGATGATAAAGAAAGTGGAATTATAGGCAGCACTGCCCTAAAACAAAAACGTGCTGTAAAAAACAAGCCGTCTTCCATTTACTGGAACGGACTTAGAACTTTTGAAATATTAAAAAATCCAAAGTTATCACTAAGCTCTGCGTGCAATATATATTTCACGAACTGCAAAAACAAAAATGAAACACAAAGTGGTTTGGTGAAAGATGGGGAAAGCTTTGATGATCATGCCGTGTGTTATGGACAAAGTGTTTTGTTTTCTCCAATTAGTCCTGATTACAATGTTGAAAAAGAAATTAATATTGCACTCACAGCAAAAGAAGCAGAGTATTTAAAACACAAAATTTCAACGGCCACGATGTCTAAGGACAGCTTATTGGCCTTTCTAATCAAAAATAATATATGTGTAAACACTTTTGAAGATATGCCTGTCTCGTTACTTCCACAAAATATCGGCAAGGACTATCTGCTTGCAAAAAACTTTTCGGAATTCATATTTGGCGCGCACACTAGATATAATGTCATTTATTCCGAGTATAAAGACGAAGTGATGGAGGAGCAATTCGAGGAATGGAAAGAGAATTTCCTGAAATATCCGTTTGAATTAGAGGCTGTACTGACCAGAGCCAGAGCTTTTGCAAATTGTGAGGTGTCAACATTTTGCAGAAGATTTTTTGAAGCAGTACACAGTGGCGATACTAAAATAATGGACAAGCTGATTATTGCAAGGGAAAAGGCTGTGAAAGGTAGCCGTTCAAAGCTTTGTAAGCCATCTGAATATCGATACAACAGCGACAGACCCATACATAACTATAAACTGGATTTTCGCTACGGTACGGCGAAAACAATGATTGACGATGTTGTAAAAGGATTGGGGGGATACGATGTTTGATACAGCCAATGATAGGCTGAATTATACGGAGCTTTTAGAGCCGGATATCGGGTATAAATTAGATTTTGCGGTAGGCCTTACATATTCCCTTGATCTCGAAGCATTGCTTGGAATACCTGTAGCTTTGGGGCTATTATCCGATAATGACGATGAACTTATGAAAAGTCCGTTTTATCTACTCGAAGCCATAAGGAAAAGCAGTGATAAGCTTGCGATTTTCTGCAATGCCGGTAGCATTGCTATGCCACAAAAAATAATGAGTGTTTATTCATTACTGGAAAACAGTGTGTTTGAGGTGAAAATACCAAATAAGCAAAATTTTCACCCGAAATTGTGGTTTGTAAAATACACAAATGATGTGGGAAAATCCTATGTTAAGCTTCTTGTACTGAGTAGGAATCTTACTTTCGACAAAAGCATGGATCTATGCGTTTCTATGCAAGGTGAGATAAAAGGCAGGGTTTTAAATAAGAACAAACCTCTCTCGGATATGCTGGAATATGTGGCCGACTGTATTGATAAAAGCGAATCAGATAAAAAACAGAAAGTTTTAATGCTTGCTGAAGATATTTTAAAAGTAGTAAAATTTAGCATGAGACACCCATTCGAGGACTATGAGTTTCTGCCGCTAGGTTTTGGCAATTATGATAAAGATAATACCGGTTTGTTTAAGAGAAAATATGATATGGTAATTGTATCGCCGTTTTTAAGCGATGATATCATAGACGAAATTACAAATTGTCCCTATCAAAAAGTTTTAATTACACGAAAAGCCTTCATTACAAGCAATGTGTTAGAGAAATTTTCTGGTAAAAATGGACATGGCGTATATGTTACAAAAGAAGTGCTGACCGATAATGAATATGGGGTGAAGCAAGATATTCATGCGAAGATGTATTTTACCTCATCCGTAGAGGGTAGTCATCTCTATATAGGTTCTGCGAATGCATCTCACAATGCTTTTTATAATAACATTGAATTTCTGCTAAAACTTAAAATCAAGCATAATACGATGGGTTTTTGGACAGTGTTTAAAGATTTGATTCCCAAAGATAATTGTCCTTTCGAAAAAATCGAAATTGTTCCCGAAACTGATGACGTGAATGATGATGACAGAGCGATTGATAAAGCTTTAAAGGATGCTGTGT
>CAYJJK010000201.1:0-2169 GCA_964370445.1 uncultured Oscillospiraceae bacterium | reverse complement strand
GCGGCGTTTTACCATCGAGGCACGAAAGAATGATTACATATTGATATGAACAGTTCACACTGTTATTTTTCAAGTTTCTGTGAGGGAGGAAAAACAACCCCTCTCATATACCTACAGAAAAATCGGGGTTTTGTTGCCGTTAAATTTAAAAAAAATTTAAAATTATTTTTTCAGCTCCTTTTTTATGCGTGTAATTCCGGCTTTTATCGAACGAGAAATGCGGCTTTTGTCCACACCTTCAGCTTTCGCAATGGCGGTCATGCTCATATGTAAAAAGAAATGTGCATAAATGCGCCCTGCCTGCTTTTTCGGTAGGTTTGCCAAAGCTTTGTAAAGTTGTTTATGTGTTAACTTTCGTACATAAATTTCCTCCGGCGATAAAACACAAAAAACAGAAGCGTTTTCTATTCCATCATCACGGTTTAAGGAAAGATGCGCTTTGTGATAGTATATTTTGTTATATAGAGCGTGTTCCGCCTTTCTATGTTCCTCTAAGACGGTGTAAACATCGTCGTGTATGTCAAGCGTTAAATCGTCCTCTAAGTGATCGTAATAATCCTTTAAATTAATTGTTTTCATAACAACTATCCTTTCTATTAAACATCATGTTGTTTGTTTTTGAAAGGATATCCGGTGGTGAACGACAATGCGCCAATTTATTATTGAACGCAGCTATGCCCGATTGAAACTCCTCGAATTTCAATCGGGCATAGCTATACATGTCATATAAAACAAATGCTTTTTAACAATTTGTAGGTGTCAGAAATTTACTATCATTTTTGAATAAACTTTTATTATTCTGAACGAAGTGCAATAACCGGGTCTTTCTGTGCGGCTTTTTTAGCAGGAAGCAAGCCACCGATTACTGTAATTGCAACGCTTATTACAAGCAAGATAATTGAAGCGGATACTGGCAGGCTTACATTCACTGAAACGTCTCCTAAAAGACTTTGTATAATTGAATTCACCGGAATATTAATTAAAAGAGTTGACACTATTCCGATAATTCCCGAACATAAACCAATAATTAAAGTTTCTGCATTGAAAACTTGTGAAATATTTGCTTTTGAAGCGCCTAAGGCCCTTAAAACGCCAATCTCTTTTGTTCTTTCAATAACTGAAATGTGCGTGATAATTCCAACCATTATGCAAGAAACTACAAGCGATACAGCTACGAAAGCTATTAGTACATAGGATATTGTGTCCACCATTGTTGTCATCGCAGAGGTTAAACTTTCAACATGATCGGTGTAAACAATTTGGTTTTCTTCGCCTGCGTTTTCATTGTAATTTGCAATGCTTAAAACCACACCGTCTTTGTCCTCGAAGCTAAAGGCTATGCTTGCCCTACCGGAAAGAGATAAAGAAAATAGAACTAAGGCATTTTTACAGAGAAAAATGTTTACTACCCTCTCTCCTTTATATAAAGTGTCACTCGCGTCACTTTTTAGATTTTAGGCAGTGCAACAAACAATTTCGATTATTGAAAGTGTCACTTTCGCGTCACCCTGTAACACATACGGTGACACTTTTGCAACACGAACGTGCACCTGCAAACCCGCTCCCCACAAGGGTTTGGGGGAACTGTAACGCGAGTAACACTTTTTTGAGACTACCCATCCAAAAAAGTTTGCCTTTTGTGTTTGTGTAGGAAAGCCACACGCAGATATTGGCCGCCCCCGACATTGAGTGTGTGTGTTTTTTGTCCGGCTCCATTCGTTTCGAGAAACCCGTTTTCACAGAGGTCTTGCAAAAGCCCTCGTGCGGAAACCGAAAAGTGTTCGCCTTGGTCATCGCACAATTTTTTCACGGCCTTGTGGCAGGTGTCTACAATCAAATAATAGAACGTGCTGTCTTGGTAGCCGGCGATGGTCAGCCGTGTGTTTTCCAAACTTCCCTTGGGTGCAAAATACAACTGTCCACTCGCGATGAGGGAAGAAAGCTTTTGCAAAAACTTTGCGTGCGGCCTGTCCGTTTTCACGTGTTGATTTTGCTTTTTCCCAAGTGTGCAGAGAATGGAAAACATTTCTTTTTGGAGACGGTCGGCCTGTTCTTTTTCCAAAACCTCGCAGTGAATAAAGTAGCCGGTTAAAAAGTGAAAGCCGACAGCAAGATAGCCAAGCGCTTCGGGGATTCTGTCGTGTACTTGGTCGTCCGAAAATACATTCC
>CAYJJK010000200.1:0-2227 GCA_964370445.1 uncultured Oscillospiraceae bacterium | reverse complement strand
ACACCCTTGCAGGCACGGCTACCATGCCCAACCAACTTGTAAAGGTGGGCGAGGTTACGCATGAACCCCAACTGATGGCGGAGGTGGGTGCTTTTACCGTGACAGGTAGCACAAGCGACTATGAATTTACCGGCACCAGTGGCACAAACGGTGTCCTCACCATCACGGACAGTGGTGCCTTGACCATTGCCAACACAAACCCAACCACCCCCACCAAAGATGGAATTATAGTGGCAACCGGTGTCACCGCCAACATCACCCTAAATGGTGTGAACATAGATGTGAGCGGCAGTCCTAATCCCTGCGCCTTTGAAATTGCAGGCAACGCCACGGCGAACATCACGCTGGAAGAAAATACCACAAACACCCTAAAAAGCCGAGATAATAATGCCGGCCTACAGGTGCAAATAAGTGGCGGCAATACCGCCACCCTAAACCTAAAAGGCACTGGCACACTCAACGCCACCGGCGGCTATGGTGGCGCGGGTATCGGTGGCGGAGGCAATAACGGTGCAGGCGGAGCCATCACCATTTCGGGCGGCATGGTGACGGCGCAGGGCGGCGATCATGGCGCGGGCATCGGCGGCGGCATTGGCGGCGCAGGCGGCAACATCACCATTGAGGGCGGCACGGTGACGGCCACGGGCGATGGCACCAGTGCGGGCATCGGCGGCGGAGGCAATAACGGTGCAGGCGGCAACATCCATATTTCGGGCGGCACCGTGAGCGCAACCGGTGGCGTCTTTGGTTCCGGAAGTACTCATGGCGGTGCGGGCATCGGCGGCGGCAGTGGCGGCGCAGGCGGCAACATCACCATTTCGGGCACGGCGGTGATAACAGTAGCACAGGGTGGGGGCAGCAGTGCAGGCATCGGTGGCGGAGATGAAGGTGCGAGCGGTATCATCAAAATTGAGGGCGGCACTGTGACGGCAAAGGGGGGTACCTCGGCCTACACCAGCGGTGCGGGCATTGGCGGCGGTAGTGGCAGTAACGGCGGCGAAATCACCATTTCGGGCGGCAATGTGACAGCAACCGGTGGTGACGTCACAGTGGAGGTTTCCGAAACTGAGGGCGGTGGCGCAGGCATTGGCGGCGGAGATGGTGGTGCAGGTGGCACCATTAAAATTGAGGGCGGCACCGTGAGTGCAACCGGTGGCGGTAGCAGTGACGCGAACGGCGGCGGTGCAGGCATCGGTGGAGGCTATAAGGGCGCGGGTGGAGACATTACCATTTCGGGTGGCGATGTGACGGCCAAGGGCGATGAGCACGGTGCAGGCATCGGTGGAGGCAGTAATGGTGCAGGCGGCAACATTACCATCAATGGATCTGCCGTGATAACATTGGCACAGGGCGATAGCACCGGTGCGGGCATCGGCGGTGGCCGAAGTGGCAGTGGCGGCAACATCACCATTTCGGGCTCTGCTGTGATAACATCGGCAGAGGGTGGCAGCTCCGGCGCGGGCATCGGCGGCGGCAGATACAGAGATGGTGGCCAGGTCAATATTTTGGGCGGTGCAATAACAGCCGAGGGCGGAAATGGTGCCGCCGGCATCGGCGGTGGCCGGGGAAGCGATGGCGGCTCGGTCAACATTTCGGGTGGCACGATAACGGCCACGGGCGGTGGCGGGTATCCCCCCTCAGATCCCGGTATTGGCGGTACAGGCATCGGTGATGGCCAGGATGGTGCAAACTGCACTGTCACCATTTCGGGCGGCACGGTTACGGCAACGGGCGGCAATGTCGCACAGGCCTTTTCGGCAAAGCCTATCATCCCGCTGCAGGAAAACCAAATGGCAAAAGTTGAAATTATGGCAGGGACTTCTTCACCCGGAACAGCTGTTTTTCCAAGCATGGATTATCACACAAACCAATATGCCAATATAACCCTTTTCTCGGTGCAAACCCCCAGTATCGTCTATGGCACTGACCCCGGGGTATACACCGGCGCACCGCAAACCCTTTCTGTTACTTCGGTAACGCTGGGCGGCACACTCCTCACCGAGGGTACAGATTACACTGTCAGTGGCAACACCGCCACAAACGCCGGGGATTACACCCTCACCATAACCGGCGCAGGGAATTATATCGGCGCGGTCACCAAAAGCTACACCATCCAAAGAGCCACCCTTACCATCACTGGAGCCACGGCGCAAAGCCGTGCGTATGACGGCACAACAAACGCCACGGCAGACGTGAGTTTTGGCGGCCTTTTAAACGGCGAAACCCT
>CAYJJK010000199.1:0-2282 GCA_964370445.1 uncultured Oscillospiraceae bacterium | reverse complement strand
TGCAAACACAAAGTATTGCCTCCATAACACTGGGTAACCTAATCCTCACCGAAGGCACAGACTACACCGTGAGTGGCAACACCGCCACAAACGCAGGCGGCTACACGCTCACCATCACAGGCACAGGCAATTATATGGGCACACTGGCCGTTCCGTTCACCGCGGTGAGCACAGCCGGAGAAGCCCTGCCCTATGAGCCAACCGGCACCATGGATTTGGAACATTCCACCAGACCCAGCGGCAACGCTCTGCATGTCACAGAGCGCAGTGAGGCACAAAAGCAACAGGATTTGGCAAAACTGCGCGAGTTTGCACAGCAAAACGGCATCACGGGCATCGTGCACTTTTTGGCCGACATCACGATGACGGATGCAAACGGAAACGAAGTGCAACCCGAAAACGGCAACACGCGCGTGCGCATCAGCGTGCCGGGCGTCACACCGGCAGACACAGTGACCGTGTTGCACATCAAAGACGACGGCAGTGTGGAGAAAATTTTGCCCATCACGGTGGGCAACGGCTATGTGGAGTTCTATCCCACCAGTTTTTCTGTGTACAGCGTGGTGGTGAACAAGGCAGGCACGGGAATTACCTCGGCGCTGAGCCCGCAAACGGGCGCAGTGTAGCCCCGAGGCAGGAGCATATTCAAAACGCACTGCCGATTGCCCGCATGAAAATACCATAAAGGCCGCACCTATCACAAGGGTGCGGCCTTTTAGCGCAGGTAGAGAATAATTCTCATTTGCAGGATTTGCAAAGGTTGTCAAAATCAGCCGGTTAGGAATTGGCAACAAGTGGCGATTGCGCAAAATGGGTTTTCTTTGCAGCGGTGCAAAATTTGATATCTGTGCTACACCCGATATTTTCGCCTACTTGATAACTACGAAAATATCGTATAGAATATAATGAAATAACGACCAAAGGGAATGCACATGACAAGAGAGTTTATATATACAAAGCCGTTTCGCCGGTCGTGGAGTGTAATGGGGCTTCATGACGACAGCTTAGAGGATTAGGAGAACCTGCTTTTGGATGAACCCCAAAAAGGCGATGTTATTGAGGGTACAGGCGGTGCGCGAAAGCTTCGCATAAGGCTTCAAGGGCGCGGAAAAAGTGGTGGGGGTAGAGTGATTTATTTAGATGTGTTTGAAAAGGGGAGTTTGTATCGGCTTTTTTCCTATCCCAAGAATGTGCAAGAAAACCTTACAAGCGAGCAGAAAAACGCGATAAAAACTTTGGTTGAAGAAATAAAAAAAGAACGGTAATTGATACAAAAAGCACATAGTTGTTGTGCGAAAGGAGTGATTTTATGCCAAGCAAAACATTTGAGTCCACTTTATCCATAAAAGAAATAGAAGAAAATTTCAAAAATACGGATTTGTTTTCCGAAATGGTCGAGGGCTTACAAGAGGCAGTTGAATACGCAAAGGGAGCTTCCTCGAAAGAAACCTTGGTTCGCAAACGCTCTCTGCCCACAGTGAATGTTTCTAAAATACGCCGATCCCTTGACATGACGCAAAAAACATTTGCCGCTCTGCTCGGTGTGTCTTCTCGTACAGTGGAGGCTTGGGAAAGCGGCAAGTCTAACCCCACACCTACCGCCAAAAAGCTTATGCACCTCATCGAAGAGGATAGGTCTCTTGTTTTGAAATTGACATAGACGCATAAAACCCACCGATTCAAATTGAGTCAGTGGGGTTTTTTAACATATTTCAATGCGGGCTCACACTAAGCTTAGGAAAAAATCTATTCTTTGTTTTAGCGGCTCAAATTTTGAACAGGGAATCGCTTGTGAATCATACGCTCGTCTCGGCTTACCTCACCTCGAATGCTATCATACAAACAAAAACACCTATTGCTCACAGTTTCTAGGTGAAAATCAAGAAGTGTTTTGACCACATGAATAGCCACAGACAGCACCGGAGTATATGCGGACAAGAGTAATAAAGAGTGCTAAAGAGCAGCTTCGACCGAGCAGAAACGGCTATAAATGGGCATAAACGTGCCGAAAAATATAAGTAGACCAATTCGGGACGCAGAGGCCGCGAGTTCGAGTCTCGCCACTCCGACCATGCGATGGAGCAAGATGCTCCATCGCAGCTTTTTATTAAAAAAGCGGTTTTGGGTTAAAGTTGTGTGGGATTTTTTGGGGAAATGTAGGGCAGAACTGCCTTTGCTTGAAAAATTTAAGATTAAAATTATTCGATAAAACGAATAAAATTAAAGTTGGAGAGTTGTCCGAGAGGTCGAAGGTGCAACACTCGAAATGTTGCACCAATTCA
>CAYJJK010000198.1:0-2283 GCA_964370445.1 uncultured Oscillospiraceae bacterium | reverse complement strand
AGGGCCCGAAATGCGGCGGCTGGAGCAGTGAGATTTCGGCCATGATCAACGAAGACGTGTTTGAATATCTGCGTGGTCCTATCTTGCGCAGCACTTCGCTTGATAGCCCAATGCCGTTTGCGCCAAACCTTGAGGATTTTGTGCTTCCACAAACCGATGATTTGATTAAGGCTTGCCGTAAAGTGATGGAATACTAATCGTTTTTTCAAAAGTGGTGGGATGCAGGGCAAAGCCCTGCAACCTAGCTCGCTTTGGGAGGCGTGTTGAAGGTGAATTTTGCTGTTGTTTGGCAAAAGAGGAAGCTGTTTTTGGATAGAAATAGTTTTCTGCCTTTCATTCTTTTCGTTTTAGAATTACCTGTGGTTTTCAATTGCAGGTTAGTGTTCGAAGAAATTAGGAGGATACACAATGATAACGAAAGTTGAAATGCCTAAATTCGGCCTTTCGATGGAAACCGGCATCATTGGCGAATGGCTAGTCAAAGAGGGCGATAGTGTCCAAAAAGGCGACGCATTGGCCGAAATCAATACTGATAAAATCAGCAATACCGCAGAAGCACCCTGTGCCGGTGTGGTGCGTAAACTGCTTTGTGAAGTAGACGACGAAGTTGCTTGTGGTGATGGAATTTGCCTTTTGGCAGATTCTATGGACGAAGCAGTGGAAGGCGAAGCACCTGCTGCTGCACCCCCCGCTGCACAAGCTCCTGCTGCACCCCCTGCTGCACAAGCTCCTGCTGCAGCTCCAGTAGCCGCTGCCCCGGTTGCTGCCACACCTGCCGCACCTGTTGCAGCCGTTGCAGCCGGTGATGTAAAAATTACACCACGCGCCAAAAAAATTGCCGATGCCCAAGGTCTTGCATATGGCCATATTGTGGGTACAGGCTTGCTTGGCATGATTACCATTGCTGACTTAAAAGCGCATGGCCGCCCACTTGCAGAGGCAGCCCCTGCTGCAGCTGCTGTTGCATCGGCGCCTGCCCCTGCCGCAGCCCCTGCAGCCCCTGCCGCACCAGCCGCTTCTTGTGGCTGCAACAGCGCTGTGTATGATACGAGTGCGCCGGAAGCTGGCGACGTGGTTGCCAAGATGACCCCCATGCAAAGCGCTACAAATCGCGGTATGATGAATAGCATTCATGGTTCGGCACAAATCACCATTGCCACAGAGGCCGATGTTACAAACCTTGTGTCTACGTATAAATCCATCAAAGGAAAATATGTAGCTGCCGGTGTGAAGCTGAGCTATACTGCCATGTTGATTAAATCTGTGGCACAGGCGCTTGAAAATCATGCTGAAATGCGCACTTCCATGACAGACGAAAAACACATTAAAACCAGCCAGCGTGTTCATATTGGTTGTGCTGTGGATGTGCCGGGCGGCCTGCTTGTACCTGTGATTCGCGACGCAAACCTTAAAGATTTGCGCACGATTTGCCTTGAGCTTGCCGAGCTGATCTAGAAAGCCAAAACCGGCAAACTGTCGTCCGATGAAATGGGTGGTGGCACCATCACCATCACAAACCTAGGCATGTTTGGCATCACATACTTCACACCAATTCTCAACGCACCTGAGGGATCCATCCTTGGTGTGGGCGCCATTTTAGAGCGTCTTTTGGTAAAAGATGGCGGCTTTGCCCCGGGCAGTGTGCTAAACCTAAGCCTTACACACGATCACCGCTTTATCAACGGTGCTCCGGCAGCACGCTTTTTACAAGAAGTGGTGCAGGGCCTGCAAGATTTTAAATGGCTGTAATATAGCCCATTGCATTACCACCAAACGTGCGTCGGCAAGTGCCGCCGCACGTCTGTTATTTTTTACAAATAAAGGATAGGAGAAAAGCATGCGACAAATAGATGTGATTTTAAAAAACGCTTGGACCATTACAATGGACAAAGATCGTAAGGTGTTGCAAGACGCTTGCATTGCCATTGATAAAGATCGTATTGTGGCTATAGGTGGCCGTGAAATACTAGAACAATATAAGGCAACGCAGGTGAAAGACCTTGCAGGGCGTGTGGTGCTTCCTGGGTTTGTAAGCACACATAGCCATTTGTTTCAAACCATGCTGAAAGGTCTTGGTCGCGACAAAAATCTGATCGATTGGCTCAATAGCTCTGTGCGTGTCGCTTTGCATAATTTTGATGCGGATAGCATTTACTACGCTGCTTTGGTGGGCTGTATTGAAGCGATACGCACCGGCACTACCACCCTATTGGATTTTCAGTACTGCCATCCACGGCTTGGCATGGATGAGGCCGTTTTGCAAGCTTTTGATGAGCTTGGCAT
>CAYJJK010000197.1:0-2313 GCA_964370445.1 uncultured Oscillospiraceae bacterium | reverse complement strand
TCTATCTATGTGAACGAAGAAGTGAAAAAACAGGGCGTTGGCCATATTTTGTCTGTCGCCGACGAAAATATGAGGGAGAATAAAGCGCTGTTTTACGAAAAAAGAAAAGGTGATACGGTATGATTATATTATGTATTCTTCTCATTATATCCTTTGCAGGCTATCACTTTACATTTTTCTCCTATTGCGTAGATATATTCAATGTCAATAAATTTCCGCGGATGGCAGGGATTCTATGTGGAGTGGTTAACCTATCTTATTGGCTAATCTATATTTTTCTTATCTCTTCAAATTATGAAGCTGTGTCTATTTTAGCGTATGCGGTTCTTTTGCTTATTGAAACGAGAATAATATTTAAAGCACGATTCATTCAAATGCTGTTTATCGCTGTAACATTTACCATCAATCTATTTGCAAAGCGTTTGGCGGTAATCGCCACGATGGCGATGATAACCAACCACACGGCTGTTTATGTTTTAAATGATACGATGCTTGCGGTGATCGTTTCTATGATCTGTTTTACCGTTTCCATTTCTACAATCAGCTTTGCAAGAAAGATGATATCAAGAAATTTACTCGATACGATTTTGTCCGACAATAAAAACCTTGCCTTTTTAACAACGGCGTTCTCTATCCTCTTTTTCACATTGTTTGCCTTTTTCCTAACCATAGGAGCGAATGGTGGAGTGAGGTTATTGTTCCACTATGTTGTTTTCGGGGTTATCGTTATAAGTGCCTTTGCTGTATTTATCGTATTTGCGTACAGTTTGGCAGAGCTTAGAATACAAACCGAAACTTATAAGAGACTGCGCTTAAAAAACACCGAAGACTTAAAAAAAATCAAAGACCTAGAGCAGGTTGCGGCAAAGGATACGCTAACACAGCTTTATACAAGAGAATATGCAGATGAGTTTGTTCAGAAGATGATTGACGAAAAAGTCTTGTTTTTTGTCGCTTTTGTAGACCTTGATGGCCTTAAAACAGTGAATGATCATCATGGACATGATGAGGGGGATTTTTATATAAAAACGGTTGCTGAAACACTGCAAGATTACTTTAAGAGTGATGTGGTATGTCGCTATGGTGGCGATGAAATTATTATTATTGGAAAGTGCGATACCGAGGAAGAAGTGACAAAGCGGCTAATCCAAAGCTACAAAGCGGTTATCAATATTCCAAAACTTTACCATAAGAAATACAAGACCTCAATAAGTTATGGAGTTGCGTTTAAACACGCAAACGAAGTGATCGCAGCTTCTGAACTGATAGCCATAGCAGACACGCGCATGTATCAGCTGAAAAGAAGTAACAATAAACATAGAAAAGTTGTTTCGGTGAAGTGATCAGCTTGTAAAAATTTGATCAGCCAAGTAGGAGAAAAAAGTTATGCTAGAATATAATTTGTTGGCCGAATATACTTCACTGTTTATTTTGACCGCCGTTATTATTAGCTTTAGGCGAGACTATGAGGCGAGAACGCTAAGATTTGGATTTTTAAAGGCAATGTATTACTCGGCCTTTATTAGTGTTGTTTTAACAATCACGTCTGTTCTCAGCACCACTACCCTCGCCGCTTATTCAAACTATTTCACATCGTATATCTTAACACTCTTATATTTTGTGTTTCTACCGTGTTTGCCAATGATGTTCATGCTCTATTCTATCACTTTAACAGATTTTAACTCGAATGAAAAAGACCATTATAAAAAGTTGTTTCCCTATTGCCTTCCCTATTTGATTTATATAATCATTATATTACTAAACGTGTTTACAGCTAAGATTTTCACAATTGACGAGAACAATTATTATGTAAGAGGTGATTGGTATCAAGCACCTTTTATTGTTAATGGAATTTATGTCCTGTTGTTATTGTATCTTGCAATTAAAAACATGAAAACGGTATATAAAGAAATAATGCAAGTATTGAGTTTTACTTTTCTTTTATCACTAAGTTTAATTTTTCTCCAATTTTTCATGGATGATGTTATTCTTACCGGGGCAAGCTATACACTGGGAATTTTAATTGTCCATTTGTATATTCAAAACGTAAGAAAATCAGCGGACCATTTAACGGGTGTGAACAACAGAATTGCATTAACGCATAAAATAAACGAGAGCATTAAGAGTAACGAGTGTTTTTCATTATACATCATAAGTTTGCGGAATTTTAAAAGCATAAATGAGCGCTATGGGCTTGAAACGGGTGACAAGATATTAAGATTGGTTTCTGAAAATCTGTCAAAGAAATTTTCAAGAACTAAGATATATCGATATAGTGGAGATGAATTTGCCATTCTTTCAAAAGATTTAAGC
>CAYJJK010000196.1:0-2323 GCA_964370445.1 uncultured Oscillospiraceae bacterium | reverse complement strand
TTTTCAGCTTTTTGCGACTCCCAAATAAGATGTTTGAACATTTCAACTTTGGATAACCTGAAAAATCGTACTCTGTAGATTCCAACTCAAATGCAATTTTAGTTAACAAGTCTAAAATAGAATGAGCTTTCACAAAATAGCTACCAAGCATAGACTGAATCAAATTAGCAGTTTCTCCGCTTATCAAATATGTGCCATTATCAAAATTTCTAAGCGTTTTGGCTAACATTAAATTTTTAAAATAGTGGATAAAATCATAATTCATACCTATAATTAAATTCTGTATAGAACTAAGTATAAAATTAATATCCTCTAAATATAGACGTTCATATAAATTTGGTACATATTTTTGGCATTCATCAATTATCTTGATTAAGTCATCCTTAGTACAATTTGCGGAAGAACTAAGACCTAATTCTGATATGAAAATAGGGATGAGTGGTAATCCCTTGTAATAAGAATCTATATCAATAAAAATATGTTCAATAAATTTTGTTTTTAACTCTACTATTAAAGAGTCAATTTCATACAGGGTAGAATCGCCATCATAAATATATTTTCCATTACTTATTTGTTGAATATAAAACTGCTTTTGCATATCCTTTGTTAGGACACCTTGATAAGTGGTACCATTTTGTAAAAAAAATGTGCTATCATAATTATTCATTTACTTTACCCCACTCCAAAATGAAAATTCATTTGTAAATAGTTACAAGTGTTATGCAGGGTTATTTCTATCACCTCCATTATATAACTCACCATCAATAAAAACAACCCCACATCAAAAATTATCGTTCCTCAACATCAAAAATTATCGTTCCTCTACAGCTCTCTTTCCAAACTTTTTCTGTGGCGCATTCAGCGCCTTTTCAAGCAGTTCATCCACCGGCTCGGTGGGGCGGTGCTCGGCAATTTGCTTTGTGCGCATATCGTTAAGCGCATTCACCACAATGCCGTGCTCATATTTATCAAGCGATAAAACCCTTTTGTGTTCTTTCATCTCTGTGCCTCCTGTGCCTTTTTAGTTTTGTGCAAGTTGTTCTCCATGCGGTCGTGGATATTCACCATCGCAGTGCGGGCATCGGATAAATAAGAGCGCACACGGGCCGGTGTTTCCTCTGCAATTTGTGGCGGAAACGGTGTGAGTTTGAAATCCGCCGTGTCAATGCCGTGCTTCTTGCAAAGCATATACGCCGCATACTCCGCTTGTGGGCCGTGCTGTTCTCTGTCGTGCACCTTATACATCTTTGCAAGCTGTGCAAAACTGAGTTCCTGCGCCACCGCCTTAAAACACTGCGAAATGTCAATGCCTTTTTTTACCCGGGTAATCTGTTCCTCGTGGTTGTACAGCGCACCTGCCGGGCTGTCCAGTTCCTCCACCGGCACAATTTTCACATCGCTGTTTTCAATCATTGCTTTAAGCAAAAACCGAGTGTCATAGTGAACATCGGCTTTTTCCTCTGCCTTGCCGTCGGTATTTGCAATGTCATACACTTTTTTTGCGTTGTAGGGCGTAACCTGTTTGCCTTTTTTGTCGGTGTACGCCTTGCCCGGCTCTAAGATAAAAATAGGCGGCGCATCTCGGTTTACCTTTTGCCCAGACTTTTTCCAATCTGCATAACTTTTCAGTTTCGTTGCGCCCTCGTCCTGTGCGGCAATCAGCATCACATTCGAGGTGGAATATTTATCAAGGCGGCTTTGCATTTCTAAATATTTTTGCAACAGTTCGCCGCTTGCCACCTTTTGTGTAAACTCATTGAGGATTTCAAACGCCTGGGCCCTTTCCTCGTTTTTTTGCTGTGCCCATGCGGCCTTATCAAAATCATCCATACTACCTCTCCTTTAGTGTTGGTGTTTTAACCTCCGGCACATTTATGTCTAAATCCACCGAAGATTTTTTGTTGAGTTCCTGTAAATCTTTTAGTTTTTTCCTCACCGACGGCTTACCCGTAAAATGAGTACCCTGCGTTTTCTCTGGCTTCTTGGAGGACGGCTCGGACAGAGGGTCTTTTTCCGTCTTTGCCTGTGTGGGGTTTTCCTTGTTCACCTGCACCGGCGATAAAATTTCATCCAGAATTTTATCGGTGTCATCTTTAAAACTCATGCCGGAAAGTTGCTGTTCCCGCGCTTGTTCCACGCTCGCACTTGGGATAATGGCAAGGTCGAAACGCTCCATGATGCGGCTGATTTTCGATGCGTCCTCGCTGCGGGCCATCACGTCCACAATGGCATTGGGGTCGGTGTTTCCCTTATCTTTCAGCACGGTGTACAGCACACCATATTTCTTTGCTTCCTCTTGAAATTTTTTGAGGTCGGCATTTTT
>CAYJJK010000195.1:0-2346 GCA_964370445.1 uncultured Oscillospiraceae bacterium | reverse complement strand
CTAACCTTCTGTTTTTAAATTTAGCAAAAACCCAAAAAGGAACCCCTCTTATGAAAGCAAAACAGTTCACAGCTCTTTTCTTAACCCTCGCCCTATTTTTCAGCCTTGTGCCCACCGGCATTTTGGCAAGTGAAGTGCCCCCGGTGGCCACAGAGCAAATCACTGCGGTAACACCGCTTGCACCCGAAATTGCAAGCCAGAGTGTGGCCGTGAACGGCACACCCCATTTACCCCCTACCCTAAGCACCACTGTAACAAGCACCGCTGCGGATGGTACGATTGCAAGTGAAGAGCGAGACATTGCTGCGCTGTGGCAACCCACCGCAGGGCAAACGCTTTTAGCGGCCGGCACCGTGGTTTATACGGCTAGCCTTGCAGAAGGCAGCCCGGTATTAGCTGCCGGCCTTGCTTTGCCCCAAATCAGCGTGATGGTGGTAGAGCCGCAAGCCTCACCGGAGGAGGGCGCTTTGCCTGTTATCACAAGCTTTGCACTGCAAGAGGACATGCAAGTGGCCTTACAAGCACAGGAGCCCACTTTGCAGGGTACGGTTTCGGCCACTTTGGAAAACGGAGAAACGGCCAATGTGGCGGTTTCTTGGCACTTGCCCGAGGGCGAAGCTTTCTCCTCTGAAACAGAGGCGAGCTTTCTTTACACGGCGCAACTTTCGCCGGAAAGCATGGCGGCATACACCGTGCAAGACGGCGTTTTGATGCCAACGCTCACCGTCAGCGTTGCCGCCTTAACAGAAAACCCCGACACAAACAAAATCATTTCCGCTTTTGTGGAGCCGGAGGTGATAGAAATCCCACTGGGCGACACACGCAGCGAGGCCGATATCATAGCCACGTTCCCCACGGTTGTGCTTGCCACCGTGGACGGGGTGCCAAACACCGAAGTGCCGGTGACGGTGTGGGAACTCGTCTATGCAGGCACCGAAAGCGGCACTTTTTCTGCAGAAGAACAGGCCGAAATATTCTATGAGCCAACCCTAGCTGCGGGCTACACGCTTTCGGGTGAGGCGATTTTGCCAAACCAAAAAGTGCAAGTAGGCGAAGCCTTGGTGCACGAACCTGCCCCGGCGGTAGGCACGGGAGCGGAAAGTTTTAGTTTTGAAGTAACCGTAGAAGCCGGCGACATATTCAGAATTCCCCTTTCAGGCGGTACGGGAACAAATCAAGAAACGCCCGGTAACTATGGAAAACCCTATAACTGGAGTATTGATTGGGATACCGCAGACACAACCGATACACCCGAAGTCTGGTACGATGGAGTTACGAAGCCGGGGGATGGTGCAGAGCATGGCTCGGAAAACACCATAGATTCGGATGGTATACCGCACACATATGCAACTGCGGGCACTTATGAAATTACCATAACCAACAATATGCTACAATCGGATGGCACAACCGCAAACAACGATGCGTGGCTGGCGGCTTTCGGTTTCTATTCAACTTCGTATTCCGGTGATGCAAACGATTCAGCCAACAAAGCAATGGTTACCGCCATCACCTCGCCGATAACACCGCTCATGACACGAACAGCGGCTAATTTAGACTCTACCACCCCCATTCACAACGAATGGGAATCGGCTTTTTACGGTTGCACAAACTTAAAAGATATCGGTTCGGGGTTCTCTTCGGCAGAATGGGCAAACATCACCGCAATAGGGCATGATTTTGCAGAAGCTATGTTTTACGGATGCACAAGTATACCTTCCATTCCGGACACTTTTACCCTTCCGGTTTCAAACAAAGTTACAACCGTCGGAGAAAATTATGCCTTCGAGATGTTCAACGGTTGCACAAGCCTTGAAACGGTAGGAAGTACATTTACTCTGCCCCAGTCACCTGTTCTTGAAACCATAGGGAGCGGTATGGGGGCTAGTCTTTTTTCCGGTTGCACAAAGCTCACTGAAATGGGAACAACTTTCAACACACCTCAGTCCAGCGTATTAGAATCCGTTGGTGGTAACTTTGGTTCGGGTATGTTCCGCTATTGTAAAAATTTAAAAAATATGGGAAATAGTTTTCTTCTTCCGAGCTCGAATGTGCTTAAAGGGATAGGCTCGAATTTTGCCCAAAATATGTTTGAGGGTTGTACGTCTTTAGAAGAAATAAAAACCGGATTCACCCTGCCGCAGTCGAACGCATTAACGGTTATAACCAACTACTTTGCCGGCAGTATGTTTTCCGGTTGTACTTCTTTAGAGGAAATACCAAGTACTTTTCAAGTTCCGAAGTCGAATATTGAAACCATAGGCAACTCTTTTCTCTCGTCAATGTTTCGAGGGTGCACAAGCCTTACAAGCACCGGAGAAAACTTTACCCTGCCACAGGCAGATACAA
>CAYJJK010000194.1:0-2370 GCA_964370445.1 uncultured Oscillospiraceae bacterium | reverse complement strand
TGTGGAAATTATTATCAGCAGCAACACGAGCAAGCCAATATACGAGCAGATAACATCACAATTTAAAGCCATGATTATGAGCGGAGAATTGAAAACGGGCGACCCAATACCATCCATGCGCTCTCTTGCAAAAACAATCCATGTGAGTGTGATTACTGTGCAAAAAGCGTATGAAGATTTGGCGCGCGATGGTTTTATTGAAACCACGGTGGGCAGAGGCAGTTTTGTGGCCGCACAAAACAAGGACTTCATACAAGAAGAACAGCAAAAACGGATAGAAGAACATTTAATGATTGCAACAGACATTGCCCGAACCAATGGCATACAGCTTGATAAAATCACGGAGCTACTTGAAATATTCTATACGAACGAGGGAGGGTAAAATGAGGAAAGGAATTTCTGTACTCTTTTATGGGATACTCGGGCTCGTTGTGCTAGTCTTTATCGTAATCGGGTGTGTGATTGAAGCAAATGCATTCGTATCTTTAAATCGTCTCTTTGCCGATACAAAGTCTTTTGAAAATGGCCAAACGATATCGTTTGCAGAGATAGAAACCGTTCAGATGAATGTAAACGACGCTTCTATTTCGATTGTTGAAAGCGATGTGGATGAAGTGACCCTTACAAGTACCGTCGAAAATAGAGGAACCGGGTATATCGTCCAGCCAAAAGCGTGGATAGAGGATCATACACTTTATTTTGAGCAAGGCTTTGTGATTGGATATGGAACAGACTCAATAGGGGAAATCACGCTTGAAGTGCCAACACATTTAGAGCTGGATTACGACATTTCAAACGGAAGTGGCGATGTTTTATTTGAAGCCGGCACGGCAAAAGACCTTCATTTTGATATGGCTGTTGGTGCGTTAAATGTTTATGCATTATGCGAAACATTTACGGCTAGCACCGTTAGTGGTGATATAAATATTTACGGAGAAGCGGAAAATGTTGTTCTTGACACGGTGAGCGGGGACGTTTCGCTTTTGGCAAATGCAACAACAAATGAAATTGATTTTGAAAGTGTTAGTGGAGACTGCAAAGTGTTTGCACAAGAACTGGGTGGATACTATCTGTATCATCAATATGCAGGTGGAAATAGGGATGATTATTTCGAACTATCAAGCAATCAAGACAACACAATCAGCATAACGGCCGATACAGTAGACGGCAGTGTTGAGGTGTTCGATAGAGCAACACTTGCGTATGGGTGCGAATTTTTTGAGGAGGACGTATAAAATGGAGCTTATTTTACAAGTGGAAAATCTATGCAAGACATATAAAAAGTCTGATTTTAAATTACAAAGTGTATCTCTTGCCATCGAAAGAGGCACTATTATGGGTTTTGTGGGGAAAAACGGTGCGGGAAAAAGCACCACAATCAATGCCATATTAAATCTCATCCACCCGGACAGTGGCACAGTGAAAATATTTGGGAGTGAACTGCAAGACGAAAGAAAAGATATGAGAGAAAGCATCGGAGTGGTGTTTGATAACATCCATTTTTCGGGCGAGCTTACCCCAATAAAACTGGAAAAAGTGATGGCTGATGTTTATTCCTTTTGGGACAAGGCACGTTTTTTTGAGTTTTTAAAGCGCTTTGATATACAGGGGAATAAAAAAATCAAAACGCTATCTCGTGGCACAACCATGAAGCTTTCTATCGGTGTGGCGATGTCTCACGGCGCAAAATTGCTTATTTTAGACGAGGCCACCTCAGGCCTAGACCCCGTAGCGCGCGAGGAATTGCTTGATTTACTGCTTGCGTTTGTGGAGGATGAAAACAATTCTGTTTTTATTTCTTCCCACATTTCAAGCGACCTTGAAAAAATTGCCGATCATATTACTTTTATCGATAAAGGTACGATTATTTTAAATGAAAAAAAGGACACACTTCTTTATGATTACGGCATTGCGCGCATGAAACAAGCAGATTTTGAAAGCTTGGACGAAAGCGAGTATTTGTCCTATCGGCACAGGGGTTTGCAGTTTGAAGTTTTGGTGCAAAGCCAAAAAGAATTTTTGCAAAACCATCCGCACATCCTCGTGGACCATGCGAGTATTGACGAAATTTTACCGCTGATTACAAAGGAGGCAAGCTGAAATGAAAGGTCTTATCCGAAACAATTTTTACACACTCGGGGGCAGTCTAACGGCGGCTTTTGTGATATCGGGAATTCTCATGGTTGTGGCGGTGGTTACGGGTGTTTGTTTTTCAAATCACAGTGTTGTAACCGTGGGCATCATCACAGCCCAACTGGGCGCCTATGGGGGTCTTGCCGGGGGCACCGTGCAGAAAAGCTCGGTTTCAAAGTGGGATAAGTTCGAGCTCACCATGCCCGTAAGCCGCACGGATGTGATAAAAGCAAGATA
>CAYJJK010000193.1:0-2387 GCA_964370445.1 uncultured Oscillospiraceae bacterium | reverse complement strand
AGGCACTGCGTTTTGCAAGTGCCGCAGAAAAACAGCGGTGGAGTGACTACCAGAAAGAAATTGTGTATATTGAAATTTTAGGCCATAAAGAAAAGGCGAGCACAAAAGATGAGTTTGTTTCTGTGGCGAAAGAATTTCGAGAGTTTGGCAGTTATAAAGATGTGCAGGAACTGGCATTGGAATGTGAAGAACTGGCAAGAGAAGCACAGTATAAGGCGATACAACAATTAAAATCCACGGCATCTTCGGAAGAGGATTTTAAAAATGTGGCAGAGAAATTCCAAGAAATGGGGGATTATAGGGATGCGCCGGCACAGGCGATGGAGTGCGGGGCGCTTGCAAAAGATATTGGTAAAAAAGCGAGGATGATGGCAGAACAGAAGAAGAAAGCGGAAGAAAAACGAAAAAGAAAATTGAAAAAGTTTGCAATCATAGGTTCTTCTGCTATTGCGGTGGTTAGTGCGTTTATTGTTGTGTTGACAACAGTGATTATTCCCTCTCAAAAGTACGCAGAAGCAGTTTCGCTTATGGAAAGCGGGGCATATGAAGAAGCTATTTCTATTTTTTTAGAACTCGGGGATTATAAAGACAGTGAGATAATGATTTTAGAATGTAACTATCAGCCAGCCATTTTACTAATGGAAAGTGGAGCATACGAAGAAGCATATGCTCTTTTTATGGAACTGGATGGATATAGCGATAGTGAGGCTCTGCTTTTAGAAAGCCAATACCAACTGGCAGTTTCACTTATAGGGACAGAAACAGCAAGAGAAGCACTAAGCGTTCTTTTTACACTAGATGATTATAAAAACAGCAAAGAAATATTAAGTTCAATTCTTGTGGAATCTAATGCAACTACTATTTCTACAGGGGTTGCTCATACAGTTGGTTTGATGTCAGATGGCACAATGGTGGCGGTAGGGAATAACGACAACGGAGAAACAAATATTCAAGATTGGACAGACATTGTGTCTGTTTCGGCAGGAGATTTCCACACAGTAGGTTTACGTTCAGATGGTACCGTGATTGCATCAGGTAATAATGAATTAGGGCAAACTGATGTGTTGGGTTGGACAGACATTGTGTCTGTTTCGGCTGGTGGTTATCATACAGTTGGTTTACGTTCAGACGGTACAGTGGTTGCGGTAGGGTATAATGATGATGGACAATTAGATGTGCAAAATTGGACAGACATTGTAGCGGTTTCGGCAAGTGATTTCCATACCGTAGGCTTACGATCAGATGGCACCGTGGTTGCTGTAGGTGATAATGATGATGGAAAATTAGATGTGCAAGATTGGACAAATATTGTATCTGTTGCTACTGGCAATAATCATACAGTTGGAGTAATGTCCGATGGCATGGTAGTTGCCACAGGAAGTAATGTAAGTGGTCAGTCTAATGTACAAGATTGGACAGATATTGTGGACATTTCCACAGGAAGGTACCATACCGTAGGTTTACGTGTAGACGGTACAGTGGTGGTGGAGGGAAATAATGTATATGGGCAACTAGATGTGCAAGATTGGACAGATATTGTAGCTGTTTCGGCAGGTGGATACCATACCGTAGGCCTACGCTCAGATGGTACTGTGGTTGCGGTGGGCGATAATGAAGATAGCCAACTTAATGTCCAGGATTGGACAGATATTATGTTGCCACCGGAATAGTTTACCTTAGGAAAGCATAACCTTATGGTATTAAAAAAGCCAGAGGGTGATAAAATGGGTACGAAAGAATTGGTTTACTCGAAAGATATAGGCTTGAAATATTCTCTTACCAATAAGAATTTTCAAAAAATCATTGACTTTTACTTGTTTCGGTGCCCTGTGCCCGGCAAAAGCGCTAGAGGAAAAACATTCGAAGAATTGGGCTGGAAAGGCCCGTCACAATTTGCGGCCTTAAAAAAGGAGCTCCTTTCATCGGCAACAGCAAGTTTACAAGGCAACTATTTCCCTTGTGAAAAAGATGAATTAAAGAGCTGTTTCAACAAGGTCACAAGTGTTCGACCAACCGAAGAATATTGTGTGTTTTTGAAACATGATGAAAAATCTGTTATGCAATCTCTGTTTTCAGCCATTCGTAATGCCTTAGCACACGGAAGTTTTAATGTAAAACAGTATAATAAAATCCGAGTTTATTACTTTGCAAATCATGATGGCTATCTCAAAGCGGAATTGTTTCTCACAGAGGACACTTTGCTCTCTTGGATACAAATTATCGAAAAGAATCACAAAGAAAGCAATAAGTGAGTGGCAACTAGAGAATATTCATATGATGGCTCAGACACATGTTGTCTGAGCCATCTGTCGATTTCTACACACCAATAATCCCCCAGTAGATACTCGCATAAGGATAGTAAAAATAAATCTTGAGAGTACTATACA
>CAYJJK010000192.1:0-2475 GCA_964370445.1 uncultured Oscillospiraceae bacterium | reverse complement strand
ACTTTTTGCTAAAGCAATTGTAACGAATTTTGAAAAACAAGGAAAATGGGCGTTCTGATTCGCTCTGATTCTGCATTTATGCGCAAGAAAAATCCTGGCAAAACAGGCCCCTTTTGGTGGCACTTGATGTGCTAGTCGACCCAATGAAAAGAACGCCCTGTGAATCCTTTTAAGGGCACACAGAACGCTCTTGCAGACGAGCCTTTTCTTTAAAGATTTGTCGAACAAAAAAGTGAAATCATTTTCTTTTGTCTTTTGCCTTTTTTTCCACATTTTTTATGCTGTCTAAGTACACTTTTTCTATGGGAGATAAAGTTGCATTTTGATACTTTTGATACTCTGACTTTGCTTTATCCATCGCTTGCTTATGGCTTACTTTTCCAAAATCGGTCAATAATTTTCTGTTACCCGATACAAGAATGGAATCCAGTTGTTTGACATAGTCTTCCATATACATCGGCTTATGCTCTAAGGCATTGATTTCGGCCAAATCAAAATAACCGGAAACAAGGTTGTTGAGAATTTTCAATTCATTCTCATTCAAATAATTCTTTGCAATACCAATGTCCTTGAGAGCCGGCAATTCTCCCGAAAATGAAGTAAGTCCCATAAATGGTTTTTCCGCATCCGCACGGTCATAAATCACTTCTGCCGCAGTATGTCCATGGGCTGCAAAATGTAGTTTGTTTTGTACAATCTTAAAAAACAGAATAGATTCTTCGCTTTGAGGGTTGTAATCTACACTGGTTGCATACAAATCCAATACTTGGCGGTAAAGAACTTTTTCAGAAGAGCGTATATCTCGAATACGGTCCAGTAACTCTTTCCAGTATGCTCCGCCTCCATCGCCTTTTAAGCGCTCATCGTCCATTGCAAAACCCTTTACCATATAGTCCGCAAGGATTTTAGTCGCCCACTGTCTAAAAGCAGTTGCGGTCTTTGTTTTCACCCTGTAACCAAGAGAAATAATCATATCTAAGTTGTAAAAAGGAAGTTGCCTAGATACATTTCGATTCCCCTCTTTTTGAACCTGTCGGAAAATCCGACAGGTTGACGTTTCGTCTAATTCTTCTTCTTCATAAATATGCTGAATGTGTTCCACAACATTGGTACGTGATGTTTGAAATAGTTCGGCCATCTGTTGTTGGCTAAGCCAAACCGTTTCGTCTTGCATTTTCACTTCAATATCCGCAAACCCATCTTCGCGTTTGAAAATAACAATTTCACCATGATTACCATCCATTGTTTTCGCTCCTAAAGTATAAGAATCAGACAAGCAAACAAGTTGTTTTTTCTTGTGTTAAAAAGCTTACTTTAGTAGAGTATAGCGTATTTACAGTAAATGTTAAAGAGTTAACTCTGAAATATTTGGGGGAGGATAAATCACAGCCATAATAGACAGCAATTGTATTTCAGATTTTATCATCTGTGATACAGTTGTTTTTTTATTTGCAGAAACTTGGGCATAACAGAGAAAAAATAAAAAATTTTAAAACCCAATGTAAAAAATCGGCTCTGAGTGTGGAAACAATTGAGGGGGTTATAAAAAACTGCGATAGTGTCCGTGAAAACTTCTGTTTAGAGGTAAAGATGCTTTTGAAATTTTGTGTAAAAAAGAGAAAATCTGAAAAAGTGGTGGTTTTCGCGCATAGCCTACCCCGTTTTTGCGGCTTATAAGTGAGGGGGTAATTTAAACCAACTTGATGGTGTGGCAAAACTGTTTGTAAAAAATATTTTTGAGATTCTCAAAAACCACTGGTTAAAACACGTTTTTTTCACGATAAGTGAGGGATTGATTTTATTTGCTCGCTTCCACAAAGGGTTACGGAAAGCCAAGAAGATAGATTTGTGAAAAACACCTCTCAAAACGCTCTTTTTCTCACGATAGGTGAAGGGGTTAATTCTTATCTTTTCGCTTGCTCTTTACTATAAGAATTGCACAACAATCATCGCGAGAGGTTTGTTCCAAAAGGAAAAGCGCTGATTTTTTTTGAAATCCGCAAAAAAGTGGTTCATTTTTAAATCTCAATCCCCTTTATTAGTAGGGCGCGATTTTCCATTTCGTCAAAGTTTTTATATTTAACTTTGAAAGAAATTTTCTGAAAGTGTCCAATCTAGCCTTTTCCCAAGACTAGTAAATAGAGGGCTCTTTTTCCCTCACCCAGAGCCTTGACAACAAAATACCCGAACACCTAAATACTTTCGTTGACGGAGCCCACAAGGAAAAGCGACATTGGCTGATGCGCTGTGACCACCGTTTCGGTGAGAGCGATTCCCATCAGGCCATAAAACCGGCTGTGGCAGTCGGTTCGCCATGACCCCGTCAGCAGATAATGATACTTCTGTCCAGTCACAGGCCGAGCGTGAGAGGAAGGCAACTTCCGAAACCGTCGCAGCCAATGAGGGCAGCCGGCGGAGACCCCGGCGGTGGTGAGATTCCAATGATGCGGTGTAGCCAATCGCAGTTTAGGTGTT
>CAYJJK010000191.1:0-2501 GCA_964370445.1 uncultured Oscillospiraceae bacterium | reverse complement strand
GTGCAGGCACTTAGGCTGTATTCAAATTTTTTCAAAGTGATGGTTTGAAGCACCAGCAAAAGACACTGCAAAATAAGAATGCCCAGAAACAAGAGGTAAAAACCACCCGCCTCTACACTGCCCGCACCGGGCAGGTAATAATCGGTGAAAGAGCGCGTAAGGCCCGGTATAACAAGGCCCAGTATGCTAAGCATCACCATGACACAGGCGAGATATACTTGCGGCTTTCTTTCGCCTGAAACAATGCTCATCAGTTCCTTTAGCAAGCGGAACTTCGCTCCACCTGTTTCAAAGTTCTCTGTCACTTCAAAGGTGGCGCACACTCCCGAATAACCCTTTTCAAAAGTTGAAAAAGGCAATTTCATGCGTCCGTGTGCCGGGTCGCAAATGATGACGGTATCTTTGTTTATCTTTTCCACAACAACAAAGTGATTGTATTTCCAGTGCACCACACAGGGGAGTGACATCCCCTGTAGCGACGAACCGGAACGATAAGCCGCGGTCTTTAATCCATAGCCCCTTGCGATTTCTAAAACATAGCTCAGTTTGCTTCCGTCTCTGGATACATTGCACTGCTCGCGCAAGACATCCAGCCCCACATATTTCCCATGATACGCAAGAATCATGGCAAGACAAGCGGCACCACATTCAGCCGCTTCTATTTGCAGGACAACAGGAACTTTTTTCATGAGAGAAACTTCCTTTTTCGGTTTTTGAAAAAAATATAAAGGAAAAATCGTCAAAATCAGATGATTGAATTTTCCGCGTTGACCTCATTTATGTTTCCGGCCAAAAAAGTGCCTGCGCCGGTGTTATCTGCGCGGTGATGATATTGGCTGAATAGACGCCGTTGTACAGTGCTGTATGCCGGCCGTTTTCATCTAGGTATGTTTGAAAAACGGGGTCGTCCTTTGGCACATGCACTTGCACCACGGTGAGAGTGTCTTCCCCAAAAGTATCTCTTACGGTTTGTGCATTTGCCGTTGTCACGTTTGCATCTTCCAAAATCCCTTGTATCACACGTCCGCCTTGCACATACCCCACGTCTATGTGCACAACATCACCCACAGCAAGTGCTTGAGCGTGTTGCTGGGGCACCACACCATAGAAATACAGCGAATCTCCCGGGTTCTCTTGTATGGACACAAGTGCAATCAAATCTCCTGCATGCACCCATTCATTTTCGCCTATCTCTGTTTGTAGCACCGTTCCGGAGTAATCGCTTGTAATGTATGTGTGGTTTTCCTCTTCATCCTCGATGCTTTCGGCCCCAGAATCAGAGCCCACTTCTTCAATAAAACCAAGGGTGGCACCGCCCTCTACCTCTTTGCCTACATGCAAATCAAAATCATGCACAATGCCCTCGGCTTTTGCATAGATGGGATAAACACCCTCCTCGTTTAGAAACACACCTTGCATCGCGGTTTCATGTGTCACCTGGCCCGTAAAGGCCCAAACCAAAAAACCTGCAAAAAAGAGAAAAAATGCAAACAACACAAACCACCAGCCGGCAGAGATCACCACAGGCGGGTCGTTTCTGTTCTTTTTATCCAGCAATAAATCTTCTTTGCTGTATTGGTGTATATCATTCATTTGAAAAAATCCTCCAAACTCTTGCATCGCACGGTGCTATAGAATGCCTTCCAGCTCCTCACAGTGCAAAGAATAAAGCAAGGAATATAAACTGCCTGCATCTCCACCAAAGAAACCAAAGCGTGAAAATGGCTTTGGAATTACCGGTGCAAAGCTATTTTCGTGCCGGAGCCGCCCGAACATATTGCTTTGCAGGTTTTCCTTTATCTGTTTTTGCGAATGAGACAAATACCCCTGTGCCTTTGCCAGTGAATAGAGCGTGCCTGCGTTGCCAAAAAGCATATTGTCGTTATTTTTAACGTGCACATCCTCCCATGTGGGTGGGGCCATTTCTATCCCATGGGTGCGCAATGCCTCATAAAGCAACACATCACTGAGGATGCTCTCTTGGCTCTTTGTAGCATCCTCCTTTTTTTGTAGCATCTCGGTGGCATTGGCCAAAAAGCTCCGATCATTTTTATTATACGCCGGTGTTTCACAAAGTGCAATCAAGGCACCCTCCACCCCAAAGCGTAAGCCTCTTCTTATACCCGCTTGGCGTTTGGTTTCGTATAAAATCTCGTCTTTTAAACCGGCTTGTTGTTCCAAAAGAGTTTGTACCACGGCATCGTTTTGCCCTTTGGTTTTTGCAAGCGCCCATAAGGCGCCACATTTTGAATACAAAAAAGAACAGCGTGCGGTGTTGAGTAAGGAAGATTTTTTGCAGTGCTCCACACAGGCTTCTACCACACGTTCCTGCATCGTGTGCACATCAAAGCCACATCTGCCCAGTGTGGATAACACCAAAAGCAACCCGCCTATCCCCTCTGTAAGCCCCGCTTCCATGGCCGGCAGTACACCGGGTTGCAAACGGAACCTGTTTTCTAAGTCCTCTAAATATTGGCAGACCGCTTGTTTTGCACTTTGCA
>CAYJJK010000190.1:0-2538 GCA_964370445.1 uncultured Oscillospiraceae bacterium | reverse complement strand
ATAACTTGGTCATGCGATTTGCGAGCGCTCAAAATAAACTCTCGAAGTTCGGGTGAGTAAATCGGCTCTATTGCTGTTTTAATCAGTGTTTCTTGCACCCCGGCTATTTGCTCGGCCGTGGGGTTATTATGTATTTCTTCCGCCTTTTGTGTTATAACATCTTCGTCAAACGCATTCAATATGTTTTCGGCAATATTGGTTAGCGTTCGCTCGCTTGTTAACCCCGCAACCTTTTCTTGTTCCTTATTAGACAGCACTTTATCTAACTTTAACAGACGGTTTGAAAGTGAGGTCAAAGTGTCTTCATCATTTGCACCCAAAACAACGCTCATCATTAAATCTTTTAAAGACACAGCAGGGTTTCTCTCAAGCTGGCGTGATGCGGTTTTCACTGTTTTCGTAACACCCACAGCGTCAACCAAAACATAGCCAAGTTTTCTCTCTGTTGCCGAGGGCGTAACCCTTTTTAAATCTTCGTGATTAAGCGTTCTTGTCGCTCTGCCTTTCATCTGTTCAAAATAGTTTTTACTGCGAACATCACGCATAAACACAAGGCACTCGATCGGTTTCACATCGGTACCTGTGGCTATCATGTCAACGGTTACGGCAATTCTCGGGTTGTAGTCGTTCCTAAATGCAGAGAGAATGCTTTTGGGGTCTTCTTCAGAACCATAAGTGATTTTTTTGCAAAACTCATTGCCCTCATCAAATTCTTCACGGATAATTTTGATAATATCGTCTGCGTGGCTGTCGGTTTTAGCAAAAAACAATGTTTTCGGCACTTCTTTTCTGCCCACAAAAATTTCCGTAAACAGGCTATCTTTAAATGCTCGTATCACATTTCTTATCTGTGATGGGTTTACAACATCTTTGTCGAGCTGTGTGGGGATATAGCTTAAATCTTCATCCAGTTGCTCCCAACGCCTTTTGCGTGAAAGGCGCTCTCTTTTTTGTATGCTTTGCTTTAATATTACGCCGCCTTTTTGGGTGATGTCGGTTTCAATTAAATACGTGCCATCTAAGCCGACATTGACATCGTCAATAACGGCTTGCTCGTGGGTGTATTCGCTTACTACATTTTCGTTGAAAAAACCAAATGTGCGCTCATCGGGTGTAGCTGTTAGGCCGATTAAAAAAGCATCAAAATAATCCAATACTTGTTGCCAAATATTATAAATGGAGCGGTGGCATTCATCTATAACAATGAAATCAAAATATTCCGGTGGGTATTTTGAGTTATAGGCAACTTCTTTGCTTTTGCCTGTCAACTTCACTTCATTTAGTGAAGTTTCTTCGTCGTATTCGTTCAGTTCCTCACCACGCAAAATAGAATACATACGCTGAATGGTGCTTATGCACACATGTGTGTTATTCGGAATATTAGCGCTTCTAAGCCTGCTGACATTATAGTTTTCCGTGAAAATCTTTGTGTCATCATTGGGTACATATTTCATAAACTCGGCTTCTGCTTGTTCACCCAAGTTCTTTGTATCTACCAAAAACAAAACTCTTTTTGCTTTATGGAACTTTAAAAGGCGATAAACAGAAGTGATAGCGGTAAAAGTTTTGCCTGCACCTGTCGCCATTTGTATCAGCGCACGAGGCCTATTGTTTGCAAAAGATTGTTCTAATTTTACAATAGCATCTGTTTGGCACTTACGAAAGCCTCTATCGTCAAATACTGGAATATTTTTCAGTCTGTTTCTTAAAGTATCGGGTTCTTTAAGCCAACCTCTGAGCGTTTCGGGCTTGTGAAAAGCAAACACTTCTCTTGATCGATATTTTTCATCATTATAATCACAAAAATGTGTAACAATATCTGTAGCCTCATATGCAAAACGAATATTCGGCTGGCCTTTGATATATTTAAGGCCGCTTTCGGCATAACGCTTAGATTGTTCTGCAACATCTGTAAGCTTTTCGCCCTTATCGCTTGCTTTGGCCTCAATTACACCGACAGGGATTTTATCTATAAATATCAAATAATCTACCGGGCCGCTGCCCGTTGGGAATTCTCTTACAGCAACACCGACAGAGGCAGTTGGATTGAAAGACTTCATATCCTGAACCACATACCCGCTTGCAATTAGTTTGTTGTCTATTTCAATTCTTGCTTTTGCTTCCGGTGTCATAAGCTATCCCCTTTGCCTTTATTTCAAACCATCTCGAAGACTTATGGTTGATTGCAATTCATTCGTATTTATCTTATGCTTGCTCATCCAGCTCAGAATCAAAACGCATGCAACTTTCTTGCCAAGGCTTTTTTGGAACGATTTGTATCAAATCATATTTTCAACCATTTCTTTTAACCCTATGAATCCAACTATCACCAATCATGCAGTGGATTCACGTCAATCAATAGTTTTTTCTTTTCACAGGATTAACCCTAAAAAATCATACAAAATTATATCATATTTGGAAGCAAATTTATACTGTATTTTGTCGTTTTTCATCAAAAAAGGGCAAACTTTTCAAGTTTCGCCCCTTTTTCTCCATAATTCGTTTCATAGTCTGCATTTAACACAACAATATCTATTT
>CAYJJK010000189.1:1324-2586 GCA_964370445.1 uncultured Oscillospiraceae bacterium | reverse complement strand
TGCAATAAAATATTCATAATAAGTTTTATTACAGAAAAAGAAAAAAGCCCACAAAGCGTGAGTTTTTTCTTCGTGAAAACGTATATTTTCACTGGAGCTACTGATCCGATTCGAACGGACGACCTTGGGTTGTAGTTTAGGGTGGCCTTTTTTGCTTACCACACGGCACAAAGAATCTTTTCACTTATACACTTCTCATCGGTGGCCCAAATGCAAGCACAAAATCAGCAATTTTTCATCTTGTATTTCACATAAAATTCGATAGTCACCCACGCGATAGCGCCACTGGCCGCTTTTGTCTGCAATTAAGGGTTTTCCGTGCAAACGGGGGTTTTGGTAGTTCACCAAGTTATTTTCTATCTACGAGAGCAAAAGTTTGCGTGTTTGCTTATCCAGCTTTTTTAAATCTTTGTATGCTTTTTGGGTATAATCAACATGATACACTATTCCACCTCGAGCATTTGACAGATTTCGGCATGTGTATAGCTAACCGGGTTTTTCTTGTATTCCTCTAGGGCGGCTTCGTAGGCTTTCAAATCAAATTCATCTTCAATGCGCTCCAAAACAGATTGGCGAAATAGTTCAGATAGGCTAAGCCCGTGTATCTCGGCATAGCTTTTAAAGAGTTTGGGGAGCAGGATGTTGTCAACCCCATTCAGCGTGTCAATGTTCTCTGCAATGGCGATGAAACGCACCGATTTTTCTTCAAAATAGTGTTTGGTAGACATTGCGTGCACCACTTTTTCGTAATATATTGTAGCATAAAATGCGAAAAAAACCAGGACAATATTGTTCTGCATTTTCTGGCCGATGGCAAGGCTGATAGCAATCGCTTGTTTAAATCAGCATTGATATTTTTCGAAATAGTAATAAAAGATTTGCAACACACAGTATAGCTCTGTGTGTTGCAAATCTTTTGAATTCAATGGCAGAACTTCATCGTTATTTAGTGTATATTCAAGCGTTTTCCTCCGCAAGTAATCCTTTTTTCACAAGCAAAGTCATATCAGCCAGTTTTCCTGCAAGGGTTTCCACGGTTTTGATGCCGATTTCATCATCGGAAGGCTCAAACTTAGGTTTATCTTGTGTCCACACTTTGCCACCGATATACCCGCCGATTTCATTGCTTACAATGTTGATGCCACGTGTCATCATGAGGTGAATGATGGTGTTTGTAGCAAATTCTTCTCCGCCATTTCGTGTACCGCCCACAGAAAATGCCGCTCCTAAACGCGTGCGCAAAAGATTTGGCTACACATGAT
>CAYJJK010000189.1:0-1314 GCA_964370445.1 uncultured Oscillospiraceae bacterium | reverse complement strand
CGGTGTGCACATAAACCGGCGAGCCAATTAAATAAGCATCTGCCTCGATAAAAGCATCCAATAAAGCCTGTCCGTCATCTTGAATGATACACCAGCTTTTTTTTGCTCTGCAAGCACCACAGCCGTTGCACGGAGCAATTTTTTTTTGATGCAAAGACATAAACTCGGTGCTGATACCGGGTTTATCTTGTATGGTGGAAAGGGCATGCTTCACCACCGTTTCAGTGCTACCTTTGCGTGGGCTTCCGCTGAGCCCTAAAATTTTTACCATATTGTACGATACCCCTCTCTCTGTTAGTACCAGCCTTCCCGTATGACGGTGCTGGTTTTTTTAATACTTTCTTTGCAATCATCGCCCATCACTTGAATGAGAGCGTTAAACAAACAATCCACAATGCATAAAAGGGCAATGCGCGGGGCAAGTGTGCCCGAAATGTGAGAGCCGAGATGGCCGGATCCAAAAAGGTTGATGTGGCCGTGTTTAGACAAAGGAGAGCCGATGATGTTGCAAATAGCCAGCACCGTGGCCCCATTTTGAGCGGAACGAGCGGCCGCTTCTACAGCAGAACGTGTGCTTCCCGATAAATCAAATACACAAACCAAATCGCCCTCTTTTACAAGTTGTGTTTGCATGTTTTGCATACGACGGTCACCGGTGTATACGGGGAAAATGCCAAGGCGCAACATTTTTTGGTATAAATCCACCACAACACAAGACACAGGCCCCTCGCCGAACAAGAAAATATTTTTGTGCGTTAGAAAAAGCTCTGCCGTCTCTTTTAATTGCAGGTCATCCATCAGTTGACTTGTGTCTGTGCAGGCTTTGGCGTTGGCGTGGCAAACCTGTGTCGCGTTTAATAAATCACTTCCCAAGGGCTGTGAGGTAATCGGCTCAAAAAGATTGATGTGGTTGTCCATATCATCCACAGCAGACAACTTAAAATCCTTAAGGCCGTTGTAGCCAAGACGTTTACAAAATCTTGTCACAGCGGCCTTGCTCACGTCACAGGCCGTGGCCGTTTCGGCAAGAGACAGTTTGTCTATTCGTAAATTGTTCTTAAGAAAATAATCGGCAATCGATTTTTCGCTTCGATGCATGGTAGGATAAGCTGAAGTGATTCTTACATAAGCACCACTCTTACTTTTGGTCATAAAGTGTTTCCCCCTTCTTTTTTTAACAAAGTATCATTCGCTTTTGTAACTAGAGAGAATCAGTTTAAGTATAATAGAGAGAATGAGGGTTTGTCAAAGAAATTTTCAAAAAAATAGCATACATATTTTAGCAAATTAAATCTTAAAAACAATAATTTGCGA
>CAYJJK010000188.1:0-2596 GCA_964370445.1 uncultured Oscillospiraceae bacterium | reverse complement strand
GCCGATGCCGAGGTGCCACTGGGCAAAACGCTTCACATTCCAAGCGGGAAAACATTCAGCATTAACACAGGTGCAACGCTTACAAACAAGGGCACCATTTATAAATTAGGTACCTTAAATCACGGCACAGCTACTTATGGTACGCTAGTTAATCAAGGCCTTATTTTGCCCGAAGATAACCCGGAAAACCCCGGTTTTTCCCTTGTGGCCGTACCTGTTTATTTAAGAGAAAACAGCGGAGAAAAACAGTATTCTTTGGATAGAACAAACTGGTTTTCCTACACGGGCAACATCACCCTTAGCGGCACCACCAATGCGCATTTTGTGCAAGTGCAAAGCGGCGAGCACAACATCACTCTAAACGGCGTGGGCATAGATGTATCTGGCGGCAATGTCGCCTTTGACATTCAAGGCACGGCCACGGTAAACCTCACGCTGGCAAACGGCAGCACCAACACCCTAAGCAGTGAAATGGGAGCCGGTTTGCAGGTGCAAGAAAACGCCACGCTCCACATCACCCATGGCGGCACGGGCGCACTCTCGGCCACGGGCGGCACCGGCGGCGCAGGCATTGGCATCAGCACCGCGGGTGGCAGTGCCGGCACGGTTATCATTTCAGGCGGCACGGTGACAGTCACGGGCGGCACCGGCGCACAGGCATTTTCGGCAAAGCCCGACTTTGCACTGCCCACGCCCTCGGCCAATACATATAATCGTGTGACCATTATGGCAGGCGCAGATGCCGGCAGTGCGGCGGCAAGAGAGCTTGCAAGCAACTACCACGAACAGTTATACGCCCAAATCACCACGGGAACGGCCACGCCCGTCATCTCTATAACGCAGAGCGCGGCTTTGCGCTACAACGGCACGCGGCAAACACAAAGCGTGGCAGTGAAGCTGGGAGACGCAAGCCTTGCAGAGGGCACACACTACACCCTAAGCGGCAACGAGGAAACCGAGGCAGGCACTTACACCCTCACCGCAACCTTGGATTTGAGCACAAATAGTGCGTATGACGGCACAGAGGGCACCAACTACCTTGGTGGCAGTGCCATGGCCACCGAAAGCTATAGCATCGCCAAAGCAGCCCTCACCGTCACGGGTGTTACGACGCAAAGCCGGGCATACAACGGCACGGCCGATGTCACGGTGAGCGGTGTCACCTTTAGCGGCCTTGTAAACAATGAACAGCTTGCCGGGGGCACAGACTATGCCCTTTCAAACCTGCGCTTTGTAAGTGCCGATGCGGGCGACAATGTGGCCGTAAGCGGCGTAATAAGCCTTGAAAACACGGCTGTTGCAAACAACTACAGCATGAGCAGTGCCTCATTTTCGGTTCCTTCCATGGCAAGCATCACGCCGCAGGCATTGGCGGTCGCATCTGTCACCTTGGGGCAAAGCCTTACGGCCAATGGCACCGAGCAGACACAAAGTGTGTCTGCGGTGGTTTTGAACGGCAAAACCCTTGTCGAAGGCACAGATTACACCGTGAGCGGTAACACCGCCACAAACGCAGGTGGCTACACCCTCATCATCACAGGCACGGGCAATTATATGGGCACACTGACCGTGCCCTTCACCGTGGTGGGCACGGCAGAGGAAGCCTTGCCCTATGAGTCAACCGGCACTTTGGATAAAGAGAATTCCACCGTGCCAAGCGGCAACACCCTGCACATCACCCCGCAAAGCGAGGCAAAACAACAGCAAGATTTGGCAAAGTTGCGTGAATACGCACAGCAACACGACATCACAGGCACCGTACACTTTTTGGCCGACCTCACGATGACGGATGCCGCCGGAAATGAAGTGCAACCCGAAAACGGCAACACACGCGTGCGCATCAGTGTGCCGGGGCTCACAATGGTGGACACGGTAACCGTTTTGCACATCAAAGACGACGGCACGGTGGAGGAAATTCGCCCCGTGGACGTGCACAACGGCTATGTGGAGTTTGCCGCGCCGAGTTTCTCCACGTATAGCGTCATCGTGCACAAGGCGCAAAGCACAGGCGGCGCAGGCATCACCTCGGCACTGAGCCCGCAAACGGGCACGGTGTAGGCCCTGGCAGCAGCACATTCAAACGCACTGCCGGTTGCCCCATAAAGAAACAAAAAGCCGCACCTATTACACAAGGGTGCGGTTTTTTGGCGCAGGTAGAGAAAAGTTGTTTGCAGACCCCACAAAGGTTGTCAAAATCAGCCGTTTGGGAATTGGCAACAAGTGACGATTGCGCAACAGGGCTATTCTTTATTTCAGCGGATTAAATTTTGAACCGGGGGAATAGCTTGCGAACCATACGCTCATCTTGAATGTTATCATACAAACGAAAAACATTGTGGTGCTGAATTTAAGGGGGATTCAGTGCGTGCTTTTTAAAAGTTATCTGCATTTCTTTTAGAGTGGTTTTTTAGGTGGTGTCGACAAGGGTTGAATCAAGCATATTATGAACAATTTTTAGGCCAAATTGGGCGGGAAAAGGGCCCAAATAGGCTAACTGAACCCGATTGTCGACACCACCTAGAGTTTGTTGTTTTCGGAGTATGGCTCTTATTCAGTAGACATTATATAAAAGACAGCCCCTCAACTGCATCGAACG
>CAYJJK010000187.1:0-2672 GCA_964370445.1 uncultured Oscillospiraceae bacterium | reverse complement strand
ACCCCGTAATCGGAATATTCGCCCTCAAAATTGCGTTTTAGGTAGAAATTGGGGCACTCCAAAGTTTGCATCACGGGATAGCTTAATTGCGTACCCTCAATGCTAACCCACCCCACAAAATCATCGTTCAGCTTGTGCAGTTCGATATACTGCTCATAGGCGGTGAGCAGGATTCCCCCTGTTTCGTCTGTAGAGTTATCTTCCGGCTCAAAGTCTAAAACAATCTGCTCCAGTTCCTCAAAAGTTTGCGCACTTTGTTTGCTGTCGAAAAATTGTGCCGTTAAAATGATGGCAGACACCAAAAAGGTGATGGCAAATATGAGGATAATTGCCCTTACGATGTACGTTTTTTTAGTTCGCATAGTTGATTTCCTCCCCGAATTTTGTTGTCATAAGTTTATACAATTCTGTGTTGTTGGCCTGCTTATTCACAAACGGCACAAGCGATGAGCCGACTTTAATCAGCCCACGGCCTGCTTCCACATTTGTGATGTGTTTTAGCTGTAAATCGGAAATGCCAAGCAGGTGCGCCAGTTCCTCGCGGTCTGTGGAGGCTTGGTTGAGCATGACGAGAAATTCGCTGTTGGCAAGCATCGTTTTTGCGGTGTGGCTCTGCAACAAATCCCCCACATTTTGGGTGACACCCGTGCAAAATGCACCGTATTTTCGCACACGTTTCCACAAGGTGAACAGGAAGTTTGCGGAATATTCATGCTTGAACAGCAAATAAATTTCGTCGATGAAAATGAAGGTGGAACGCCCTTTTGCACGGTTTGCAGTGATGCGGTTGAAAATGCTGTCGAGCACCACGAGCATGCCCACCGGCAAAAGCTGTTTGCCCAAATCGTGGATGTCATAGCAAATCAAACTGCTGTTGACATTCACATTGGTTTGGTGCGCAAAGGTGTTGAGTGAACCGTGCGCAAAAATCTCAATCGCCTTTGCAACGTCGGAGGCTTCCACGTCCGCTTGCCTTAAAAGTTCTGAGTGCAAGTCTTTCAAGGTCGGTGCCTCGCCGGTGTAATTGTTGGAAATATATTTTTCATACACAATGCGCAAACAACGGTCTATGATGGATTTTTCCGACGGTGACAACTGCTTTTGCCCGTAAATCTGCTCTACGAGCGACAGCACAAAATCAAGTTTGCTTGAAATGGGGCTGTACCCATCGCCGTACTCCGCATTAATGTCCATTGCGTTGATGTGGGTATCGCTTTTTGAGGAAATATACACCACCTCGCCGCCAAGTGCTTTGACGAGATTGGTGTACTCTCGCTCGGGATCTATCTGTATCACATCAATGTCACCCGCAAGCGCAGCTCGGATGAGTTCACTTTTGCTCATAAAGGATTTACCACTGCCCGACACACCCATGATAAAGCTGTTGCCGTTGAGTAGTTCTCGGCGGTCGGCAATGATGAGGTTGCCGGAAATGCTGTTTTGTCCATAGCAAAAGCCATTTTCGTGGAAAATCTCCTGCACCTTAAACGGAATAAATACCGCAAGGCTTTCGGTGGTCAAGGTGCGGATGGCGTTGATTTTGCGCACCCCAAACGGTAGCGCCGTATTCAATCCGTCCATCTGCTGATATTTGAGCACCGCAAGCTGACACAAATGTTTTCTCGCCGTGGCAAGCAGGGTTTCGGTGTCGCTGTCGAGTTGCTCTTTGCTCTCTGCCGTGTGTACAAGCGTGATGACGGAAAACATCATGCGCTGGTCACGTGTGGTGAGGTCATCCAAAAATTCCTTGGTTTCCTTGCGCTGTTGCTCCATATCATACGGTAGCATGGCAGAAAAATTGTTGCTTGCATTTTGCCGACGTTGCCAATTTGCGGCATTCGTTTCTACGCCTAAAAGACGGTTTTCCACCTCTCGCACGGCTTCATCGGTGGGAATGGGGATAATGTCCACCGATAGGATGAGGTTACGGTTAAGCTCCGTAAGTTCCGATACCATGTTGTCTTTGATATAACTTGCGTAATCTTTCAGATAAAGCACACGACCATACCGTTCGCCGATTTTGAAATAGTCACTGCGGAATTTCACAGAGTCGGGGCAGATATAGTCCTTAAAAGAATGTCCTTTTTTCATCATGTCTGCAAGGTCGATGTTGAAATAGGTTTCCTCGCCGCTGCGGTAAAAATCATAAAAAATACGCAGTTTAGAAACGGCATCGAGTTCAGTGCATTTACTGCCGAGGGCGGCAAACTTCGCCGATAAATCGCTACCCACACGGGCAAAATAGTTTCTCGCTTCATCAATGTTTTTCTTGTGAATGCTGACCGTGACATATTTTTCCTGCACAATGCCGTTTGCACCGCTTGATTTTTCTGTTAAATCGTCGTTAATTTCTTTTCGGAAACGGTCGTGTTCATCACCGTTAAGTGGCATCAAAACATTCTTCTCAAAAAGCTCTTTGTTCATGCGATGGTTGTTGAGCGAAATTTTGGTGGTGGAGCCGCTGTCGAGCGAATTTATCAAATCACCGTATGAAAAGAACATGGATTCTTTTTCTTCCTTGCCTGCGATGTGGTAGTTGATATCCTCGAAACGGTAGGTTTTGGAAAATTTGTTGCCCACCTTGAAAATGCCGTCTTTCCATATCGTCTGAATTGGTATGATGCTTTGAATGGTGCGGGGGATTTTGTACTTTTCTTTATCCTGTGCAAACA
>CAYJJK010000186.1:0-2696 GCA_964370445.1 uncultured Oscillospiraceae bacterium | reverse complement strand
CGCATATCGTTTTCATATTTGAGTTGTTCATCGGCACTCAGATACTGCAATTTGTTTAGGGCTTGCTTAATATTCCCATCTTTATTTGCCAACATCGTAAACTCCTCCTCGCTTTTGGCATTGAGAAACTGCATCCAAAGGATTTTCAAATCGTTGATATCGCTCGCATCATGCGGTAACTTTGGCAACTCCACAAAGTTGATTTCAAAACAATCGGTGAGTTCCCTGTTCGACTCCACATCTTTTAGGCGACACTTGCGAAACCATCTGTCATCATCAAAAAGATTGATTCCCAAAATGTTGAGGGTGATGACACGCCCAAGATTTTCGTAATATTCCCCGATGGCAAGTTGCCCGGCAAACAACTTGGACGCATAATAGATGCTCCGTTTGGTCATGTGCAAAACATCGGTAAGCTGAATTTCAATGTCGATGTGTTCCGTGTGGCCATCCTCTTTTTTTTACGGTTACACACACGTCCAAGCGACTGGACTTGTTGGCCGGCTGTTCACCGATACGCTCGGTGTTGGGCAGTGTGATGTTGTCTTCGCTTGTGATGTTTAAATCCAAAACACTGTTTAAAAAGGACATCAAAATATCCTTACTGCTTTCCTGTCCAAACAAGGCTTTAAAAACCAAATCGGACTTGGGGCTTAGCAATTCTTGATTTTGGTAGGTGATTTCATTCATAGGAAAACCCCACTTAAGATGATTTCATTTTATGCACCCATTATACCACAAACCGCAAAAAGTTCCCGCAGTTTTTGGCAATCTTTTAAAAGGGTGTTCTTCCCGGGCAGACTCCTGCACTTTATGCCCCTTTTGGTGGGATTAGAAGCGGTGGCGGCGTTACCCACGGCGAAGCGAAAACAATGTCTTGCAAGCTCTTTCCGAGGGCTTTCTGCGCCTAGTTTGAGGATGTGTGTGCTGTGTACACAAAACAGAAAGACACGACCAGAGCCGTGTCTTTTCTTGCAAATATGTGTTTTTATCGGTTCGGATAACGGTCATAGGCTTTCGTAATGTCAAACACCCATGCTTTGTGTTGAGCCAGATAGTTGCCTTTCCAGCCGTAAGAACAGTTTTGCTCATAGGCATCCCCCATCAAGCTCACAATTGTCTCTCTAAGCACTTTTGCGCCTGAATATTTTGCACGCTTTCGATTCCCGCTCGGCAAAAAACAGAATGCTCTTGGCTCGTTTTTGTCACATTTTTGCAGGGCAAAAAGCTTGGTTTTGGGGTTTATTAAAAGCTTTACATATTCCGGGTTCCCCATTTCTTCCAAAAGTGCACCTGTAAAGGTTACATACTTCTTAGTGAGATGCATTTCGGCTTCTCCTCTCACCATGATATCAAGCGTCTTAAATTCACTAAAATTGATTTCCATTTTCGTTCTCCCTTTCCGTTTTCTGATTTTCTATGGTTTCTAAAAATATGGCCAGTGCCCTGCCGCTACATCTTTTGGGCACAACAAAAAAGCCCTTAAAGGGCCCACGCGTCACGGGTTTAAACAGAATTTTCTTTTCAGGGTTCCCCTTTCGCATGCGTTCGAACTTTCGGCTTTCCAGCAAAACTTGCACCTTTTCCCAGTCGCTTCGTGCAATGATAGGGGTGTGGTGATTTTTCTTGTAGTACCGCGCAAGTTGACCTGTGTTTTTGACCGATTTATGCGAGAGGCAGTCCGGTGTGTAGGTTTTTTGCATCAGGGCATCGCCCACATACTTTTCACTTGCCAAAATGTTATGCACCGCCGAGGTGCTCCACCTGTGAAGACCTTTGACCGTGGGAATACCCGACTCTGTAAGCGATTTTGCAATTTCACCTTTTGGCATACCCTCAAGGTAACTGCTGTAAATATAGCGTATCACCTTTGCTTCTTTGGGCACTACCACAATTTTGCCATCGCGGTTCTTGTCGTAGCCTAAAATGGAGTGCGTTGGCATGAGAGCCAGCCCTTTGCTGAACCGTATCTGCCACGCCCATTTAATCACAGCACTTTTCTTGACGGATTCACTTTGCGCTATAAAACTGCTCATGAATAAATCCGATTCGAAACGGTCACGTGCGCTGTTTAGCCCGTCTACCTCAAAATCCACTTCCACAGGTGGGCTTAAGCTGAGGAGTTCGTCAATGAGCACAAGGCAATCTCGCACGTTTCTCGAAAACCGAGACACGCTTTTCGTAATGATGTGCTCCACCTTACCCTCCCTGCAAGCCTGCATGAGCTGCAAAAGGCCATCTCGTTTTTTCATGGCCGTGCCGCTCAAGCCCCTGTCTGCATAGACACCCGCAAACTCCCAATTGGGATTGCACCGGATGCGTTCTCTGTAATAATGGATTTGCAATTCATAGCTGGAGATTTGGTTTTCTTCCTCTGTCGAAACCCTACAGTATGCTGCGACGAGTTTTTTGTAGCCGCTACCATGTTCTTTTTGAGGCTGCGGCGGTATCACCGTGACACCACTTTCGCCATGAAAGGCCTCCTGGATAACTTCTTGTGCGTTGTGCTTTCGCTTGTCTCGTGCCGATGGTTTTTCCCACGCTTCAAGGCCTGAAAGTCCTTTGATTTTTTTCATTTTATCACCCCCCACCGACCCAAGAGTGCTCGCACAAAAGCAGGGTCTCACAAAAAGCCGGTATCACTTTTTGCTAAAGCAATTGTAACGAATTTTGAAAAACAAGGAAAATGGGCGTTC
>CAYJJK010000185.1:0-2700 GCA_964370445.1 uncultured Oscillospiraceae bacterium | reverse complement strand
GAAAACGTGTATTACACCGCCATGCAGGAAAAGCCCAGCCGCCCAAAGAAAAAAACAAAAAGTAAAACTCACAAGAAAAACACCAACGCTAAAGGAGAGATGATTATGAGTGATTTTGATAAGGCCGCATGGGTAGAGCAAAAAAACGAGGAAAGGGCCCAGTCGTTTGAAATCCTCAATGAGTTTACACAAAAGGTTGCAAGCGGCGAACTGTTGCAAAAATATTTGGAGATGCAAAGCCGCCTTGATAAATATTCTACCTCGAATGTGATGCTCATTGCCGCACAGGACGAGGGTGCAACGAAACTGAAAAGTTATGCGGATTGGAAAAAAGCCGGGCAAAAGGTAAACCGAGATGCGCCGCCTATTTTTATCTTAGAGCCGGGCAAGGCGTACACCGACAAAAAAGGCAAACAGGTCACGCCCTACAACACAAAAAAGGTGTATGATATTGCAAACACCGACAGTAAGGCAGAGGAAAAAGCCGCTATGCATTTTGATACACGGTTTTTGCTCAAAGCAATGATTGAAAACAGCGATGTGAAAATTGTGCCGGTGGAGGAACTGGACAGCCTGACAGGTGCGCTGTATCACCACGAGGAACAGTGTATCGAGGTAAAAAAAGGCATCGACATTTCGCAGTGCTTTAAGGCGGTGGCGCAGGAACTCAGTGTTGCACAGCTTGCCAAAACCCACAACAAAGGGCATGACCGTGAACAGCATGGCCCACAAGCGGAGTATGCCGCCTATATGCTTTGCAAGAGGCACGGAATTGATACGACAGATTTTAAGCTCACACCGTTGCCGCCACAAATTGCAGAGGAAACGCCGGCCCGTGTGCGCTCTTATTTATCCGATGCCCGCACTGCGATGGTGAATATCCATGACCGTATGGAGAACAATTTGCACAAAGCTAAAAAGGCACAGGAGGCACAGCGATGAAAGAGCACAAAAGGGTTTTATCGCTTGATAAATATGAGCACGGCATTATTGTGAACGCGCTTAACGATATGCGCACAAAGCAAATTGCCGAACACCGCCCCACCGAGCCGGTGGATGAACTGCTCGAAAAGGCGCTGAATGCACCGCAGAGGAAGTTTGGGGTTAGGGTGGCGGAGGAGCGATAATTTTTGACGCGAGGTTGTTTTTATTGCTTGTGCGTTATATAATAATGTTAATAGAAATAATCTCGAAAAATTTTTGCGAAAGTACATAAGTGTAATTTTAACTGCGCGTGCAAATTCACACAGTGAATGGAGAAATATTATGAAAAGAAAATTTGCATCATTCCTTACAATTTGCATGCTGTTCTCGTTTACAGCGTGTGCAGGCACACCAATAAACGATAAAATAAGTGGTGGAGATACCATAAACGAAAACGCCGACAACCAAACTGACAATGCAGCGCCTACCGCACAAACAAATGCACTTAATTTCGTGCAATCTTTCGCCGAGGGAGAAGATATAGCTTATCTACAAACACTGATTGATGAATTCAACACGATTGATCCGGATATACAAGTAAATCTTATAACCGTTCCCGAAGATGAAATGGTAGATTATCTGTTAGATGAAAATAATAAGGCCGATATTTTCACTGTTCATTCATATCACACGGCAGATTTGTATAATGCAAACAAATTAGCCTCGCTCGATAGCTATATGGCGCAGGCAACCTCGCTTGATGTTACTGGAATAGAGCAAGATATCACCGATTTGGAATATTATATTACCGAATTTAGACAAGACACATTTACCGAGATTGACGGCAGCACCTACAGTGTGCCACTATTTGCAGACTCTTCTGCGCTGTTTTATAGCTTGAAAGAAATCGGCCCTACAGGTAGCATGACTATGATAACAAACTATGAGGGCTTACTTGATATCGCCGAGTGGGGAACAGAGCCGGAGCTTAATTTGTATGGTATGTCCCTTTTGCTTACAAATCATGAGCCCGTTAAAAGCGCAACCGACACGATCCTGCCTATTCTATACGGAAATAACGGAAGTTTGATGGAGGGCGATGTTTTCACGGTGGATACACCCGAGATGCTACAAACCATGCAGTTCATTGAAACACTGGGTGCAAATGGATATGTAATGCCGGGTACCTCACAAAAAACAGAGGAAGAAGTGATAAGAGATTTTTCTGATGAAACAACAATTCTACTGATCGGCTCTCTCGATAATATGGATATTGCCAGAGAAAAAAATGAAATCTATCCCGAGCATATATTTACACATAATCTGAACAGAGATTTTTCTAACAGAATGATTGATAATGGTGTTAATGTTGCCATATCAGAAGAATGTGGCGATAAAGATGCCGCTTGGGAATTTATAACGTATATTACTTATATGAACCGTGAAATAGCAGTAGAAATTGGCACAACTCCAGCTATACCAACAGCCCCCGATAACCCGTATGTGCGAGTTCATGAAACAAAAGTGTTACCCCATGCCGAAGAATGCCTTGCACAGCTTACCGAAGCAGGAGTAGCCGTGCTTGACGGCGAGAAAACCCCCGAACAGGCGCTTGCAGATTGCCAAGCAGAATGGGATAGAATTTTGGGGCAGTAAAGTGAATGAGGAGCCCTCTACCCACAAAAGTAATCCACCTATAAACTAAATATCCCTAACCCACAAACAGAGAAGCACCCACGCTTCTCTGTTTTTTTATACCCCCAAAAGGAAAGGAGC
>CAYJJK010000184.1:0-2744 GCA_964370445.1 uncultured Oscillospiraceae bacterium | reverse complement strand
GCCTCGGTGTTTGATGATTTTGACTATGTGGCCCTCGGGCACATTCACAAACCGCAGAGCGTTGGCAGGGAAACACTGCGCTATTGCGGCACACCACTGAAATATTCTTTTTCCGAGGCAAAGCACGAAAAGTCTGTTACCGTGGTAGAAATGGCAGAGAAAGGCACGGTCAACATCCGCGCGGTGGCACTGGTTCCAAAGCGTGACATGGTGGAAATTAAAGGCGAATACAATGAGCTGATGTCGAAAAAATATCATGATGCACTCAACATAGACGACTATTTCCACATCACACTTACAGACGAAGAGGAAGAGCCGGACGCACTGAACAAGCTGAGAGTGGTGTATAAGAACATCATGAAGCTCGATTACGACAACAAGCGCACAAGGGGCAGTGCAGATTTTGTGGAAGCAGACAGCCGGCAAACCTTGTCTCCTTTGGAAATTGTGGCAGAGTTTTATGAAGCGCAAAACAACCAGGCCCTTTCCAAAACCCAGGCAACACTTTTAGAGGGTTTGATAGAAAAAATCTGGAACAAAAATTAACAGCCTTGCAAAAGAAAGGGTGTAATGATGAGACCATTGAAACTGACGGTATCTGCCTTTGGCCCGTATGCGGGGGAAACCGAATTTGATCTGCAAAAGCTGGGGGAAAAAGGGCTGTATCTAATAACGGGAGACACGGGAGCCGGAAAAACCACTCTGTTTGATGCCATCACCTATGCGCTTTATGGCGAGGCGAGTGGTGCTGTGCGAGACGTGTCTCTTTTTAGAAGCAAGTATGCAGAGGATTCAACCCACACTTACGTAGAGCTCGATTTTGAGTATGCAAACAAGCGATATTATATAAAACGAAACCCCGCCTATGAAAGACCGTCAAAACGAGGGGGTGGGTTTACCACACAGCAGGCAGAAGCGGAATTGCATTTGCCCACGGGAGGTGTGGTGACAAAAAAGGGGGAAGTGGATGCCAAGGTTCGCGAAATCATCGGCATAGACAGAACCCAGTTTGCGCAAATTGCCATGATTGCCCAAGGCGAGTTTCAAAAATTGATTTTGGCGTCAACCGAGGAGCGTCAAAAGATATTTAGAGATATTTTTGGCACGTCCTATTACTTAAAAATGCAAGAAGAATTGAAGAGCGAAGCCGGGGCGATTTCCAAAGAATGCGGTGATTTAAGAAAAAGCATCAAACAATATATAGAGGGTGCGGTGTGCAAAGAGGATGACGTGCTTTGCATAGAACTGAAAAAAGCAAAAGAAGACTCTTTAACCATTTCGGAAACCGTGGGTTTGCTGGAAAAAATGCTTGAAAATGACGGGGCTCTTGCAGAAAAACGACAAAAAGCACTCGGGGTGAACGAGGAGAAAAGCAGAGAAAACACGGCGGAAATAAGCAAGGCCGAAGACCATATCAAAACACAAAAGGCATTGGAAAGTGCAAAGGAAGCGCGCAAAAATAGCGAGGATAAACTTCAGTTTGCAAACAAAGAATTAGAGACGGAAAAAGAGAAAAGCAAAGAGGTAGACCCTCTCTCCAAAGCAGTGACGATAGCAGAGGGGGAACTGCCAAAATACGAAGAAGCCGATAGGCTTACTAAAGAAATTGCAGGCAAAGAGAAAAGTGCAAAGGCCGAGGAGAAGAAGTTGTCTGCCTGCAAAGAGGCGATTGAAAAGCTGGAAAAAGAGTGTGAAGCGCTACAAGTAGAAAAAGAAAAATTGAAAAACGCGGCACTTGTGTTTAGCAAGCTGGACACGCAGAAAACAGCGTTAAAAGAGGAAACGGAATCTCTTGGGGTGCTTTCGGCTGAAATCAAAGCGTATAAAACCGTATCCGAAAAGCTTTTTAAAGCACAAGAGACGTATAAAACGTATGCAATGCAAGCAGAAGAGGCCGAAAAAAACTACAACCAAAAAAACAAAACCTACCTTGACGAGCAGGCCGGTGTGCTTGCCAAAGCCCTAAAGGAGGGCGAAGCGTGCCCTGTGTGTGGGGCAAAAAGCCACCCGAACCCGGCTGCATTGCCGGGCAGTGCGCCCACGGCAAAAGAGCTTGAAAGTGCCAAACATCTGGCAGAGGAAGCAAGGAGTACTGCCGCAAAGCAAAGCGAAGAGGCTGCAGGATATCGAGCACAACAAGATAGCAAAAAGGAAAACATAGAACAAAGGGCCGAGAAAATACTGGGCGAAGTTCCGTTTGAAAACATGGAAGAAGCCTTGATCAAAAAAGAAGCCGAGCTTTCAAAGAAAGAAGTTCAGCTACACAAGGAACTAGAGGATGCCGAAAAGCAGAAAAACCGATTTGAAGTTTTAGAAAAAGAGTTGCCAAAGAAAGAGGCTGAAAAAACAGAGCAGGGGGCACTGCAACTGTCTTTAAGCACAAACTTGGCAAGCCTTCAGGCGGAACTGGAGGGCGATAAAAAAACACAGGAGGCGCTAAAGCCCTCTCTTCGGTTTCAAAACAAGGCGGAAGCGGAAAAAGATTTGCGTGCAAAAACGCAGAAAATTGAAACAATCAAGCAAAGTTATAACAAGGCAGAGGCGGCTTGCAAAACCCTTGAAAAAGAGAAAGAGAGCATCGAGGGGCAAATCAAAGCACATACAGAGCAGCTAAAAAATGCAAAGCCCATCGATATGGAAAAGGCCAAAGAGAAAAGTGTGCTTTTGAAAAAAGAAAAAGAGGAACTCGACAAACAATTAGACGAAATCAAAATTAGAATCAGCCAAAACAGAAACGCTTTGCA
>CAYJJK010000183.1:0-2768 GCA_964370445.1 uncultured Oscillospiraceae bacterium | reverse complement strand
ACAAACAATTAGACGAAATCAAAATTAGAATCAGCCAAAACAGAAACGCTTTGCAAGGCATGCAAACACAGTCTCAAAGTTTAGAGCAGGCAGAAGAAAAATTCAAATGGGTGAGTGCACTTTCCAACACCATGAATGGCACCCTCAGTGGAAAAGAAAAAGTGAAACTCGAAACATACGTGCAAATGATGTATTTCGATAGAATCATTCGGCGGGCCAACACAAGATTCCTAACGATGTCTGCCGGCCAATACGAACTTTGCAGAACCAGTATGGCTGAAAACAATCGCTCGCAAAGTGGGCTGGATTTGGACGTAATCGACCACCACAACGGCACACAGAGAAGCGTGAAAACCCTTTCGGGCGGCGAATCCTTTAAGGCCTCACTTTCGCTTGCGCTGGGGCTTTCCGATGAAATTTGCTCGGTTGCAGGGGGAATAAGGCTTGACACGATGTTTGTGGACGAGGGCTTTGGCTCTCTGGACGAGGAGTCCTTAAAAAATGCAATCGACACCTTGGCCGGCCTTTCGGAAAGCAACCGCTTAATCGGAATTATTTCCCATGTGGCAGAGCTGAAAGAAAAAATTGATAAACAAGTGGTGATAAAAAAGGATAAGTATGCGGGAAGCCGGGTGGAGATGATTGTGTAGGGTGGGAAGTGTGGAAATTTTTGAGGACAGATGTTTTTAGCTCGATGTTGAAATGGAACTTTAGAGATGTTATATAAAGAATAAAGAGATGAATCTTTGAAAAATTTAGCGTGATGAAGGAATTATCAGTGAGAAGGAGTGGGGAAATGTCTACACAAAAAAGTGAAAAAGTGAATTATTCCATACAACTCACCGACGTTGGACCTCATACGAACACGCAGTTCAGCGCACGAGATGTATCTGGCGTGAACGCAGTGATTTACGCTGCCAATGGCTCGGGGAAATCGTTCATAAGCAAGGCATTTAAAAGAATTTCGGATGTTGCGTATTTGGACGGCAACAATGAAGAAGATAAAAGCCTATTGATAGAAAAAAATAATGGGATGATCTCATTTGGCAAAAGTGAGGGAGAAGTACATTTTAAGATATCGGGGGCCAATAGCGCGGTAACAACGCTCGATATAAAGTTTGAAAAAGACAATTTGCCAGTGATTGATAACCGCACGCCTTTAATTTTTCATGTGTTCAATAGTGAATATGTAAAAGAAAATTTGGAGGCAGTAGGATATAAACCGGAAGACAAAGTTTCGGGGTTTATCCTTGGGAAATCTTCCATAGACCTTAGCAAAGAGAAAAGCAAATTATCTTCTCTAAACGTGCAACGTGAACATATTTTGGCTGAAATAGATAAAATTATCAACGACTCTCTATATGAACTTCGAATGTTATCTGTACATACTTATACTACTGAATATAAGCATATTATACTTTCAAGTATACTGGAAAAGAATAAAATCGATATGGCCGAAAATTTTGATGAAATAAAGGCAAAATATGATGTATTAAAGTCAATGCCGGAAGATATTGAAGACATTCCCTTTATGTTGCAAATCAGAGATGCTAAAACGGAACAAGTTCTGGATTCTATAAAGGATGTGTTGCGAACGCCGTATACATTAAGTTCTTTCAGTGAGGCGTTTAAAGCTAAAATCAAAAGTAACAACGAATTCATCATGCAAGGCTTGGCCTTGAACGATGGGAGGATTTGCCCTTTTTGTGAACAGGAATATTCCAAAGCAGCAACTGATTTGATAGATCAGTACACTGAGTTTTCAAAAGATTTGGAAGCGAGCGTGATTTCACAACTTACAAAACACATTCATTCTATAGACGAAATTATGGGAGAAATAGAGCATGGTTTTGATGTGGAATTCTTGCAAGTAGAAAGTGAGTTTAATAAGATTAAGCGGTATTTCCCTTCGTTTGCAGACCATGAGCTAAATGCGGTAGATGCCCGGGAATTGCTTCTTTCACTTGAAAAAATTGGCGAGTGTTTGAAGGGAAAAATAGAGGATATTTCCAAAGCTTATGATATAGAAGAGAATATAAAAGAAGTAAAAGAGAATTCGAAACGGATAAATGCTGAGATATCAGAAAATAATAAATGGATACAACGCTTGAATAGGAACAAAAATTCAACAAAAAGTGAAAGGCTCTTGCTAAGGAAAGCGCTTTGCAAGGCGATGAAAAATAGAATAATCGACACGGCTACTCAAAAAATTGATTTTCTGGAACAAATGGATGTAGAAATTAAAGCACTGGCTCAAGATATTGAAGAAAAAGAGAGCACGGTGCAGAAAAGCAAAAGGGATGCACTTATTCAAGAGTTGAAACGCCACTTGAGATTTTTCTTTGAAGATAAATACGACTTTGATGAAGAAAATTTTTGTGTATCATACAAAAAACGCAATCTCATTGACAACGCAGACCAAGTCCTCAGTGATGGAGAGAAAAGCATTTTGGCTTTTTGTTTTTATTTGTCAAATATTCATGCAATTGTGAAAAACACAAATGACTATGAAAAACTATTTTTCATCATCGATGACCCGGTTTCAAGCATGGACTTCAACTATGTTTACAATGTGGCCCAATCAATCAAAAATTTGAAAAACTTAGAAAGTCTGAAACGCTTTCGCATGATTATTTTAACGCACAATATGGAATTCATGAGCATTCTCGTGCGAAATAAGGTGGTTGCAAATAAGTATATCTACGAAAACGGCATATTCAATGACTGCAAAGACGAATATATTTTGCCATATAACGCTCATCTAATTG
>CAYJJK010000182.1:0-2800 GCA_964370445.1 uncultured Oscillospiraceae bacterium | reverse complement strand
TGCCGGTAATCAGTATTCTGTTCCCGCAGAATACGTCGGCAAGGATGTGGCAGTCTAAGGTTTTGACAATCTTTCCGTCTGCAACAAAGTGCACAATATCACATTTTGAAGCCACTTTGCTGTCGTGAGTTATGATTACAGCGGGCGAGTTAAATTCTTTGCACGCAGTTAAAAGCAATTCTAGCACTTCATTGCCGGTTTTTAGGTCTAATGCACCCGTTGGCTCGTCGGCGAAAATGATTTTGTTTTTTCCAAGTAACGCACGCGCGATTGCAACTCTTTGTTGCTGTCCGCCCGAAAGTTTTGAGGGCATCATTTTTTCTTTTCCCTTAAGACCTAATTTGAAAATCAAATCATTTAGTCTTTTCTTGTCAATTCTCTCGCCCGACGTTTTATACGGGAGTTTGATGTTTTCTACTACATTCAAAACATCAATCAAATTATATTGCTGAAATATATAGCTTGTGTTTTTTCTTCTAAACTCTGTGAGCTTCGGCTCTTTTAGACGGCTTATTTCTTGCCCCAAAACCGTAACACTTCCACTTGTAATAGACTCAAGCCCCGATATGCAGTTTACTAAAGTTGTTTTACCACTGCCCGAGGGGCCCATAATTGCTGTACTAAGCCCATCATATAAATCCAAATTGATATTATTCAAAACAGGGGTGTTTTTATCGTAACTTTTCGTTAGGTTGTTTATAGCGATAATCACTTTATCTTTATTTAAGACATGTTTTTTCATGGCAGAAGCTTGCTTATCAAAAAAGTAATCAATATCTACACCGAAATATTTCGCAAGTTCGGGCAGTAACAAAACATCGGGCATTGAATTACCATTCTCCCATTTTGATACAGCTTGTTTGCTTATGTTGAAATGCTCGGCAACATCGGATTGGGTTCTGCCTTTCAACTGTCTGAGTTCTGCCAGTTTTTTGCCTACAAATATATTTTCCATTTTTGCTCCCACTTTCTGCCTGTTTACTTTCTATATTATTGCACTTAAAAACGAAACAATCAATATATTTTAGTCAACCAGTAGTTGATTATCTGCCTGGAAATGCATTTTAATAAGACAACTACTGGTTGACTTATGGGAAAAGGAAAGAAAGAGATGCAAAAGGAGTTTTTTTATGGTTTGGCTTATCTAAATCGGTGTGAAGCCGAATACGAATTACTATATGCCCACTATATTCCAGAATATACTCGCACAAGGATAGTCAATATACTTTCAAATTTGAAACTATATTGACTATTGTTTATTTTAGTGGTATAATTTCAATATTGAAACTATTTGAAATGAGGTATAATATGAGAGAAGCATATTTTAGATTTATGAGTGCAGTTGATATTGACTGTTATAAAAGTATTCGTGAGAGTGAAATAGGTAGCACTTTGCCATATTCCGATGTTTTGCAATTATTTATTATAAACCACAAGAAGAACATGACAGTTAGTGAACTTGCCGATAGGCTTAATCTTTCTCGCCCTGCAACAACTCAAAAGGTGAATGAACTTGCAAATAAAGGTTTGGTTATAAAAACTGGCTCTACTGAAGATAAGAGAGTTACTTATCTTTCGCTTGCTGAAAGCTTAATTCAAAGTGGTAGCGATACGAAGTCTGCTTCACTTATGGACGCAGTTGATGAAAAGTTTTCTGATGATAAAAAAGCTGTATTTTCGGAAATACTAAACTTTATGGCGGATTACTTGTTGGAGGACGATAATAAATAATGAGAACCGAATTTATAAAAATCACAGGCGCAAGAGAAAACAACCTTAAAAATATATCGGTAGAAATACCAAAATACAAACTTGTCGCTTTGACAGGTGTGTCTGGCAGTGGTAAGAGCAGTTTTGCTATGGATATACTGCAAAAAGAATGCCAGCGTCAATATTTAGAGTCGATGGGAATGGTGACAGATGGACTTAATAAACCACAAGTAGATAGTATTGTTGGACTTTCGCCATCTATTTCTGTTGGGCAAAGGGTGCTTTCAAAAAATCCACGCTCAACTGTTGGCACATACACCGAAATACTAACCTATCTTCGCATATTATACGCAAAACTTGCGACAAGAATTTGCCCTAATTGTATGGGCGAAATCGCTCCGAATTTTGATGAAGATGAGGAAATTGATTTTACCGACACTTCTTGTCCTCACTGCAAAACCAAGCTATCACATCTTAGTATGGCGAGTTTTTCATTTAACAAAGCTGAAGGCGCTTGTCCAAAATGTAATGGCATTGGTGTTGTAAAAGATGTGGATTTGTCGAAACTTATTGATACAAACCTTACTATAAAAGAGGGTGCTATCAAAATTTGGGGTAACGAAACTTTTTGGGAGCATTATTCAAATACATTTGAGGCTTGTGGTAAACACTATGGTTTTACTTTCGATGTTTCAAAACCTGTTAAAGACTATAACGAACTTGAAATGCTCGTACTTCTTGATGGTGTTGACTGCGAGAAGTTTAAAAAGCAGTTTCCAAATATCAAAAAGCCAAAACGAGTTATGGACGGTTATGTCGAGGGACTTCGTACTTTTGTAAATAAAAAAGTGGTAGAGTCTGCCACAAAAAAAGTCGCTAATCCTGTTATTGCAAATGCCATTGGAAGCACTCCTTGTGATGAATGTCATGGAGCAAGGCTTGGTTTTGACGGTAGGACTGCGAAACTTTGTGGTAGGACCATAATAGATGTTAGTGCTTTTACAATGTCGGCACTTGTGGAGTTTTTGGAAGAAGTTTTGTCAAACCTATCTCCATCAGCTAAAGAAATTGCGACAGTGGTTATAGGCGA
>CAYJJK010000181.1:0-2829 GCA_964370445.1 uncultured Oscillospiraceae bacterium | reverse complement strand
GTTGCAATTTATCTAAGGCCTCTTGCAAATCGGGGTATTTGGCGCCATCAGCGGGGTAAATGCCACAAAACACCATGGGAACCACTTTGCGATATCCAGCACGTGCTTCGCTTGCCGGGTTTTCTTGCCCGGTTACGGTGTCACCCACGCGTGTTTCACGCACATTTTTGATGCTGGCGGCAAAATAGCCTACCTCGCCGGCTGAAAGTTGCTGCGTTGGCATCATCGCCAAAGGTCCCATACGGCCCACTTCCCCCACTTGAAATCGTGCACCGGTGGCCATCATTTGAATGCTGTCCCCCACTTTGAGGGTGCCTTCAAACAGGCGCACATATACCATAACACCTTTATAGCTATCATAGGCCGAATCAAAAATAAGGGCTTTAAGTGGGGCGGTTGTATCCCCGCTAGGTGGCGGGATTTCGCTTACAATGCGTTCTAGCACTTCGTCAATGCCAAGGCCTACTTTCGCAGAGATGCGTGGTGCATCCAACGCAGGCAGGCCAATCACGTCCTCCACCTCTTTTGCCACACGCTCCGGGTCGGCACTGGGTAAATCCATTTTATTGATAACAGGCACAATTTCAAGGTCGTGCTCCAATGCCAAATAAGTGTTTGCCAGCGTTTGAGCCTCCACCCCCTGCGTGGAATCCACAATCAGCAAGGCGCCTTCACATGCCGCTAAAGAGCGGCTTACCTCATAGTTGAAATCCACGTGCCCTGGCGTATCAATGAGGTTTAGCTCGTATTCCTCGCCATCCTTTGCCGTGTATTGTAAGGTGATGGCACGTGCTTTTATGGTGATTCCACGTTCTTTCTCAAGCTCCATGTCGTCTAGCAGTTGGCTGCTCATACGCCGTTGGTCCACACTTTGCGTCAGCTCTAATATGCGGTCGGCTAAAGTGGATTTGCCATGGTCAATGTGCGCAATAATGCAAAAATTACGAATGTTTTCTTTTTTCAATCCTGTCCCTCCAGTAAAACCAAGACATGCCTTATGCCTCTTGTAGTGGCACCGTGAATAAAATGGTGCCCACAGGAGACGTTGAATCTATGATTACATGTCATTATAAATACTCAATTATAGTATCCGAGCTTGCCTTGCACTATTGTTTAACCAATAGAAATACCAAGGCTGTTTGCAAACCTTTTGTCTAACAAAAGCTTTGCATCGGAAACTTTGTTCATCGTACCATATTTTGGCCGGAAAGAAAACGGATATTTGCAACAATTTGCCATCTTTTTTTAAAGGCTTCCTTATCTTTCTCTATTTTTCTCTAAAAAAATTGCTGTTTTTGCAAACATCATACGCCTCTACATATTTTTCAATTGACCCACACTTTGCTTTTTGGTAGAATGGTAGAGGACGCATGTTCGCTGCGTTATTTTGTTATAGTTTGTGTTAATTTTTCGATAATAAAGGAGTATTTTTTTGAATTTACGTAGGCGATATGAACGATTTCGACAAAAGAGGCATCATTTTAACCGTTATTTTGCAGCTATCCTTGCCGGCGTTTTGTTGGCCGCATGCCTTTACACCACCGTGTTGGCGCAGGACGTTGTGGTGGTTACGGATTCTGCCGGCGCCAGCCACACCATGCTCACCTCGGGCATGAGCCAACGTGATATTGTGCTTATGACCGGCGCCATCACCGATGTGTACGATGAGGTATCGGTTTCGAATCAACATGATGGCACGGCTAACGTCACCATTGAGGATGCTTTTACCGTGGCTGTAGAGGCCGATGGCACTTTATATGAAAGCGAAATGGTAGATGGCGTGGTAGAAGACCTTTTAGATGAACATGACATCCACTTGCAAGGCGATGATTTTGTGGTGCCCGCTATGGACACACCGGTGAGCCCCGGCCTTAGCATTGAGGTGAACCGCGTGACTTATGAAGAAGAGGTTTTGCGCACAGACGTTTCGGACGAGCACGCAGAGGAGTATCACGCTGAAATTTTATCGAGCGACCCGGACGCCTTGGTTTCTGTTAGTGCTTCGGATATTTATGATGTGGGCTATCGACATACATTGATCAACGGCGAGCACAGTGAAAGTGAAATCATTTCTTTAACAGCTGTTGTTACACCGCAAGACCCCGGAAAAGATTCTTTAGAGCCCGGTGTGCCACACTCTACCATTGACGCTTTTGCTGATGTGGAAGTGGATGAAAATGGCATTCCCACAAATGCCACTCGCGTGCTTCAAGGAGCTTCCACAACTGCCTACTCTTCTTCTGGCGGGCGGGGCGCCTCTGGCCTTGGGCTTTACTGCGGCACCGTGGCTGTAAACCCAAATGTCATCCCTTATGGCACGCGTTTGTTTATCACTTCGTCGGACCAAAGCTTTGTATATGGCTATGCAATTGCCACAGACACAGGCACTGCTTTGATGGCAGGAACCATAGACATCGACCTTTATTTTGAGACCAATGCAGAGTGCAATCAGTTTGGTAAGCGTGCAATGGATGTATACATCTTAGACTGATTTTAAAAAGTAGGATATTGTTTTTTGCCGCAAGCGCGAAAATTTAAAACTTGTGGCAGATAAATTACATGATGATATGCGGCTATAATACATGGCAGAGGCGCCGCCCCTCACCTGATAGCGCACTGGGTACTTTACCGACAACCTGAAATGGGCCGTTGTTTCGGCCCATTTCTCGCGTTTGGGTTCACTGGTTTCTATCCTTGGCGTTATGCACAAAAATCACCTAGGGTTTTTCCATGATTTGCCACTTTGAACAAAAATTCTTGCAATTACGGATGAAACTGGTTACAATAAGCTTATGGAATAAAAAACCTTGTCACGCTTTTTTAGAAATG
>CAYJJK010000180.1:0-2917 GCA_964370445.1 uncultured Oscillospiraceae bacterium | reverse complement strand
TGCAAAGCGTTTCTGTTTTGGCTGATTCTAATTTTGATTTCGTCTAATTGTTTGTTGAGTTCCTCTTTTTCTTTTTTCAAAAGCACACTTTTCTCTTTGGCCTTTTCCATGTCGATGGGTTTTGCATTTTTTAGCTGCTCTGTGTGTGCTTTGATTTGCCCCTCGATGCTTTCTTTTTCTTTTTCAATGGTGTTACAAGCCGCCTCTGCCTTGTTATAACTTTCCTTGATTGTTTCGATTTTTTGCGTTTTTGCACGCAAATCTTTTTCCGCTTCCGCCTTGTTTTTAAACCGAAGAGAGGGCTTTAACGCCTCCAGTGTTTTTATATCGCCCTCCAATTCCGCCTTAAGGCTTGCCAAGTCTGTGCTTAAAGACAGTTGCAGTGCCCCCTGCTCTGTTTTTTCAGCCTCTTTCTTTGGCAACTCTTTTTCTAAAACTTCAAATCGGTTTTTCTGCTTTTCGGCATCCTCTAGTTCCTTGTGTAGCTGAACTTCTTTCTTTGAAAGCTCGGCTTCTTTTTTGATCAAGGCTTCTTCCATGTTTTCAAACGGAACTTCGCCCAGTATTTTCTCGGCCCTTTGTTCTATGTTTTCCTTTTTGCTATCTTGTTGTGCTCGATATCCTGCAGCCTCTTCGCTTTGCTTTGCGGCAGTACTCCTTGCTTCCTCTGCCAGATGTTTGGCACTTTCAAGCTCTTTTGCCGTGGGCGCACTGCCCGGCAATGCAGCCGGGTTCGGGTGGCTTTTTGCCCCACACACAGGGCACGCTTCGCCCTCCTTTAGGGCTTTGGCAAGCACACCGGCCTGCTCATCAAGGTAGGTTTTGTTTTTTTGGTTGTAGTTTTTTTCTGCATCTTCTGCTTGTATTGCGCAGGCTTTATACACCTCTTGTGCTTTACAAAGCTTTGCAGATACGGCTTTGTACGCTTTCATTTCAGCCGAAAGCACCCCAAGAGATTCTGTTTCCTCTTTTAACGCTGTTTTCTCTGTGTCTAGCTTGCTAAACGCAAGTGCCGCATTTTTCAGTCCCTCTTTTTCTGCTTGTAGCGTTTCACACTCTTTTTCCAGCTTTTCAATTGCCTCTTTGCAGGCAGACAACTTCTTCTCCTCGGCCTTTGCGCTTTTCTCTTTACCTGCAATTTCTTTGGCAAGCCTGTCGGCTTCTTCGTATTTGGGCAGTTCCCCCTCTGCTATCGTCACCGCTTTGGAAAGAGGGTCGAGCTCTTTGCTTTTCTCTTTTTCCGTCTCTAATTCCTTGTTTGCAAGTTGAAGTTTATCCTCGCTATTTTTACGTGCTTCCTTTGCACTTTCCAATGCCTTTTGTGTTTTGATATGGTCTTCGGCCTTGCTTATTTCCGCCGTGTTTTCTCTGCTTTTCTCCTCGTTCACCCCGAGTGCTTTTTGTCGTTTTTCTGCAAGAGCCCCGTCATTTTCAAGCATTTTTTCCAGCAAACCCACGGTTTCCGAAATGGTTAAAGAGTCTTCTTTTGCTTTTTTCAGTTCTATGCAAAGCACGTCATCCTCTTTGCACACCGCACCCTCTATATATTGTTTGATGCTTTTTCTTAAATCACCGCATTCTTTGGAAATCGCCCCGGCTTCGCTCTTCAATTCTTCTTGCATTTTTAAGTAATAGGACGTGCCAAAAATATCTCTAAATATCTTTTGACGCTCCTCGGTTGACGCCAAAATCAATTTTTGAAACTCGCCTTGGGCAATCATGGCAATTTGCGCAAACTGGGTTCTGTCTATACCGATGATTTCGCGAACCTTGGCATCCACTTCTCCCCTTTTTGTCACCACGCTTCCCTCCGGCAAATGCAGTTCAGCGTCTGCCTGCTGCGTGGCAAACCCGCCCCCTCGTTTTGCCGGCCTTTCATAGGCCGGGTTTCTTTTTACGCGGTATCGTTTGTTTGCATATTCAAATTCGAGTTCCACATAAGTGTGGGTCGTTTTTTCCGCATACTTGCTTCTAAAAAGAGACACGTCTCGCACAGCACCACTCGCCTCACCATAGAGCGCATAGGTGATGGCATCAAACAGGGTGGTTTTTCCGGCTCCCGTGTCTCCCGTTATCAGATACAGCCCTTTTTCCCCAAGTTTTTGCAGGTCAAATTCGGTTTCCCCCGCATACGGGCCAAAGGCCGATACCGTCAGTTTCAATGGTCTCATCGTTACACCCTTTCTTTGGCAAGGCTGTCAGTTTTTGTTCCAAATTTTTTCTATCAAACCCTCTAAAAGTGTTTCCTGGCTTTCGGAAAGGGCCTGGTTGTTTTGCGCTTCATAAAACTCTGCTACAATTTCTAAAGGAGACAAGGTTTGCCGGCTGTCTGCCTCTACAAAATCTGAACTGCCCCTTGTGCGCTTGTTGTCGTAATCGAGCTTCATGATGTTCTTATACACCACTCTCAGCTTGTTCAGCGCGTCCAGCTCTTCCTCTTCATCTGTAAGCGTGATGTGAAAATAGTCATCTGTATGGAGTGCATCATGATATTTTTTAGACATAAGCTCATTGTATTCACCTTTAATTTCCACCATGTCACGCTTTGGAACCAGTGCCACCGTGCGGATGTTCACGGTGCCTTTCTCTGCCATTTCCACAATGGTAACAGACTTTTCGTGCTTTGCCTCGGAAAAAGAATATTTCAGCGGTGTGCCACAATAGCGCAATGTTTCTCTGCCAACACTCTGCGGTTTGTGAATGTGCCCAAGCGCCACATAGTCAAAATCATCAAACACCGAGGCTGCGATGTTGTCGGAACCGCCCACTGAGATATCTTCCGACTCTGAACGCTCGGAGCCTGTTACAAACTGATGTGTCAGCAAAATATTTCGTTTGGTTTTATCCACTTGCAAATGATTCACAGCCACCTGCACGGCATCGTTGTAGCTCTCAATAGCTTCCTTTGGGTAAACCG
>CAYJJK010000179.1:0-2948 GCA_964370445.1 uncultured Oscillospiraceae bacterium | reverse complement strand
ATAAGTTCGAGCTCACCATGCCCGTAAGCCGCACGGATGTGATAAAAGCAAGATACATTTCCTTTATACTCTACATCCTCATTGGTTTTGTGATGGCCGTTTGCAGCACGCTACTTTTGGCCGCCGCAAGCGGTGCTTTGGATATGGAAAGAGTGGGCTATGCCTTTGCGTTTGGTTTTGGTTTTGCTATTTTGCTACAGGCATTTTTGCACCCAATGATTTTATGGTTTGGTTCCGACAAAAACGAATATTTACTGCTCATCGCTGTTCTGCTAAGCTTGGGCGTGTTTTCCGCCACAGGGGTGGTGCTTTCCCCCTTGTTAGACGATTTTTCAAATGCCAATCTCCTTTTTAGGGTCGGCTATATTGTGTTTGGTCTTTTGCTTTTTGCGGCATCGTATTTTGTTTCACTTGCCATTTATAAAAAGAAAGAGGTATAGTAAAGAGGTTATAGCAGTAGAATCGTAGTAAAAAATAAAAGGTGACCGAGGACAGAGAATGCCGCTGAAAATGGAGGGAACATGAAACTGGCTTTAGAGAATATTGTGAAATCGTACGAAAAAAAGCAGGTGCTGAAAGGGGCAACTTTTTCTTTTGAAAAAGGAAAAATCTATGCGCTTTTGGGGCGCAACGGTTCGGGAAAAACCACTCTTTTTAACTGCATCAACGAGGATGTGCCCACTGATTCAGGCAGTATTTCACTGGAGCAAGAGGGGGATTTCAACGCACTGCTTGCAGAAGATGTGGGTTATGTGTTGTCAACACCTTCTGTGCCGAGTTTTTTAACGGCACGGGAATTTATTCGCTTTTTTCTGGACATCAACCAAGAAAAAATAGGCCAGACACAAACGGCAGACGATTACTTGAGCCTTGTGGGCATTGCAGAGGAAGACCGAGACCGCCTACTCAAAGATTATTCCCTTGGCATGAAAAACAAGATACAAATGCTCGTGAATTTTATTGCAAAACCCAAGGTGCTGCTCTTGGACGAGCCGCTCACCTCCTTTGATGTGGTGGTGGCGGATGAGATGAAACAGCTTTTGCGCTCGCTTAAAAACGACCATATCATTTTATTTTCAACGCATATTATGGAACTGGCACTTGAATTGTGCGATGAGATTGTGATTTTATCGGGCGGAGTGCTGAAAGGCGTTGCCAAAGACAAGGACATCATCATCGAAACCTTGAGGAGGGATGGGGATGATTAAAACGGCAAAAGACCTGTTTTGGCTGCAAAAGACCTATCGCACAAACAGCATGCTTTATTATTTAAAACGCCTGCCCTTGCTCGGTCGTGTTTTTCCCTATTCCCTGTATGGCACATCGGTGCTGAAACAAGTATTCACCGTGTTGAGTGTGCCGGTTGAAATTGGAAAAATATTTGTATTTAAGGCGCTTTACCTTTTCATCTTAAGCATGGTCGTAGGGAACCTTTCTCAAGTGGAGGGGGTCATACTTTCTGAAACGGATATTCTTTTAAACCTATTGTTGTTTTGCACGCTTGCAGGCGGAGCAGCCAATTGCTTTGTGTTGGAACCGAAAAAAGACCAAAGCTATGCTATTCTTTACATGCGCATGGAAGCAAAACAGGTGGCCCTAACCGGGCTTTTTCAGTTTTTGTTTAGCAGTGTGCTGGGTTTTTTGCCCTTTTTTCTGTTGTTTCCCAGTTTGCGAGCCTTGGGATTTTTGAATATTTTGGCACTTTTTGTTATTTTGCTGGCGGCAAAACTCTTGGGTGGCGCGGTAAAGCTGCACTTGCGTACTAAAAATAAAAATACAAAGCTGATGCACGAAAGTTTTAAGGAACTGTTTATCAGTGCGCTGATAGCAGGTGCTGGGGTTCTTTTGATTCTACTGAACATTCGTGTTCAGCCAGTGGCAATGCTGGTTATTGCTGTAGCACTTGCACTGCTAGGTGTGCCGGCTGTGCGCTACCTTTTGCATTTTTCCGGGTATTTGCGGCTGTATAAAGACATGTATGCACAATACGAAAACGCGCTGCAAACCAAGGGGAATTCCCAAACAGCCAAAAGAACGATGGCCGCAAATTACATTGAAAATGAAGGGGAAGTGTTTAGCAATAAAAAGGGGTATGCCCTGCTTTCAGATTGCTTTATGAAGCGGCACAAAAAATTATTGGTTCGTTTTTCAAAACGCGTTGTCTTTTTTGAGCTAGCCGCCTTGCTTTTTGTTGTTTTGGCATGTTTTCTTTTCTCTGAAGTGGCACAAATGGTCAACGAAAATGTGGTGAATGTGCTGCCGCTGTTCACCTATCTTTTATATTTTTTGAACTGTGGAGAGCGCACGGTGAAAATACTGTTTATGAACTGCGACAGTGAAATGCTTTGCTATCGGTTTTATCGCCTTCCGAAAGCGGTTTTGGAAATGTTCACCCTGCGTTTAAAGGCCCTTGTGCCCATGGACTGGCTGCAAAGCCTGCCACTTGCTTTGGCACTGCCTTTGGTGTTGTTTGTTTCGGGCGGCACGGAAAACCCCGGCGAATATCTCATTTTGTTCATCAGCATCATGGCGCTTTCCACCTTTTTCAGTGTGCACAATCTGGTTATTTATTATTTGTTCCAACCTTATAACAAAGAGGTGGAAATGAAAAACCCCATTTACACCATCATCAAAACCGTCACCTATGTGGCCTGCTTTGTTCTCATGCAAACAAACCCGCCGTTTGCGGTTTTTGGTGTGGCTGTCAGTGTGTTTTGCCTTGTTTATCTTCTCGTTTCCCTGCCTTTGGCCTATCGCATCGCACCGAAAACGTTTAAACTGAAATGAGGTGGAAATGGGGCGATGCCCCATGAAATAAGGAGGCTAAAATGGATGGACAAAAACGCAGCGATATCCGGGTTGGCGCACATGTGAAAATTGTGCTAAAGGCCGACCAGCGCACGGGAAAGCTTACCGAGGGTGTGGTGGCAAAACTACTTACCAAAAGC
>CAYJJK010000178.1:0-2979 GCA_964370445.1 uncultured Oscillospiraceae bacterium | reverse complement strand
TTTGAGTACGATGAAAACTTGGAACCCTACCTTGATTTTGAGCGTTACGGTGCTGAAAAGATCAGCGAAGAGATGGGAGGTTTTACAGAAAAAGGGTATTTGCTCTATCACGGCATCGACCAAGAAATGCAGAATATTTTGCACAAAAATATCGGCCTTGCGATGAAAGGGGCGCAGGAGGCCGAAACCATCCGTTTGTATATGCCGCTGGAAGTGACCACGTACTATGAGGAAGATGTCTACGGGAATTTTCAACAAACCGATTATGAGGGAACCCTCGACAGCCGAGAACTCTGTGGATATGAGGACGAGCTCAATGCGTTTATTCTCGATTACGCCGATGAAAATGAACGTGGCCTCATGGAATACTACGGTAAGATGGACAGCCTAAACGCCAAAGTGCAGGCATATCATTTTGAATTTGAAGAGTTTGGAGGAGATATGCACGGTGTGGCTGTGGTGACACTAAATGCGGCTTTGACCAAATCTGAAAAAGAACAACTACACGACACGATTTGCGGACAAGCATCGGATGGTCTTGGCGAAGGACTAGAACAACAGGATATCGAAATCGGTGGACGAGATGTGCAAGTCAGCTTGTGGAATAGCCAAAACTGGTACTTGAAGACAGCAGAGGAAATGGGGTTTTCGGAGCAAGGCTTTGAGATGAATATGGGGTAAAAGAAAAAAGGCAAGCTCCAAAAAGTAACTTGCCTACTCTATTTTCGATAAGAAATCAAGTCGTGCAGTTCACAATCAAGTGCAAAACAGATACGCGCTAAAACATCTATATCAATGCGTTCCACTTTACCATCATACCATTTGGTAGCTACCTCATAACGAATATTTGCTAATTTTGTTAAACGACCTCTTGTAATGCCCTTGCTATCCATGATTTCTTTGACATGAAACTCAACTTTCCCATAATCTTTCAGAGCGATAACCGAATTTTCTTTCATAACAGACCCCCTATACATATAGTCTATATAAATAGATACCTCTTGACTATTTACATATTTATAGATACTATGTATATAGAAGTTTTTTGTTGAAATTATTGTTATTTCGTGAGAATTGATTATCACTTAAGGAGTCATTATGAGCGATCCCAATTCCACCCTCTGCTTCACCGGCCACCGGTCTCTACCTTGCGGACAACCGCTTGAATCCCTAAAAACACGGCTTCTCGAAGAAATCGACCACGCCATCACCGAGGGTTACACCACCTTCCTCTTCGGCGGTGCGATGGGCTTCGACCTTCTCGCCGCCGAAGCCGTGTTGTACCGTAAAAAACAAATCCACTTCCCAAGCCCCAAACCGCTTGCCCTTGTCGCCGTTCTTCCTTTTGAAGAACAAGCCAACCGCTATTCACAGGCCGATAGAAAGCGCTACTTCGATGAAATCTTGCCACACTGTGATGAGGTTATCACCTTGAGCACCCGATATCACGACAATTGCTTCAAAATTCGAAACCGCTATCTCGTGGAGCACTCGTCCAAAGTCATCGCCTATTACGATGGGACGTTTCGCACCGGCACCGCCCAAACTGTTCGTATGGCCCAGCTCCTACATCTACCCATCATCAACCTATACAAATGAGCGCCGACAAACCGTCGGCGCTCATTTGCGTGAAAGGGACAATCCTATGAAAAAAATCCGTGTCTTTGTCAACCGCAGTGAACACATCCCGGCCGCCGAAATTTTCTTGCCCGCCACCCATGAAGCCATCACCGATGCCTGCGAACAGGCAGGGTATCAGCCCGAAAACGTGCCGTTCCTCGGCTATCAGCTTGTGCCTGCCGGGTTTGCCACCAAAGACCCTGCGCCAAACGGTTACAATCTTTGGGAGCTGAACCATCTGGCAACGCTTCTCGATAAAATGGATGACCTTGAAGAATTTGCCTTTCGTGGTGTCGTCCAATTGCAAGAGAGGACGGAAACCCTCACGATTCCGGCACTTGTCAACATCGCCATGAATGTGGAGGCAAATTCCGCCGACGGCACAAACATCGGCTGTTATCCCGCACAAAATGCCTATGAGCTTGGGGAATTCTATGTTGTCAACGACCTCATTCCTGAAATTGCGGAATTGGATGGTGACGTGCACCAATGGGTGCTTGACCATACTGACTTCAAGCTCGTGGGCAAGGAAATCTGCCAGCAGGAAAACGGTGCCTTTGTGGATGGGGCCTATGTCACGGCAAATGCCAATCTACCTCAGTTATACGATGGGAAGTTTGAAATACCGTCTGAAAGTCCCTATGTTTTTCGCTTAGATTTGCTTGACGAGGATGGAGAAACACGCACCTCCTTAAATTTCCCATGTGACAACCTCGACCAAACGCCACACGATTTGCACGAGGCATACCTTCAATTTCACAGCACCGTTCCCCAGCTTGAGAATATTTTGGATGAGACCGATTCGCTTGAAAGTCTCAACACACTTGCCACTCAAATTCAAGAATTAAAACAAAATGGGCATCTCACTGTTTACAAAGCCCTGCTTGAAACCCTGCCAAATATTACAACGGAAAATGCCCTTGCCGCCTGTGATTTCGCCCCCGATTTCAAGCTGTATCCTGCGATTCAAAACCCCACCGACTATGCCGGGGTTGTTTTGGAAAATATGGAGGGCGCACAAGTGAACCGTTTTCTGCCCTACCTCAACTTGCATGAGTACGGAAAATCCCTCATAGAAGAAGTGGGTGCAGAGCTCACCTCCTATGGTGTGGTGGAATCGGAACAGGGGCTCACCTTGGCAGAGGTCATGGAGGTCTCCACACTACCACAGGAGATGAGTTTTTAAAATCAAATCATACCGTTAAAATCACACCGCTAAAAGCCGGATGTTTCGCTGAACACAATCAGCAAAGCATCCGGCTTTTTTTAGTTTCAAGAGAAAAAGGAGAAACATATGGAAACACTGAAAATTTTTGAAAACCCGGAGTTTGGGAAAGTGAGAACCATCACCATTGACGG
>CAYJJK010000177.1:0-3045 GCA_964370445.1 uncultured Oscillospiraceae bacterium | reverse complement strand
ATTTACCAATGTATCATCATTTCCGCCGGAAATTGCCCTGCCTATTGTGGAAACCGAAAAAGATTTCTTTGATGCCATTATAAAATTTGAAAAGGAATTGCGTGGGCACAGCCGCCTTTCGGTTGCCATTGCGCCCGGTATTATTTGGGACCATACCGCAGACGGTTTTCGTGAAATGCGCCGCCTTGCCAATGAGTTGCATCTGCCGCTTACCATGCATATTGTGGAGAGTGTTGACGACGATCAATTTAGCCTTGCTACCTATGGCAAGAGGGCCATTCCTCAAATGGAAGAGCTTGGCTTTTTGGGCCCCGATTTCATCGCTGTGCACTGTGTGAATATGACAGACGAAGATTTTGAAATCTTTAAACGTAATGATGTAAAAATTTCGTACAATCCTGTGTCGAACATGATTTTGGCTTCAGGAATTCCACCGATGCAGCGCTTTGTGGAAGAAGGCTTTACAATTAGCCTTGCATGTGATGGTTCTGCCAGCAACGATTCGCAAAACATGCTGGAAGTTATCAAAACAGCTTCGTTGTTGCAAAAGGTGTCTACACAAAATCCATTGGTATTTCCGGCAGCGCAAACACTGGAAATGGCAACTTTGGGTGGCGCGGTATCTCTTGGCAAACAAGACGATATCGGCAGCTTAGAAGTGGGCAAAAAAGCGGATCTTACTGTGTTCAAACCCGGCAAATTCAGCATGCCTATGCACGATCCTATCAGTGCTCTCGTATACAGTAATTCACCGGAAAATATCGAAAGTGTAATGGTGGACGGCTGCTTTGTTATGGAAAAAGGCGAAATTTTGAATGTGGACGAAGAAAAAGTGCTGTATGAAGCACAGCGCTTAGCACATAAACTTGCAAAAGATTCTGGCCTTGGCAATACACAGTGGGGCCAAAAAATTGCACCACTTGCACCCTAGTAAAAAAAAGGGTATAATGTTTGACGAAATACATAGTTATCCCAAAGTATGCTAAAGGCCTTTCTACAAAAGGGTGCATTACTATGAGCAATGGCTCATAAAAGTAGCCGTGAACACACGCAGTACAGTTTTATGTATTTTGCATAAATGGGTTCATGCAATGTTCAATTTTTGGATTTAAGCATAGGTTGGCATAATTGCATAAGGGCAATAAATAGGAGGATAGTATATGAAAGATTTACTGGTTATTGGCGCTGGGCCTGGTGGATATGTGGCAGCTATACGCGCAGCACAACTGGGCATGTCTGTTACGGTGGTAGAGCGTGATGCATGTGGTGGCACCTGCCTCAATTACGGTTGTATCCCCACTAAAGTATTGTTTAAAGATGCACAAGTGGGCTTCTACCTGAAGAATGCTTCAAGTTACGGTTTTAAAGTGGATGGATACTCTGTAGATTTAGACAAAATGCGTAAGGCGAAAGACAAGATTGTAAAAACCTTAAGCAAGGGTGTAGAGTACCTGTTTAAAGAAAACAGCATTGAGCTTGTGCGTGGTGAAGCAAAGGTTTTAGGCACGGGAAAAGTGGAAGTGACCACCAAAGATGGAAGCGAAACACTCAGTGCTAAAAATATTCTTATTGCCACAGGTTCTAAAGCGGCAATGCCGCCTATTGCAGGGCTTGATAACCCTGGCGTAATTACAAGCAAAGAAGCGCTGGAGATTAAAGAACTGCCGAATGAAATTGTAATTATTGGCGGTGGTGTAATCGGCATCGAATTTGCCGGTATCTATGCAGCTTTTGGCACCAAAGTAACCGTGGTGGAATTTATGCCAAATATCATCCCCGGCATCGACAGCGAAATTACCGATAGATTGCAAAATTTGCTTTCTAAAAAAGGCATTAAATTTAAGCTTGGCACCAAAGTAGAGCGTGTTGAAAAAGATGATAGCGGCCTAAAACTTACCCTAGACAAAGATGGGGAAAAGGCCGAAGTATGCTGCGACAGTGTTTTGGTAAGCACCGGTCGCGTGTTAGACATTGCCGGCCTTGGCCTTGATGAGGCAGGCATACTTCCCGCTCGGGGGGGCATTAAGGTAGCCGCCCACGACCCCACCAATCTACCGGGCGTTTTTGCCATTGGCGATGTAATTGGCGGTGTGATGCTGGCGCATGTGGCTTCTGAAGAGGGAAAAGTGTGTGTGGAACACATGGCTGGCCACGAAGCAAAAGTGGATTATACACGTATTCCTTCGGCGGTGTTTACCTTCCCGGAAGTTGCCTCTATTGGACAAAGTGAAGAGCAGCTGAAAGCAAGTGGAACACCCTATACAGTGGGGCGTTTTCAAATGCGCGCCAATGGCAAAGCTTCAACCATGCACGATGCCGATGGTATGATGAAGGTGCTGGCAGACGGTGAAAAACAGCAAATTCTTGGTGTGCATGTTGTGGGGCCAAACGCCAGCGATGTTCTGGCAGAGGCGGCCACTGCCATGGGTGGTATGCTTACAGTAGAAGAGGCTGCCTCTGTGATGCATGGGCATCCAACGCTAAGCGAAATATTTGAAGAGGCTTTGGGCGACGTGCTTGATAATGCCATTCATATCCCGCCTAAAAAGAAATAAAATTGGCACAAGTAAAGGAGTTCTGTATGAAAAAACACATGTATGAAACGCCGCATTTTGTGGAAGGGCTTACCATCAAAGTGGCCCCGGAAGATGTGGAGCGTTATATGCAAACAGAAGAAGACCTTTTCTTTGAAGGTCTTTCCAATACACCGGGTTTTTTGGGTGGTGAAGTATGGGTAAGCCAAGATAAACCCGGTGAGGTGACCACATTTTACTTTTGGCAAAGTGAAGAGGCCTATAAATCGGTGGATGCAGTTTGGCTTACGGCTCAAAAAGAGGCCATTGTAGCAGCTGTTCCGGCTGAATTTGTGCGCGCATGGCACGGTGAGGATCGTCGTTTTCGCGTGAAGGAATACCGCTAGTTTTAGAAGGAAAAAAGGCTCCGGTTTTGCCGGGGCCTTTTCAGACCGTCAAAAAAGCGCCAATTGCGTTGTCAGACGGCAAAATGCCGCGGCAGTTACATATCGCATATATGCGCCTTTGCGGC
>CAYJJK010000176.1:0-3096 GCA_964370445.1 uncultured Oscillospiraceae bacterium | reverse complement strand
ATTCTGCCTTTCTATAACTCTTTCATCCACCGTGTTTTCATATGTGTTTTTTTCTAACAAGAATTTCTCTATTCGGTAAATCCATTCATTATCAAAGTCATCATCTGCTTTGCACATGATTTTCTTGTTGTGAATTTCCGCAATAAATTCACATATTTTCGCCAGGTATTGAAGGTTGCATTGATATTGAACTTTTGGCGAGGGGTGTATCATTCGTTCTAAATCCAAACCACCTTTTGTGTTTTCAAACGCATGAATTCTTTTTATCAAAACATCTCGTTCTTTGATTAAGCCCTCATAGCTTTTGTCATCTAAAAGGTCAATATATGATTCGGGGCTTATCATCATCGTCCTGCCCTCCGCCTGTTCTACTTACATTGTTTTCACGATTCGGAAATTCTTGCCTTTCCTCCGAAACACATTTCCTACCCTGCAACGAGATATATCTGTTTATCATCAAAGTATATCTCCGTAGTATGCCCGTAAATCTGTATCATATCACTCATTTTTTCCACAAAAATTCCTATACCGGGATTGCTTATTTCGGCAAATGCTTCGACAACTTCTCTTTCGGTGCGAACCGTGCTATTTTTCATTTGTGTACCACTATCTTGCAAAAACTCATCAACCGGCCCCTCCTTGATAATCGGGATGCTTTCAATGAGTTTTCCAACACTTTTGCTGGCAGAACCGACACCTTTCAAAATGTTGGTTTCCAATGATACATTGCATAGTTTTTCTAAATACAAAGAACATTTTCCAAATACATCTCTGTATGTAGAAGACATTTGTTCGATTTCATTTTTGACACAGAGAAGGTGATCTTCCTTGAAATCTCCACTGAGCATTACTTCGATAAAGGAAGCCATAGAAAAAATGTACAGTGATAGCCTGTAGTACTTAAATTTCTTCAAAAGCTCTTGCAGTGTTTTATTTACTTTTGACTGAGATACAAGCAAACCCTTGGCATTCAGTATGTCTGTCACTTGTTTTTGGTGAGCATTCATATGCTTTCTAGCCGTTCTTTGGATGTCCAAAACCAACTTATGATTGCTTGTAATAAAGTGCTCATTGTCCCAATTGTATTTATACTTTGATATTATGGAAGACAGTGTTTCTATATCTGCTTCAATTTCAGATTCTTTCTCAATTTCCAAAAAGCTGAGAATCTGCTTTTCAAGTTTCACTATTTTGTCTAGCTTTTGTTCTATCGAAAAAAGTGCAACCGCCATCACGATGGTTACACAGGCTATAGGTAGAACAGCTGATGTGGCAGCGGTTGTTGTTCCAACGGCTTGAAGCTGTACAAATTTTGAAGCTCCCCCTGCCGTCTTGAATGCGCCCCAATAATTTCCATTCTTTGCGATTTTGAGCGTATCTCCAGCAGCGGCATTTGCCAGACGGTATAATCCCCCTCCGCTAGCGGCATTGGCCTGTGTTATCGCACTGAATACCGGTATCAATGAAGATATTCCTGCACCGAGGGTTGCCAATTGAGCAATGGGCATACTGATAACCTGCTTATTTGCGATGCTGGCTCTTGCATCAAACAAAATCCCTTCGGCAATTTCCACCAATTCAGTATTCATGCTCTCATTTATTCCCATTTGTTTAGAGTCACTCATGCCTATGTCCCCCTCTTTTAAGTTGATTCTCTTTTGTACCTTGAAGGGCGTTTGGTTCAAATTCAAACGCTTCCACTCTTGTCATTTTTTACAAACAAGTGCTTTTCTACGCCTTTTATTTTTTTATCATCGAGATAATCTCACCAAAACTTTCCATTGCACTTTGAAGGTTTTCCATAATATCTTGTGCAAGTTCATCCGGATCAGGCAGGTTATCTAAATCTGCTAAAGATTTATCTTTCACCCAGAAAATATCAAGGCTTGTTTTGTCTCGCTTTATTATTTCATCATACGTATATTTTCTGAAACGACCGTCAGGATTTTCCTCTGAGTAAACTTCTTTTCGCTCATGGCGATTATCAGGGTTATAACAGCTTATAAAATCCTCTAAATCGCTCTCTTTGAGGGGATTTTTCTTTAGCGTGAAATGCATATTTGTACGCAAATCGTAAAACCAAATGTCTTTTGTTTGCACATTGGGCGAAGCCGGTTTGTTTTCAAAAAAGATTACATTTGCCTTAACGCCCGGCTTATAAAATATGCCGGTGGGTAGCCTTAATATGGTGTGCAGCTCGCAAGTTTGCAGTAATTTTTTTCGCACTGTTTCGCCTGCGCCACCCTCAAATAATACGTTATCGGGGACAACCACCGCTGCTGTGCCTGTGGTTTTTAGCAATGTGTGAATGTGCTGCACAAAATTGAGCTGTTTATTAGAGCTTGTTGCCCAAAAGTCTGTACGGTTATACACCAAATCTTCTTTTTCTTGCTCGCCCTCTTCATTTTCAAAAGTCATAGAAGATTTTTTGCCAAACGGTGGGTTTGTTAGAACATAGTCAAAACGCTCTCCGGGGTCGGACAGTAACGAGTCATTACGAGTAACCGGTGTTTTACCGTCCATATCACCGATATTATGCAAAAACAAGTTCATCAAACAAAGGCGATATGTGTTTCTTACAATTTCCCAACCTCTGAAAGTTTTAAATTTCAAAAATTCTTTTTCCGCTTTGTTTAAACTATGGTTATCCTCTATAAACTCTTTTGCAGACAGCAAAAAACCACCCGAGCCACAGCAAGGGTCTACAATTGTTTGATTGGGTGCAGGGCTTACACATTTGACAATTGCGTTGATTAAAGAACGAGGCGTAAAGTATTGTCCTGCGCCACTCTTGGTATCTTCTGCAATTTTGCTCAGCAACCCCTCATATATGTCGCCTTTAACATCTTCGGACATACTTGTCCAGTTTTCATCACCTATCATAGAGATGATGCGAGATAAAATTGCCGGCTTAGTGATTTTATTTTGTGAATCGGCATAGATTTCTCTAAGCGTTCCCTCGCTTTTACCTAAAGTTTCAAGAATGAGTTTATAGTGTTCGGCAAGTTCCGCGCCACTTTTTTCGGACAGTGTGTCCCATTTGCAGTTATCGGGTATGCCTAAGTTACGTTTATATGGAGGCTTTGAATATTCGTC
>CAYJJK010000175.1:0-3126 GCA_964370445.1 uncultured Oscillospiraceae bacterium | reverse complement strand
AAGAATAGAAAACGGCTATCTGAGAAATCGCTCGAATCTCAGATGGCCGTTTTTTTATTGAAATATAAATTTGACTGGAGGAAACCTATGAGACTTACATTCAAAACCAAGACCGGCACCCAATCCGCCAATTTTCCGTTGCGAGAGGAGGAGCTACAAAATCTCTGTGAAAAACACCTAAATCAGCCCAATGATATGACCGCCACCATCACCCTTGCTGAAAGTATGTACGACAGCCCTTTCCTCGGCTATCAACTTGTGCCTGCCGGGTTTGCCACCAAAGACCCTGCGCCAAGCGGCTACAATCTATGGGAATTAAATCACCTTGCAACGCTTCTCGATAAAATGGATGACCTCGAAAAATTTGCCTTTCGCGGTGTCGTTCAATTGCAAGAACGGACGGACCCCCTCACAATTCCGGCACTCGTCAACATTGCCATGAATGTGGAGGCAAGCTCCGCCGACGGCACAAACATCGGCTGTTACCCTGCGCAAAATGCCTATGAACTGGGGGAATTCTATGTTGTCAACGACCTCATTCCCAAAATTGCGGGGCTGGACGGTGACGTGCACCAATGGGTGCTTGACCATACTGACTTCAAGCTCGTGGGCAAGGAAATCTGCCAGCAGGAAAACGGTGCCTTTGTGGATAGGGCCTATGTCACGGCAAATGCCAATCTACTTCAGTTATACGATGGGGAGTTTGAAATCCCGTCTGAATCCCCAGCTTATTCATTGGCACGGTGCTCATGATAAGGGCTGTGTTCGGTGCACTGAACAAACCGGCGCCAAGGCCTACCAAAACCAAAGCTACCACCAAAAACCAAATGGGTGTACTTGCTGTGACAAATATGTGGTTATTAACGTGAGTGTAACGGGCGGCGGTGCACCACAGGACACGACCATCTTTTGCCGCATTGTCGACCTCGATGAAAACCCACCGCCGAACCCTGTGGCCGACGACCGAAATGACGGCTTTCCCCTCGTCTCCGTGCCAAATAGGCCGGAGCAAAGCTCTGCCTCGTGGAGTGTCTGGCGACCAAGGTGGGAGGCCGATTGGCAGTGGGAATCTCGCACCGAGACCGTCCAAACCACAACAACCGTGCCGGCTCTCTGGCGAAACCCACAAAGCCCGTCGCAAACTTCTTCCGTTGCTGTGCGCGGCTGGACATACGAGCCGGCGCACACCACCACCGGCACCCAACAAGTAGAGCGCGGCGAATGGATAGACAAAGGCAAATGGGCATTCGATGCCGAGCATTTTTCGGCAAGTCTTTCGGCAAGTATGCAAATCTACAGTGATGCAAACAACCCAACGGCCGGTGGTGGCACGTTCAAAAGTGGCTATGGTGTGCGGCAGACGGTGTCCTCCGGTGTGAGCACGAGCCTTGGCAGTGCCGTGAGTAGCACGCCAAACGCTGTGAGTTATTTCCCCGAATTTGGCTACCAAAGCTATTGGAGGCTTCTCCAACGCATGGGCGGCGGCAATTTTGCATTCAAAGAAAATAGCTATAGCACGTACAACAGCAGGGTACATTTCAGCCCAATTTGGTATCCAGACGGCGCATATACCGTCAACACTTGGCTACTGGATTACTGGACACCGGCGGGGATGCTGTCCGCCAATTTAACCGATACACTCACCGTGCGTGGCAACCTGTGGCAAGATTGGCACAGCGCGCCGCGCTAAGAAAAAGGAGGACAACATGAAAATGTTAAACAAATACGAGAAGTGGGGCCTTGTAACGGCGGTGGTTTTCCTCGCCGCCGTGCTGTTTTGCCAGCCAACCTTTGCGGCCGGAACAGGCGATGTGGCCGGTGCCGTGCAAAGCACTTGGAACGATGCCTCCGTGCAGATTAAATCGGTGGTGAACAACGTGGTGTTCCCTGCCATCGACTTGATTTTGGCGGTGTTTTTCTTTGCAAAGCTCAGCTTAAGCTATTTTGATTATCGAAAAACCGGAATGTTTGAATGGACAGGGCCTGCGATTCTTTTTGCGTGTTTGGTGTTTACGCTGACCGCACCTCTCTACATTTGGGATATAGTGGGTGTATAAAGCAAAACAATGAAAAAGGTTGGAATATATTAACAAATATGCTCCAACCTTTTATAGCTAATTTAATTATAAATATCTACCTGTTATACTATTGTCAGAGAGCGAAACTTCAAAAGGTGTACCTGTAGCTATAATCTGACCACCTTTATCACCACCGAATGGTCCAAGCTCTATGATATAATCGCTTTTTGCTAAAATATCTGTATTATGCTCGATTACGAATACGGAGTTATTTTGCAATACTAATTTTTGAAGTAGTGCCAAAAGTTTCTCGCTGTCTGCTGGATGAAGTCCTGTTGTTGGCTCGTCCAAAAGATATAATGTGTGACCACTATTACCTTTTGCAAGCTCTTTTGAGAGTTTAAGTCGCTGACATTCACCACCGGAAAGTGTAGTTGTCGATTGTCCGAGTTTTAGATACGCAAGACCGACTTCATTTATAACGCTAAGTTTTTTGTGAATTTCGTGGCTTCCCTCAAAAAACTCCAAATTTTCAAGCACAGTCATATTCAAAACATCGGAAATGCTTTTGCCCTTGTATGTCACAGACAGCACTTTCTTTTTAAATCTATGCCCTTTGCAAACAGGGCAAATAACCTCCACATCATCTAAAAACTGCATATCAAGTGCGATTACTCCAAGTCCTTCGCATTTTTCACAGCGACCGCCTTTAACATTGAAAGAAAAATCGGAAGGCTTGAGTTTCAATCTTTTTGCCTGAGCTTGAGCTGAGAATAGTTCTCTTATGAGTGTGAAAACCTCTGTGTAGGTTGCGATATTGCTTCGGCTTTGTCTGCCTATGGGACTTTGGTCAATTTTAATTACCTCTGAAACATGTTCAAATCCACGAACGCTTTGAGCATTTGCTCGACGCTCAATAACATCAAAAACAAGACTGCTTTTACCGCTACCGGAAACCCCAGCAAACGAAACAAGCTGACCAAGTGGAATATTTATTGATACATTATTAAGGTTGTGTGCAGTGGCGTTTTTAACTTCGATAAATCTGTTCATATTTATTTTTTTATCGTTTGGTTTGGCTTTTTCTTCCCTCAAATACTTTGCAGTT
>CAYJJK010000174.1:0-3172 GCA_964370445.1 uncultured Oscillospiraceae bacterium | reverse complement strand
AACCTGTTTTCTAAGTCCTCTAAATATTGGCAGACCGCTTGTTTTGCACTTTGCACCCCATACAAATGGAAGGCCGTGCCCAGGGCAAGTACCAGCCCTGCGCGACTTTCGAGCATGAGGTCTGAAGAGGGACCGATATAGAAAAGCAAATCGTTTCGGTTCCACAACAGCGTTTGGTCTTGTCCATGTGGCTCTTCTTCAAAAAACTTTGCATAAGAATCCACCAGTTTTTGCATATCAATTTTGCTTGGGTTTTGCTTGCAAAGCACCATAGGAGTTTCGAAAATGCCATCGTCTACCTGCACGGGGCAAAGCAAATACTTCATGGTACGTTTTGCGGTTTCAAAATCTCTTTGCGTGCAAATGCTTTGTACGTATGCCCGCATCCGTGCCTCATCCATGTATACATGATAGTAGGGTACGTCGTGGACGATCAAATCGAAACGCTCTTTGCGCACCGCCTTTTCGGCGTTTTTATACTCCGGTGAATCGTGTACAATTGCAGTATGCTGCCCACAAATCCACAGCAGTGCTTTTTCGTAGCCGAAGCTGTCTGTTTTGTTTGTGTCTAGCATTTGCAGCAATTTCATGTACACGGCGGTGGAGCGCAGCAACACGCGCACCGTGATGTTTGAAAAACTGCTGTACACCAGCTGCAGGAAAGCCTCGCGCCTTGCCTCAAACGCTTGCAAAGCAAAGGAGAATCCCTCTTGCATCTCCTTGGAAAAGTCATATCCCGTATAGCGTTTTCCCTCGTAATGGGGTAGATTTTGCAGATACGGTAAATCTGCGCTCGCGCCACAGATGATGGGGTAAACGCCTTTCCCCACATCAAGGCATGGCAGAAAATTCCCGCCGAGCACGCTTGTTTTGTTGTTCGCATTCGCTTGTTCCAAACGTGCTGCAAGCGAATGGATAACAGTTTCCACGTCGATGAGTATGGGGGTATCGCCGTGCGCAATGATATTTTCTGCATGAAAGTCCGAGCCGTTGAGCAAGTACACCAGTGCGCAGAGAACCCCCTCTTTTTTAAAAAAATCGCCCGCCTGCTGTGGCGTCTCTAGGGGAAGATGCTCGATATATTCGCAGAAATGCGTGTTTTGCAAAGAGAGTATTTTGGGCGTTTTGATTGTGTTTAGCCCCGAAAGCGCACAAAAACCCTGCAAAAAATCACGCCAAGCTTGGTCGATTTCTGCATCTCTTGGCTTGTACACCAGTTTCTTTTCATTGCAAAAATGGAGGATGTGTACACAGCGGCCACCGTTGTGCGAATCGGAGCTACCCTCACTGATGGATTCCACCTTGCATGTTTCGGCCTCGTGCCAGCCAAAAAACTCATTGAATTTTGCCCTGTTTTGTGCAATTGCTTCGCACATCTCGCACAGGTGTTCCGTGTAGTTCACGATCATCTGTGTTAGCTGCCGCGCAAGCATGGGATAGGCAATCAAAAAGTCGTGCCAAAAATCCACCGTGTAAAACAGTTCCTCATTGTTTTGAATGAAGATGGCCAAAATTTCCCCGCTTTGCGAAAGATAGCGTTCGTCTAAAAACTGCATAAAGCTTTGTTGTACCATGTTGATGACGCGCTCTTGAAAGGTTTTGGCTGTGTTCATAAGGGCACCTTGGCAAAAGTGCTCTTCTTGAGTCCCTAATGTTTTTTCGCACGCAAAAACCACGGCCTGCCACAGGGGTCTAACAAATGGCCTTAGTATAAAATCTCCCATATGAAACATCCCGTTTGGGATTTGTTTTTCAGGCAGTGCTGCACTCGTCCATTCGCGCAGTTTTTCTGTCCAGCTAAGAGGTGAAAGCAACCCGGGGTTTAAAAGGGCATTGTATCGCCATTCTTGGCCCGTAAAGCCCAATGCATCCAGCATGATTTCCGCTTTTTTTTCATCTAAACCCGGCGTCAGTTCACCGTTTGTTTTGCATTCTTCTGCCTCTTGTATTTCGTCTAATAAAGCCGTTTTTTGGCTCAGATACAAAAGCTCATCCCGTGTAAACACCATTTATTTGTCTCCACCTTCAAACAAGGTGTGGAGCACATTTTTTGCCACCTTGTTTTCTCTCTCCAGGCGATGCAGTGTTTTGTAGAGTGCTCTTACATGCTCATATTGACAATCTTCCGGGCGGGATTTTTCGTCTTCCAAATCCCAAGACGGATAAATCTTTGCGATCGCCTTTTTGGGATCTTCAAATTCTTCCATCACGCGCGCTACCATCTCGGGTGTGGAAAGCGCCAGCATCACATCTTTCACCGTTTTCTTTGAATGACCATTCCCCAGTGCCGTTAAATAATGGGTTACTGTGACGAGATAGGATCTGTCCTCCTCACAAAACGCTTCCATGTGGTTACACAAATTACGCAGCACCGTCAAAGCCTCTTTTTGATGGCCGAGATGGAAGTGGCAAAGTGCGATGAAAAAAGTCATGTCGAGGGGCGCCATGGGCATGGTGCGAGAGTAAGGCATGCACATCATCATTTTCATAGAGTTTTCAAGCACAGAGGAATGGCGCAGGTTTGCCAGCATGAGCAGTTTTTCTACATCTTCATCTCTCAAAGAATCCAAGTTGCGAAATAGCCCAACGCACTCTCCCGCCAGTTTCACTTCTTTTAGGCGAAACGTACTAATTGGGTGTGCCTCTGAAATGCCCGCCGCATACACATACACAGCAGGGAAACCCATAAAGGAAACGTCTTCTATGTAAACATCCGCGCCCATGTCTTCTAGCAAACCTAACATATTTTTCATCACATCCATGTTGTTTTCGCCAAAAGGATGTTCTTTCCACGGCTTGTAGGCATAGCTTGGCTCTGCTTCAAAAACTGTGCTTGGATATGCGCCTTGCCCAGTTTTAATGGTGTTCCAAACGTTGATTTGCACCCCGGCCCCGCCCTGCTTGAAATCTACCGCATTTTTCCTAACATGGGTTTGTAAAACGGCCCCTTGTAAGGATTCGGAAAAAATCCTCTCCAGCGCCACCTCCATGGTGGCGGCACTTGCAAATTTCGCCCCAAACATTTGGGTGTTTGTGTCCACCACAAAACCGGCCACCACGGGAAGCCCTTTATCTAAAGAGCAATCTTTCACGATGACACGATAAGGGCCGGCCTTCTCTATTTTCTCGATAATGTTCATGATTTCGGGGTATTTTGCAAGTTCACTTTGCT
>CAYJJK010000173.1:0-3190 GCA_964370445.1 uncultured Oscillospiraceae bacterium | reverse complement strand
ACAACACTACCCGCTGCTCTGGCTTTCCTCTCCCTGTCGAAACCTTTACATCCCCATTTCTATGATAAAGAGCGTGTTTTCATTGCTCTTTCCATCACTCTCTTGGCATCTGCCGCGGCTTTTGAGGCACGTTTATCGTATAATTTTTTACCTCTACACACACCCAACTCTACTTTAACACGCGAATTTTTAAAGTATAATGAAAGCGGCACCAAGGTAAGCCCCTTCACTTTCAAGTCCGCATGCAATTTTCTAATCTCTTTTCGATGCAGCAATAATTTTCTGGTTCGTTCTGGCTCTCGGTTGAAAATATTACCTTTTTCGTAAGGAGAAATATGCATACCTATCAAAAACGCTTCCCCACTTTGTATATCTGCCCAAGATTCTTTCAAATTCACCGAACCTTGACGGATGCTTTTTACCTCTGTACCCACAAGCTCTATGCCTGCTTCAATTCTTTCAAGTATTTCGTATTCATGGCGTGCTTTTCGGTTCACCGCCACTGTTTTCACTTTTTCCATAGCGGTTCTCCTTCTAGTATATTGCCAAAATGTAACTAACAAGATACAGTAAAAAAATACAATTGTCAAGCAAAAAATCACATTTCTCCTCGACCTTCTAAAGCTCTATACAAAGTAACATCATCAATAAACTCCAAATTTGCATTAACAGGCAACCCATAGGCAAGGCGTGTAGTTTGAACACCCAATGGTTTGATAAGCCGTGCAAGGTACATAGCGGTTGCCTCACCTTCCACTGTTGGATTTGTGGCCATGATCACCTCGTGCACTGTGCCGTCTCGCAGGCGGTTCAGCAGCGCTTGCACCGGCAATTGATCCGGCCCAATACCCTCGGCCGGTGAAATTAAACCATGCAACACATGATAAAGCCCACGATATTCTCGTGTGTGCTCAAACGCCAACACATCACGGGGGCTTTCTACAACACAAACAATCCCACCATCGCGCTTTGCATCCACACAAATAGAGCAAAGCTCTTCTTCGGTTAGGTTTTGGCAACAATTACAGCGTCGAATTTTCTCATGCGCGTCTAAAATGGCCTGTGAAAAAGCCTTTGCTTGCGCATCATCCATTCCCAACACTTGATAAGCAAGGCGCTGGGCACTTTTTCGCCCTATGCCATTTAGGCGCGCAAAGTGTTCTGTCAACCGCTCCAGCGGCTCGGCATTTGCTGACATGCTAATCCTTTCTTTGCCGTTCTATAGCCCAAGGCCAGAAAGCCCCGGGAAAGCACCGGAAATGGCTTCCATTTCCTTATCGGCCTTTTCATTGATTTGTCGAACCCCATCGTTAAAAGCGGCACCCACAAGGTCTTCCAACATTTCAACATCATCTGCGTTCACAATTTCAGGGTTAATATGCACGGCCGATACCGTAAAATCACCACGCATGGTCAATTCCACCATACCGCCACCGGAAGTACATTTTGTTTCTTCCTCACGCAGCTCATCCTGCTTTGCCTGCATTTGGTTTTGCATGTCTTGCGCTTGCTTCATCAATGCATTCATGTTTTGCTTTCCATATCCGTCTGGTAATCTTGCTTTCATGTGTATCTCCTCAATTTTCCTCAGTATTTGTATATTTAATGGCAACGCCTTTTTCCTGCCATTCGCTTAAATTGCGTTTTGTTGTTTCTTCCAAAGCGTGTTTTACTTGCTCTTTTTGATAGGGACCTATGCCATAACGCTCGCCAATCACCTCTTGGATGGCCGTTTTTATCACTTCGCTCACATTTTGATTGGACCTCATAAACTCTAAAAAAACATCTCCGCCATCCAGCAATATATGCTTTCCATCAAAATAAGCCTTCGTCTTTTTCACAAACGAATATACCATCTGATCCATTTGGCCAATTCTTTCCACCACCTGCGGCCACTGCAAAAAAGGCTCCACCTCTCCGGTTTTGCATGAAAGTGCACTAGGTGTTGCCTGTGGTGCCGAGGACGCCGCCTGTGGTGCCGAGGACGCCGCCTGTGGTGCCAAGGACATCGCCTGTGGTGCCAGGGATGCCGCCTGTGGTGCCAAGGACATCGCCTGTGGTGGCGAGGACGCCGCCTGTGGTGGCGAGGACGCTGCCTGTGGTGGCGAGGACGCTGCCTGTGGTGGCGAGGACGCTGCCTGTGGTGGCGAGGACGCTGCCTGTGGTGTAGTATCGTATGACACTTGCACTTTGCTTTCCTGCTTTAAACTGCCCAAAGGCAAATCACTCTGCTTTTCCGCTTGTTGTGGCACAGGCTTGCTATACAAGGCAATGTCAAAAAGAGCAAGTTCCAGCTCCACGCGTGCGTTTGGGCTACGTCCCATCCGATCTAGTGCGTCCGCTAAGCGACGCAAGGCCCTGATGCAACCGGCCTCTGTCATCTCTTTGCCAACGCTTACATAGCGTTCTCTTTCTTCCTTTGGCAAAAACTCCAGTAATGAGCCGCTCTGGTTTGCAATGGCAAGCAAACAGTTTCGATAATACCCCACCAACTCTTCCGTAAGCCGCTTGATGTCTACAGAACGTTCTCTCAACGCAGACACCTGACAAAGCAATTCACTTATGTCGCCCTGCGTTGCCGCCCTACCAATAGAAAAGAGGTGACTTTTATCTGTTACCCCTGCCATGGTACGCACATGCTCTTCGCTAATGGCACCATCAAATGTGGCACAGGTATCCAGCAATGAAAGTGCATCGCGCATAGAGCCATCACCCAATGTTGCCAATAACGAGGCTGCTTCCTCATGAAGGTCCAGCCCCTCTTTGCCCGCAATGTCTAGCAAACGCTGTTTGATGTCGTCGTGTGAAATGCGTAAAAAATCATACCGTTGGCAACGCGATAAAATGGTTGCGGGCACTTTGTGGATTTCGGTGGTAGCCAAAAAGAAAATCACAAGATAGGGTGGTTCTTCCAAAATCTTGAGCAAAGCATTAAATGCCTGAATCGTCTACATGTGCACTTCATCGATTATGTATACTTTATACTGGCCTCGCCCGGGGCGATATACCGTCTCTTCGCGCAAATTGCGCACATCGTCCACACCGTTGTTCGATGCCGCATCAATTTCTGAAACGTCCAGCATACTTCCGTTTTCGATACCAAGGCAACAAGGGCACTCGCCACAAGGTCCTTCCTGATGCAAATTTTAGAAGTTAACTTCTTTTTCAATAAAATTTGATAATGTGGTTT
>CAYJJK010000172.1:0-3243 GCA_964370445.1 uncultured Oscillospiraceae bacterium | reverse complement strand
TCATATAGGTTCGTAAACCACCACAAAGTTAGCATAGGCTAATTTTTCATCTTCATAAATGTAGCAAAACGGAGAGCTTTTGTCAAATCATCACTTTAGAGTTTCAACAAATTTTGAAGAGCAACTGACAAGCTTCTATGCCCAAAAGCAAAGCTCGTAAAACTATGTCTATCTATGGTTCTGTCTTCCAAAAAATCATAACTCCAAACATGATTTTTGCGTTTGGCACGCAAGCAAACCAAACTGCCGTCATTTAACCATGATCTGCACTTTTTAGGTTGCTTCTTTGGTGATTTCAGCCCCTCTTCTCTTCATATTCGTTCTACCCTTTTGTGGTTAATTTTATGCCCCGTTGTTTCGCATCATATTGGTAACCATGCGGTAGCCCATGACAAGATTGTGATTTATGAGAAGACAGAAAACTTTGACGGAAGCAAGAGCCAACGGGTGGATATTTATTACAAATTCATTGGGACCATGGCATTTCATGACCTTTGAAGAACGGGAATAGAAAAAAGTTCTGAAGTAGCGTGAGCTGGGCTTAGAGCTTCCGGCAAAGAATGAAATGAATGTTTAAAGAGCGCAATACTATTTGGGCTGTCTTGCGGCCAATGGCATTTAAATACGCCTGAACTATTTCTTTTTTGATTTCAAAACTGTATTTTGCCATAAAAATACCGACCTCCCATTTGTTAGTTTCAGGTCTAACTTTTGGGGGTCGGTACAAAGCCGGGGGATATTTATTTTATAGAAATAATGAACGGTATAACCTAAAATGTGCAACGGATTTGTTTTTGGGTTTGTGCCACCACAGCGCCGCTTTTTATCACATATTCTCGAACAGATTGGCTTATTAGGGCTTCGGACATATTTTTTGCATCAAAAATCACAAAGTCTGCTTTGCAACCGGGGATAAGCCCATAATCTTTTAGTCCCATCGCTTTCGCCGGGTTCACCGTTCCCATTCGGAACACCTGCTCCAGCTCGGTTTTTGTCACCATTTGCGCCACCTGTGCGGTGAGCAAGCCTTCCTCCAGCATATCACCGTTTCCAATAGGGCGGAAGGGGTCACGGATGTTGTCGGAGGCATAAGAAATATTCACACCCGCTTGTAAAAACTCACGGATGCGCGTTACCCCACGCCGAATAGGCTGGCTGTCTTCTCGGCCCATCAAATACAGGTTGCAAGAGGGTAAGGTGATGATGTGAAGCTCTGCATCTTTTGCCATTTGGATGGCCTTTTCGGCTGTTTTGTCATCCACGGCACAAAGCGATGTAACATGCCCACAACTCACGCGTCCTTGGTAACCGTGCGCCATTGTAAGCTTTGCAACATACATAAAATTCTCTACATTGGGGCGGTCCGCTTCGTCGACATGAAAGTCAATGGGCAAATCATGCTTCATGGCAACCGCAAACAAATCGTCTGTAAGCTGTGCACTGTTTTCACTGAGGTGCTGCGAGCCTCCCACATAATCAATCAGCCCGTTTGCAGCCGCCGTATCCACCAGTTTGATTCGTTCTTGTTGCTCTTCAAGGGAACAAAAAAAGTCCGGCAGAGCCGTGATTTGGATTTCTATTTTGTCGCTCAATTCGCTTTTGAGTTCACATAGCGCTTCAATGCCCTTAAGGCCTAAGGAAGGCTCAATGTTGACGTGAGTGCGCAGTGCTGTGGTTCCGCTTTCACAGCACATTCTCACTACCTCTTGTGCGCGGCGACGAACATCTTCCTTGATGTTCTCTTTAGGCACGGTGTGAAGATAATTTGTGAAATTAGCAATGGCTTCAAGTAGGGTAGGGGATTCGGTGTTGCCCAGTGTAAGCACTTTATCAAGATGCATATGGCTGTCTACAAAACCCGGTGCTACCATGTTGCCTTTGGCCTGGATGACTTGTGTTGCCCGGCTTTCATCTATACCTGCCTCCACTGCCGCAATTCGATCGTTTTCAACAGCGATATCCAAAGTTTGGCCAGTGTTCCATATGTTTGCGTTTTTTACAAGTAAATCATACATAGTTTACCCCCCTTGTTTGTCCCCTTCACCAGTTATTCTACAAAATGAATACATATAAATTATATTACAACAGCGGAGAGAAGGGTGTCAATTATTTTATAAATTTTCAATTTGGCTGCCCTCGATGTCCAAAAAAATTGCAAAAAGATAAACTGTGTTTATAAAAAACGATAATATGAGAAATATGTAATTTTTTATTTGCGCCTATAAAGCTTTATACAAAATAGAGTACCACGTATCAAAATGTTTGTTTTAAATTTGTAGAATTGCATAATTTATTTTATTTCTAAAGGTATGTTGATAACACCATGAGCAATGCATTACCCAATGTGAAATACAGAAAGGAAGGGTTTAAAATAGACGAATTTTACAACAAATTATTGTAATGTGTGGCCGACGGGGAGGAAGAGCTTGCCGTAGAAATTACGCGTGAGCAATTGCAAAATGGGATGAACCCCGTTGAGCCTGTGCAAAATTATCTGGTGCCCATTTTAAATGACATGGGAGACCAATGGGGAGGACCCTAGGAAAACGATATTCTCAGCCGCTTCAAGAAAACGCAGCGTGGCCAGTTCGTCAATTTGGCGTTTGTCCAAAGATGGCTGGCAAGAAAAGTCGAATGACGGAAAAATAGCACAAAAAGGAACACACGGCGAGCTTATAGGCGAAAATGGGAAATACAAGAGCTTTATGGAAATACGCAAAATGGCGGAAATTGGGGGCTTTGATTGAATATTTCTAAAGGATGGTTCGCATAAAATTAGGATATAAGGATGCAAGGCGCATAGCCCCTTTGGTGTGTGGCCGGGTGCTAAAAAGAGAAAGGCCACAGCCATCTTGTGCGATAGCGGTGGCCTTTTAGGTTTGTGTAAACAAGATGCAGGCAAACTGCCTTTGTGTTGCTTCCTGCCTTGTGGCTAGTACACGCCCGTTTGCGGGCTCAGCGCCGAGGTAACCCCCGTGCCCGCCTTGTGCACAATCACGCTGTACACAGAGAAACTTGTGGGGTAGAACTCCACATAGCCGTTGCCCACGGTGATGGGCGAAATTTTCTCCACACTGCCGTCGTCTTTGATGTGCAAAACGGTTACCGTGTCTGCGGTGGTAAGCCCCGGCACGCTGATGCGCACGCGCGTGTTGCCGTTTTGCGGTTGCACTTCGTTGCCGTTTGCATCCGTCATCGTGATGTCCTCTAAGAAGTTCACCACGCCCGTGATGCCGTGTTGCT
>CAYJJK010000171.1:0-3268 GCA_964370445.1 uncultured Oscillospiraceae bacterium | reverse complement strand
TTTCATCTTTGAAGTGAGCACTTTCTGTGGATTTGACCTTATCTACATCAAATTGTAAAAAGATGTTGTCTATTTCTTCAAGATGAGATGCGATTTCATTCCACCGACGTTGATTGCTTAGCAGGGAATAAACCAACCCCTGTAGATGCTCTGACAGAGAAAATAACTTGCCATTCTGCCTTTCTTTAACTCTTTCGTCCACCTTGTTTTCATATGTGTTTTTTTCTGACAAGAATTTCTCTATTCGGTAAATCCATTCATTATCAAAGTCATTATCTACTTTGCACATGATTTTCTTGTTGTAAATTTTTGCAATAAATTCACATATTTTCGCCAGGTATTGAAGATTGCATTGATATTGAACTTTTGGCGAGGGGTGTATCATTCGTTCTAAATCCAAATCACCTTTTGTGTTTTCAAACGCATGAATTCTTTTTATCAAAACATCTCGTTCTTTGATTAAGCCCTCATAGCTTTTGTCATCTAAAAGGTCAATATATGATTCGGGGCTTATCATCATCGTCCTGCCCTCCGCCTGTTCTACTTACATTGTTTTCACGATTCGGAAATTCTTGCCTTTCCTCCGAAACACATTTCCTACCCTGCAACGAGATATATCTGTTTATCATCAAAGTATATCTCCGTAGTATGCCCGTAAATCTGTATCATATCACTCATTTTTTCCACAAAAATTCCTATACCGGGATTGCTTATTTCGGCAAATGCTTCGACAACTTCTCTTTCGGTGCGAACCGTGCTATTTTTCATTTGTGTACCACTATCTTGCAAAAACTCATCAACCGGCCCCTCCTTGATAATCGGGATGCTTTCAATGAGTTTTCCAACACTTTTGCTGGCAGAACCGACACCTTTCAAAATGTTGGTTTCCAATGATACATTGCATAGTTTTTCTAAATACAAAGAACATTTTCCAAATACATCTCTGTATGTAGAAGACATTTGTTCGATTTCATTTTTGACACAGAGAAGGTGATCTTCCTTGAAATCTCCACTGAGCATTACTTCGATAAAGGAAGCCATAGAAAAAATGTACAGTGATAGCCTGTAGTACTTAAATTTCTTCAAAAGCTCTTGCAGTGTTTTATTTACTTTTGACTGAGATACAAGCAAACCCTTGGCATTCAGTATGTCTGTCACTTGTTTTTGGTGAGCATTCATATGCTTTCTAGCCGTTCTTTGGATGTCCAAAACCAACTTATGATTGCTTGTAATAAAGTGCTCATTGTCCCAATTGTATTTATACTTTGATATTATGGAAGACAGTGTTTCTATATCTGCTTCAATTTCAGATTCTTTCTCAATTTCCAAAAAGCTGAGAATCTGCTTTTCAAGTTTCACTATTTTGTCTAGCTTTTGTTCTATCGAAAAAAGTGCAACCGCCATCACGATGGTTACACAGGCTATAGGTAGAACAGCTGATGTGGCAGCGGTTGTTGTTCCAACGGCTTGAAGCTGTACAAATTTTGAAGCTCCCCCTGCCGTCTTGAATGCGCCCCAATAATTTCCATTCTTTGCGATTTTGAGCGTATCTCCAGCAGCGGCATTTGCCAGACGGTATAATCCCCCTCCGCTAGCGGCATTGGCCTGTGTTATCGCACTGAATACCGGTATCAATGAAGATATTCCTGCACCGAGGGTTGCCAATTGAGCAATGGGCATACTGATAACCTGCTTATTTGCGATGCTGGCTCTTGCATCAAACAAAATCCCTTCGGCAATTTCCACCAATTCAGTATTCATGCTCTCATTTATTCCCATTTGTTTAGAGTCACTCATGCCTATGTCCCCCTCTTTTAAGTTGATTCTCTTTTGTACCTTGAAGGGCGTTTGGTTCAAATTCAAACGCTTCCACTCTTGTCATTTTTTACAAACAAGTGCTTTTCTACGCCTTTTATTTTTTTATCATCGAGATAATCTCACCAAAACTTTCCATTGCACTTTGAAGGTTTTCCATAATATCTTGTGCAAGTTCATCCGGATCAGGCAGGTTATCTAAATCTGCTAAAGATTTATCTTTCACCCAGAAAATATCAAGGCTTGTTTTGTCTCGCTTTATTATTTCATCATACGTATATTTTCTGAAACGACCGTCAGGATTTTCCTCTGAGTAAACTTCTTTTCGCTCATGGCGATTATCAGGGTTATAACAGCTTATAAAATCCTCTAAATCGCTCTCTTTGAGGGGATTTTTCTTTAGCGTGAAATGCATATTTGTACGCAAATCGTAAAACCAAATGTCTTTTGTTTGCACATTGGGCGAAGCCGGTTTGTTTTCAAAAAAGATTACATTTGCCTTAACGCCCGGCTTATAAAATATGCCGGTGGGTAGCCTTAATATGGTGTGCAGCTCGCAAGTTTGCAGTAATTTTTTTCGCACTGTTTCGCCTGCGCCACCCTCAAATAATACGTTATCGGGGACAACCACCGCTGCTGTGCCTGTGGTTTTTAGCAATGTGTGAATGTGCTGCACAAAATTGAGCTGTTTATTAGAGCTTGTTGCCCAAAAGTCTGTACGGTTATACACCAAATCTTCTTTTTCTTGCTCGCCCTCTTCATTTTCAAAAGTCATAGAAGATTTTTTGCCAAACGGTGGGTTTGTTAGAACATAGTCAAAACGCTCTCCGGGGTCGGACAGTAACGAGTCATTACGAGTAACCGGTGTTTTACCGTCCATATCACCGATATTATGCAAAAACAAGTTCATCAAACAAAGGCGATATGTGTTTCTTACAATTTCCCAACCTCTGAAAGTTTTAAATTTCAAAAATTCTTTTTCCGCTTTGTTTAAACTATGGTTATCCTCTATAAACTCTTTTGCAGACAGCAAAAAACCACCCGAGCCACAGCAAGGGTCTACAATTGTTTGATTGGGTGCAGGGCTTACACATTTGACAATTGCGTTGATTAAAGAACGAGGCGTAAAGTATTGTCCTGCGCCACTCTTGGTATCTTCCGCAATTTTGCTTAGTAGCCCCTCATATATGTCGCCTTTCACATCTTCAGACATACTTGTCCAGTTTTCATCACCAATCATAGAGATGATGCGAGATAAAATTGCAGGTTTGGTGATTTTGTTTTGTGAATCGGCATAGATTTCTCTCAGCGTGCCCTCACTTTTACCCAAGGTTTCAAGAATGAGTTTATAGTGCTCGGCAAGTTCCGCGCCGCTTTTCTCGGACAGTGTATCCCATCTGCAGTTATCGGGTATGCCTAAGTTACGTTTATATGGAGGCTTTGAATATTCGTC
>CAYJJK010000170.1:0-3319 GCA_964370445.1 uncultured Oscillospiraceae bacterium | reverse complement strand
GAGTTATACATCAAAAGCTTTATAAGCCAAGCCGTTTTGCTGATTGACACTTCATTTAGCTATGAAATATGCGTTTTAGCACCCTTTATTGAGCGTATGAAAGACACCCTAGACGATACATCATATGGACGCCAATTGAACAGCTTAGCAGAGCGATTTTCACATTGCCGTGTTCTTGCTGAACAATATGTTCCAAAAGAATCGATGTTGAGAGAATTTTTTGGATAAACAGGAGGGAAGGAAATGAAACAGGATTTTGAAAAGGTGATGGAAACAGCAGGGTATGTGGTAGATAAGGCAGCACACCAAGCAGCGCTGGCCGCCCAAAGTGGACGAGGACACGTGGAGTTGTATCAGCTAAAAAGGCGACTGGCAAAATCACAAAAGCAGCTGGGTGCTCTTGTATATATGTTAAATAAAACAGGGCAAGACAGTGAACCAATGGTGGAACATTATATTAATGAAATTGATGATTTAAAGGCTAAAATTGAGTTACATGAGGCGCGAAAGGCTGTGGAAAAGACTTTTCTTCAGTGCACAATGTGTGGTGCTAAAAGTGCACAGCGCACGTTGTTTTGTCGTCGTTGTGGGGCAAAGATGCCTAAATGATACAAAGGGAAATATGAAAAGCCAATATGAACATTCGCTGGCAAAATTTTTCTTTTGAACGTAAGCTAGGTTTTTAAAGGATATAATTTGGCTTTTTTGCAAAAAATCATGTATATTATTTTATGCAAAATGTTTTTTTTGTCGGAGATTGGAACAAAACACTTGATATTTTTGCCTATATGCAGTAGAATAATGAATGTCTGAAAAGGTTATACTTAAATTTCTTTGTAGGTAAATTGAGGTGGAAAATGGATTTCGTGGCAAAGGAAAGCTATGCCATTAAAGATCTAGTGGAAATTGTGCGCTTATTGAGGTCACCGCAAGGTTGCCCATGGGATAGGGAACAAACGCATACATCCATACGGAAAAATTTGCTGGAAGAAGCTTACGAAGTTGCAGAGGGTATAGACCTTGATGATAAAAGCTTACTGTGCGAAGAATTGGGAGATTTGCTGTTGCAAATTTTGCTTCACTCCGAGATAGAGCGTGAAGAGGGTGTGTTTGATTTTGATGATGTTTGTGATTCCATAAGCAAAAAGCTTATCCATCGTCACCCGCATGTGTTTGAATCACATGAAACTTTAAGCAGTGAAGAAGTTCTTGCGAACTGGGAAACCATAAAAAATTCAGAAAAAAAGCGTGAAACTGCCAAAGATCGTATAGACAGTGTGCCGGCAAGTTTACCGGCCCTGATGCGCAGTAGCAAACTGCAAAAACGTGCATTGGATTTTGGGTTTCGTTACAAGGATGTGTATGGGGCGCTGGAAGATTTAGAAAGTGAAATCTTGGAACTGAAAGCGGCTTTAAATGGTGATGGCAATACAAGCCGTGAGATGGGTGATGTGTTGTTTTCTGCTGTGAATGTGGCGCGTGAGCTCAACTTAGACGCAGAAGAAGAATTGAGCAAAAGTGCCGATTGCTTTGCTCAACGAGTAAAAACAGTGGAGCGTTTGGCTTTACAGGATGGACAAGACCCACAAAATTTATCCCTCGATTGCCTGGATCGTTACTGGCGGCTTGCAAAACAAGATGAGGACAGAATTGGTTAAGCACAGAGTTCGCTCTGGTTAAATACACAAAAATGTGGAGGTTTATGAATATGACAAAAACAGAATTGGTTGCAAAAGTTGCAGAACTAGCAAACTTAAGTAAAAAAGATGCTGAGGCTGCAGTGGGTGCAACTTTAGATGCAATTACAGAAGCTGTTACTCAAGGCGACAAAGTGACATTGGTGGGCTTTGGCACATTCGAAAGCCGTACCCGCTCTGCACGTTCGGGCCTTAATCCACAAACGAAACAGCCGATTGAAATCCCGGCCACCACAGTGCCGGCGTTTAAAGCAGGTAAAGCATTTAAAGACGCAGTTGCCAAAAAATAAAATACAAAAGGGCAGCAGTTAAACAGCTGCCCTTTTTTTAATATCTTTTGGTATGCGCGAAATAGTGAGAGGAGAAAGCGCGTGCGAATTGACAAATATTTAAAAGTATCACGCTTGATAAAACGCCGGAGCGTAGCGAATGAAGTAGCAGACGCCGGCCGTATAGAAGTGAACGGAAAGCTGGTGAAAGCGAGCTATCAGGTGAAGGTGAACGATGTAATTGAGGTGTCTTTTGGAAACAGATGTGTGAAGGCGCGAGTGCTATCTTTAAATGTACCTTTGGGAAAAGATGTGGCGCGTGAAATGTATGAGCTCCTTGATAGTGAGCCGGCATCTTTGTAAGTGTGTTAGATAATACTTGCATTTTTGGTATTTTTTTTGTATACTAACATATATTAGAATCATAGTGTCAAAGCACTGAACAATGCATACCTTACGAAAGAGAGACAGAGGCCATGCATAAGCGCAGCAAAACCAAAAAAAGAAGCATGCACGGATGGATTGTTGGGCTGTCTATTTTGGTAGCAACGGCTTATTTGGTTATTTATTTTATTGAAGGCCAAATGCAAATTGCCACTTTGGAACAAGAACTGGGCCAAGTAGAGCAAGAACTCAGTGATTTGAGTGTGAGAAACGAAGAATTATCCGGAATGATGCAGGCGGACAATCAAGACATGTATGTAGAGCGTGTGGCAAGGGAAGAAATGGATTATGTTCGCCCTAACGATCGTGTTTTTGTAGATATTTCTAGCGATTAATTGAACAAACAAGGGGTTTGAAATTCGTATAATTAGGAGGAACGAAGGGGGATGCAGCTCGAAATTGGTACAATTGTAGAGGGGAAAGTTACCGGTGTTAAAAAATTTGGGGCTTTTGTTCTTTTGCCAAATGGCACCACCGGCATGGTTCATGTATCTGAAGTAAGCAGCGAATATATCCAAGAATTGGGTGACGTGCTTAGTGATGGTCAAATGGTGAAAGTTAAAGTGCTAAGTGTTAGCCCAGAGGGGAAAATGGCGCTGTCCATAAAAAAAGCACAAGAACGTGCACCGCGAAAAACAAGGGCTGATAGCGGTAAGGTATGGCAACCAAAACCAAAAGCAGCACAAGATAACTTGAGCTTTGAGGATATGATGGCACGTTTTAAAACACAAAGCGAAGAAAAAATTAGTGATTTAAAGCGCGTAACAGAGGCGCGACGCGGTGGCTATTCTCGCCGACGTTAATCATTTGTATGGGGATTTATGTCATAAAAACGCAGTTTAACGTATATTTAAAACATAGCTAAAGAGGGGAAATTTCGCTATAAATTAAGCGAGATTTCTTCTCTTT
>CAYJJK010000169.1:0-3352 GCA_964370445.1 uncultured Oscillospiraceae bacterium | reverse complement strand
AGACAAGCTTTTGAGGGAAAGCAAGCCGGAGGTGAAAGCGAAACCGGCGGCAAAGATTGCGCCGCAACACTACCCCGATGACTAATCCTCTCAATGCACACCCTTTCAGGCCACTTTTTGCCCGTTTAAGGCCGATGAAAAAGAATGGTAGGGTGTGTATGCCTGTGTGGGATTATTTCGGGCTTTTGGAGATTTGTCGGGGCAAACGAAAAAAAGGGGGTATGCAGCTCCTATATGAGATTTTGGTTCGGTGATATTCTGTTGCAGGAGAAAGCAAGGTGCTGTAAACGCCCCTTGCACACACAGCGGACGGCAGTGCCGTCCGCATTTTTCACAAACTAACGCAAGATTAAAGACAAGTGTTAGAAAAGAAAAAAGGTGCTGTAAAACACAGGTTTTGCGGTACTGGGTGCTGTAAGGCTACAATTTCAACCTATATTCGCCATTTATAGGGTGCTGTGCGAGGTGCTGTAAGCAAGAATTTGGAGGGATAGAATGAAAAACAATCTAAACAAAGAGCGCGTGGTTGCGTGGCTTTCACCCAAAACCATCAAACGGATGGAATCCATCATGCAAACAGAGGACATGAAAAATCACACGGAATTTATGGCAAGGGCCGTCGAGTTTTACATCGGCTATTTGAGCACACAGGACAGCACGGTTTTTCTGTCCGATTCGCTTCTTTTGGCCATAAACGGCACGATTCAAACCACCGAAAATCGTGTGGCAAACAACCTGTTTCGCTTAACTGTCGAGCTGTCCATGCTCATGAATCTCCTCGCGTATGAATACAATATTGATGCAGGGGAATTGGGTGCTCTGCGTGAACGTTGTGTGCGTGATGTCAAACGAACCGGCGGAAAAATTTCTTTGGAAGATGCCATCAGCTACCAAGAAAGTGACAGCTGATGCCGGGGCTGATTGTCAAAAACAGGTATCGCAAGGCGACGGCGAAAACTTCGGGCGGGCATCTCGGCAACCTTGTCCACTATGTGGCCACACGAGATGGTGTGGAAAAACCGCTTGGGCGAGAGCATTATCTCGATTACATTGCCAATCGGCCACGGGTGGAAAAGGTGGACGGCCACGGCTTGTTTAATGGCGGCAATTCACCGATTGTGCTTTCCAAAGTGGCAAATGAGATCGCCACGCACAGCGGCAATGTGTGGACACCCATTCTTTCTTTGAGCCGCGAGGATGCACACGCGACAGGGTATGAAAACGCAGATGCATGGAAAGCTCTTCTTTCTTCCAAGGTATTTGCACTGGCCGAGAGTTTCAAAATTCACCCCGATAACTTTAGATGGTATGCGGCTTTTCACAACGAAGCACATCACCCACACGTGCACCTGATTTGCTACAGCACAAACCCGAACGAGGGGTACTTAACGACACACGGAATTGAGAAAATGAAATCGTCTCTTGCAACGGAGATTTTTAAACAGCAGCTACAACCTTTGTACGTGCAGAAAACTCAGCGGCGGGATGAGTTGAAATGTGAGGCAAAACAGGCCGTGTTGGATTTGCCGTTTCAAGATGCGGCAAACCCACAGCTTGAAAATTTAATGTTTCAACTTTCGGAAAAGCTGAAAACCGTGGAGGGCAAAAAGCAGTATGGGTATCTGCGGCCACCGATGAAAAAACTGGTGGATACCGTTGTGGATGAGATTGCAAAATTGCCCGCGGTGGAAAAGGCGTATTCTCTTTGGCAGGAAATGCAGGATGAGATTGTGCACGGCTACCAAGACATGGTGCCGAAACGGCTTCCTCTATCTCGGCAGAAAGAGTTTCGCTCGATTAAGAATATGGTGATACAGGAGGTGTTGAAACTTGATTTGGAGTTTGCAATGCAGGGGATAGCTGGCGAGCGGATGAATGAAAACACGGTATCTGCTACACAGGGACTGCAAGAGATCACACACAACCCAGACCTTGGGCAAAGTGTTTTCCGCTTGCTCGGTTCGGTGTCAAAATTGTTTGAAGACAACGTCCAAAAATCCTTTTCACAAGACAGAGCAGACAGCAAATCCATCCGCAAGCTGTGTGAGAAAAAACGTCTGCATGGACAAAAGCACACGGGTGAAGATGCCAGCTTCACACAAAAATATTAGGGGGATTCCATGAGAAAAAAGAAAAAGGCAAAGCGACCATGCTTCAAAACCAAGGGCTACTCATTCAAGCGGCGGGTGGCTTTTCACCGAAAAATTGGCAATCGGCATTGAGGGTGTGACGATGACAACAAAATATATTCATTTTACGGAAGACGAGTTGAATCGCGCCAATGCCGTAAACCTCGAACTATTCCTCGCCGCGAAAGGTGAAAAGCTCCAACGTGCCGGTAAAGACAAACGTCTTGAAAGCGACCACAGCATCACCGTTCGCGGCAATGTTTGGTATGACCACAGCAAAGAGGTGGGTGGCTACCCCATAGAATTCATGAAGATGTTCTATGGGTTGGATTTTCCGATGGCGGTTAAAGAACTGTTGGGAACGCCCGGTTTTTTGGTTTCACATAAAGCACAAGAACGACCAAAACCCTTTGCGCTTCCGCCACGAAATCGCACCATGAATCATGTACACCATTACCTAACAAAGCACCGAGGGATTGACCCTTCGGTGCTTTCCGTTTTTGCTAACAAGGGGATTGTGTACGAGAGCCATGAGTTTTGTGCGTTCAATAGAAATGAATACCACAATGCGGTTTTTGTGGGCCTGGATGAAAACAGCCAGCCAAGCCATGCGCAAAAGCGTGGGCTCAACATTCGAGGAAAACGCTTTGTGCAAAACGTGGAGGGTAGCAAGCCGGAGCACAGCTTTCATTTTCTCGGTGGCAGCGAAAAGCTATTTGTGTTTGAATCCCCGATAGATTTGCTTTCCTACGTCACAATGCACAAAAACAGCGGTTGGCAGACACACAACCACCTTGCCCTGTGTGGAATTTCTTCAAAGGCCCTTGTAGCTCAATTGGAAAACAACCTGCATATTTGCCATGTATTTCTCTGCCTCGACAACGACGAAGCCGGACATCGGGCTTGCGAAAAGTTCACGGCAATGCTGAAAGAACGAAGGGTTACCCATGAGAGATTTGTGCCGAAAGGAAAGGACTTCAATGAAGAATTACTTTCATACAATCAAAAATACGCAATGAAAATCCTTTAATTTTCTGTCTGTTCACCTTCAGGCTGCTTTAAAACATTTTCCCAACTCCGCTTCCCATACAAAAAACGCTGAATGATCACTTTGTTTTCTACCACGCGATAAAAAATTAAGTATTTTTTGAGCGGAAACACACGAAAGCCGGATTTTGCAAGCAACTCGTCTCTCACTAAAGGAAACCGGCGTGGCCTTTCTT
>CAYJJK010000168.1:0-3435 GCA_964370445.1 uncultured Oscillospiraceae bacterium | reverse complement strand
CACCGTCGCCACAAACAAAGAACGGGCCGCAGATGATGTCGCTGTCACCGAGCCAGCGGTTTGGCTGCATCCCGTTGAGTTTGCCCTCTTCGTTCACCACGGCAAGGCAATCTGCGCCGAGATAAATCGTCTCGATGAGGCCACCCACCTCGGCTTGCAAGGCGGACAAGGTGTTTTCGATTTCTTTCACCACGGGCGCTTTTCCCACGTCCATTTTCAAAATTCGGATGCTGTTTTCTTTCATAAACTGACCTCCATTTCATTGATTTGATTGTGTTCGGGGTAGCAGTCTCTGTCCAAGGTGATTTCAAATTTGCCGTCATCAAAAAATTCGAGCTGTTCGATGTTCTGCATTTCTTTTAGGCAAGTGGCAAACAACACGTCAAACCCATTCCCCTCACGCAGAGGGATTTCATATCGCCCAGAGATTTCTTCGATGTCAAACTGTTTTTTCATATCGAAGACGGCTTCGGAAAATACACCCTCGCACACCGTTTGCACTTGCTCCATAATGTGCGGCAGAATGCAAGGTATGTAGCTTGAGTATCGCGCATAGGAAAAGCCTGAACTTTCGATGAGGATGCCGTCACCGCTGTCCTCGTTCAGTGCCAAAATCGCATGGAGCGTGCCGTTTTCATCTTCGTACATCCATTCCCGGTTCTCCTCGATAAAGGCATAGTCGCAGAGCAAATTGTTACGGAACACAGAAAATTGTGCGTCGTCAAGCAGTGTGATGTGCTCGATGACACAGGCCGTGGGGTTGTACTCGTCTTCTTTTTGGTTGAAAATTGCGTTTACTTTCATCTGGGTTCCTCCTTGAATTTTAGGGCAAATATGCCCGTGGGTTTGCGTGCTGTCCATTCACGATGGTCTCAAAATGCAAGTGTGGGCCCGTGCTGTCGCCCGAAGAACCGATGGCGGCAATGGCTTGGCCTGCCGTCACGGCTGTGCCCACACCGACCAGCAACTGCGAGTTGTGCGCATACAAAGTTTCAAAACCGCCACCGTGGTCGATGCGAATGTAGTTGCCGTAGCTGTAGTGGAAACCCGAAACCGTAACCACACCGTCGAGCACGGCATACACCGGCACACCGCTTCCGGCGGACAAATCTATGCCCAAATGAAACTCCGGCTCGCCTGTAATCGGGCTGATGCGGTCGCCAAATTCACTGCTCACCGCCGAGCGCCAGCCCGCAATCGGCTCCACAAAACCATCCATGCCAACGAAGGGAACGCCGCCGGAAGTGAGTCCACCTTGCTTTTGTCTGTAGTAGATTTCACGGATGTTGGAGATGTCATCCTCTGAAACAGTAAGGCCAAATCTCTCCAATAAATTCCCATAGATGGTATTCACATCCCGAATCGGCACACTCACCTCATAGGTTTCCATGTATGATTCCGCCTCTTCCTCACCGTCCTCCGAGGGCGAAATGACAATGCGTGTGCGTTCTTCACGGCGCACAAAGGCTTCCACAAAATGGTTTACGAAACTTGCACTCGGCGAGGTAGAAACCGTTTGGGTCGGTCTTGCCGGAGTAATTCAAGGGGAACAAATTTGCCACGGAACTTGCCGGTAGCACACGCTCAAACTGTGTGCCGAGCTGATTTTTTCCGGCAGGCATGACGGAGAGAAAGCCCTCTTGCTGTTTCAAATGGAGCCTATCTACATTGAGTTTTGAGCGGACAAGCTCGGTGAGCACATCGGTTTGGAGCAGTTTGAGGGCGTCCATGCTGTCGGCAATGAGCTCGATAAAAACGGCGCAATGCAGAAGCGGTTCGCGGTTGCGGTGCATCGTGCTGACGAGCGTTGCCACGTCTTTGAGGTTGCTTTGTGCTGTAATCGTCTCTTGCATATTGTTGCCGGAGGTGCCGAGACGGTTTTTGTTGGTGGCGTTGTGGATGATTTTTCGTTCCTCGTGCGCCGACACTTGCCGAGTGTAGATGCGCAAAGTCACGCCGTCTTTTTCGCCGAGGTGACGCAAAATGGCCTGCTCATTTGTGGCCGTGGGGTACTCGCGCAGAGCCCATACACAGCGAAAGGTGTTGCCGCACAGGAAGCGGAGCGTGTTCTCTTTGTTTGTGCTCATATTTTTCACTGTGAATTGAATCATTTTTTCCTCCTTTAACGCAAAAAACCGCAGATTTCGAGTTACCACTTCCAAGCGGTTTTACTCTCAATCTGCGGTTCACAAGGTTAGTTTCATAAAACTATGGATCATAGCGACATCTCCATGCCTTGAGATTGCTGTGGTTCATGCTCCAACTGCGCAAGGAGTTCTTCGGCATTGGTGCCGTCATATACCGGCTCGATATCGTTCTTTAGGGGGAGAATGTACCCCACACTGCAAAGCTTGCCACCAATATCTATCTCCACACCGTCAAAATCAAGGTTGCTGAATACAATCTCGTCAAGCCCCGGATATTCGCGGTTGATATATTCCACAGCGGCATCGTGGGTGTCGTCTACATCACGATAGATTTCATATTGCCCGTTTTTTAGGGCATAGATGATGTTGATTTCAGCTTTCGCTTCAAGGCTCGGGGCGTGGTCTTCTGTGATTTCATCGAGGTCACAGCGTTGCTCGGCACTTAGAGATTCGGTTAAGGTCTCTAATAATTCTTGCTCTATCATGGTTTGATACAAGGTCTTGTATTGATTCACAAAACCATCCAGTATAGCAGGGTGCGAGGTTACAGCGTAATCCACATTTTGATGATATTCTTCTTCGGGGATGGAAAAGCCGTTTGCCCACTGTTTGTTTTGGTTTGAAAAGCGGCCATCATGGTTGCTGTGTTGCAGAGAATTGGCGAGCACAAAGGCCGTTCTGCTGTGGCCGAATTCATCTATCACTTGTTTGGCACAATTTGAGGAAAGATACATACCGTCAAAGTTTTCTCGGATTGTCATTTCGATATACTCTTTGCAAGCAACATTTTCACGATGACTGCTTTGCCATTGTTCCATTTCACCGATTTCACTTGCCTCTTTGGCGGTGTGATGAAAGATGGGCAGTATTTCTCTATGCGGCATGGGTGGTTGCCTCCTTGCGATTGGTTTTGAATTTTTGTGGTTCATCTTCTTTTAAAAGAAAATTGGCGGACAGGGCTTTGGGCTTGGTTTTTAGTGTGAGTCTCATAGGTTTCCTCCATTCAAATTTGTATTTCAATAAAAAAAGGCCGGATTTGCGAGGCATACGTTCCTCACACATCCGGCCAATTCTTTATTCAAAAAAATTTTTTCTTTCTCGCACTGCGTTCGGTCAAAAAAGCTGTCATTTTCTGTTTTTGGGAGCCTTTTTTTGAGAAAATTTCAAAACGTGATAGTTCAGCCCGCCAAAACCAAAATGACAGCCGTAAATGTTGCTTTTCAAAACAGGGCTTTTTTTGCACAAAAATACGGTTAATTTGGCTTTTGCATCGTTGTTTTTTAACGAC
>CAYJJK010000167.1:0-3437 GCA_964370445.1 uncultured Oscillospiraceae bacterium | reverse complement strand
AAATAAACCGTGAAATCCGCTCCTACACGGAGTCGATTTTCTTTGGGCTGTCTTTACGGCAGTTCATTTTTTCACTGCTCGGCATTGGCACGGCGGTGGCGCTGTACTTTTTACTGCGAAACACTCTCGGCACCGAGATGGTGTCGTGGGTGTGCGTGCTTGGCACCGTGCCATTCGCCGCCCTCGGCTTTATCACCTACCACGGCATGACTGCGGAACAATTCGCATGGGCATGGATAAAAAGCGAGGTTTTGACCCCGAAAAAAATCATTTTTCTGCCGGAAAATGTATATTACACCGCCATGCAGGAAAAACCGATCCGCTCAAATAAAAAATCTAAAAATAAGAAAGGGAAAAACATTGATTAAAACATTAAAAAACCTGTTTGCACAGGATAAAGAAAAGTACAAAATCCCCCGCACCATTCAAAGCATCATCCCCATTCAGACGATATGGAAAGACGGTATTTTCAAGGTGGGCAACAAATTTTCCAAAACCTACCGTTTCGAGGATATCAACTATCACATTGCAGGCAAGGAAGAAAAAGAATCCATGTTCTTTTCATACGGTGATTTGATAAATTCCCTCGACAGCGGCTCCACCACCAAAATTTCGCTCAACAACCATCGCATGAACAAAGAGCTTTTTGAGAAGAATGTTTTGATGACGATGAGTGCCGATGAGTGCGACCGTTTCCGAAAAGAGATTAACGACGATTTAACGGAAAAATCGAGCGGTGCAAACGGCATCGTGCAGGAAAAATATGTCACCGTCAGCATTCACAAGAAAAACATTGATGAAGCGAGAAACTATTTTGCCCGTGTGGGCAGTGATTTATCAGCAAAGTTTGCCGCCCTCGGCAGTAAATGCACCGAACTTGACGCCGTTTCTAAACTGCGTATTTTTTATGATTTTTACCGTAGCGGCGAGGAAACCTATTTCAACATCGACCTTGCAGACATGATGAAAAAAGGACATTCCTTCAAGGATTACATTTGCCCCGACTCGGTGAAATTCCGTAGCGATTACTTCAAAATCGGCGAACGCTATGGGCGTGTTCTGTACCTAAAAGATTATGCAAGCTATATCAAAGACAACATGGTATCGGAACTTACAGAACTCAACCGTAACCTCATCCTATCGGTGGACATCATCCCCATTCCCACCGACGAAGCGGTGCGAGAGGTGGAAAATCGACTTTTAGGCGTAGAAACAAACGCGGCAAATTGGCAACGTCGGCAAAATGCGAGCAACAATTTTTCTGCCATGCTACCGTATGATATGGAGCAACAACGCAAGGAAACCAAAGAGTTTTTGGATGACCTCACCACCCGTGACCAGCGCATGATGTTTTCTGTTATCACGCTTGTGCACACGGCAGAAAGCAAAGAGCAACTCGACAGCGACACCGAAACCCTGCTTGCCACGGCAAGAAAACATTTGTGTCAGCTTGCGGTGCTCAAATATCAGCAGATGGACGGCTTAAACACCGCCTTGCCGTTTGGGGTGCGCAAAATCAACGCCATCCGCACCTTGACAACAGAAAGCCTTGCGGTATTCATGCCGTTTAAAGTTCAGGAGATTTTCCACGAAAACGGCTTTTGTTATGGGCAAAACAACATTTCCGGCAACCTCATCATTGCCGACCGCCGAGAACTGCTCAATGGCAACAGCTTTATCATGGGTGTGTCGGGTAGTGGTAAATCCTTTATGAGCAAAAGTGAACTCATCCGAGCTGCGCTTGCGGGTGACATTGATGTGATACAAATAGATCCCGAGCGTGAGTACACCAATCTTGTCAAAGCGCTCGGCGGCGAGGTGGTGTATATTTCTTCAAAAAGTGACACCCACATTAACGCCATGGACATCAATGCAGAGTACGGTGATGGCTACAGCCCCATTTCAAGCAAGCTTGATTTTGTTTTGTCGCTCGTAGAGCAAATTTACGGGCAAAAGCAGTTATCTCCGTCTGAAAAATCTATTATAGACCGTTGTTTGCGCATTGTGTATGAAAAATATATTTCCAACAATTACACCGGCGAGGCACCGACCTTGAAAGACTTGCACTCAGAACTTTTAAGGCAAGCGGACGTGGAGGCTTCCGACGTTGCAAAGGCGATTGAGATTTTTGCACACGGTTCGCTCAACACCTTTGCGCACCAAACCAATGTGAATGTCAACAGCAGTTTGATTTGCTATGACATCCACGATTTGGGCAAACAGCTTTTGCCGGTGGGCATGCTCGTGGTGCTCGACAGCATTTTCAACCGCATCACCGCAAACCGTGCAAAAGGGCGTTCCACCTTCATTTTCATAGATGAGATTTATTTGTTGTTCAAGCACGAATATTCCGCAAACTTCCTGTTCACCTTGTGGAAACGCGTGCGAAAATACGGTGCGTTTTGCACGGGTGTCACCCAAAATGTGGGTGATTTGTTGCAGAGCCACACCGCAAAAACCATGCTTGCCAACAGCGAGTTTCTCGTGATGCTCAACCAAGCTTCCACCGACCGTGAGGAACTGGCGCACCTGCTCGGCATTTCCGATTTACAGCTAAAACACATCACAAACGTGGAGGCAGGACGTGGGCTGATTAAAGTCGGCTCATCGCTTGTGCCGTTTGTGAATAAGCAGGCCAACAACACAGAATTGTATAAACTCATGACAACGAAATTTGGGGAGGAAATCAACTATGCGAACTAAAAAAACGTACATTTTAAGGGCGATTGTCATCATATTCTCCATCACTTTTTTGGTGTCTACCATCATTTTAACGGCACAATTTTTCGACAGCAAACAAAGCGCACAAGCTTTTGAAGAACTGGAGCAAATTGTTTTAGACTTTGAGCCGGAAGAAAGCGCTGAAACGCCGGAAACCCTGCTCACCGCCTATGAGCAGTATATCGAACTGCACGAACGCAACGATGATTTTGTGGGGTGGGTTAGCATTGAGGGTACGCAATTAAGCTATCCTGTGATGCAAACTTTGGAAAGCCCCAATTTCTACCTAAAACGCAATTTTGAGGGGGTATATTCCGATTACGGGGTGCCGTATGTAGACGAAAAGTGCGGCATTGACCTTTCCAACAACACCATCATTTACGGCCACAGCATGACCGACGGCAGTATGTTTGATGCCCTGTTAAAATACGCCGATGAGGATTTTTACAAAGAAAATCCGGTTATTAGTTTCGACACCCTTTCGGGTTACGGTGAGTATGAAATTTTGGCGGTGTTTAAGATTGATGTGTCCACCGACCCATTTTTCTACACCACCTACACCGACATGGACGAAGAGCAGTTTGATGAATACATCGAGCAAGTAAGCGCCCGCGCTTTTTACGAAACCGGCGTTACCGCCGAATACGGCGATATGCTGTTGACGCTCTCCACCTGTGAGTACACACTGGAGGACGGGCGCTTTGTGGTGGTGGCGA
>CAYJJK010000166.1:0-3445 GCA_964370445.1 uncultured Oscillospiraceae bacterium | reverse complement strand
AGTAGTCTCCGTTGAGCCAAGCGGTGTGGTTACTGGGAATTCCATCGCCAAAAATCTTCAGCATCGGGATATCCAACTGGTTTTTATCGGTTATGGTGGGCAATTGGATTTTTCAAATTTTTGCATTATATCATCATAGCCTAGTGCTCCGTATTCGCCCATCAGAAGGCCGATGCTAACACGGCAAGTTTACTTTCCTAAGGCCTGCATTTTCTTATATATATAGATGGCGAATTCGCCCATAACACCGCCGAAGTTTAGGTTTTCACCGGGGCAAGGCTATTTTCGTTATAACTGCCGAAAAACGAAAATAGAAATCAATTTTCAGGTCTAGACTATTCCATGTGGTAGACTTTTGAAAACTTTTGTATATGTCTTATCTATTGAAAACATCACGATTTTTTTCTTTTTGGAAGTTTCACCATTCCATAGCATGTGGCTGCAATTACGCCGGGAATCGCAAAAGCGAGGCAATTGAAAACCATGGGAAGGCCGGCTCCGATAAGCAAACCTCCCAAAGTGGGTGCCAATGCGCCACCAAGACGCCCCACCGTGTTGCACACGCCAAGGCCGGTAGAGCGAATTTGGCTGGGATAGTAGTTGGCCACAAAAGAGGTGCCCACATTTTGGCAACCAAATACACTGATGCCACAAAAACCTACAAGTATATACACTACAAACGTGGTAGCGGGTATAGAAAGCATCATCATGCTTATCACACCAACACCATACAGTACCACAAGTAACTTTTTGATGTTGACACGGTCGGCAATGCGACCCAAGATGAAAGAGCCAAATAAAGCTGCCAAGTTGAGTGTGAAAAGGAAGGTGAGGCTAGAACCTACGTCATATCCTGCCGCTTGCATCAACTCCGGAAGCCAAGTGTTCAGGCCATAAATCATCAAAAGCCCCATAAAATACGCACACCAGAAAAGCACTGTGCCTCGTGCGCGGTTTTCTGAAAATAAGCTGGCCACAGGTGATTTTTTTGCTTGTTTTTCGGTATGCATATGTGGTTGTACATCGGTAAAACTCAGTTCAGCACCGGGGGCGGCTTTTTGCATGATTTGTTCTAGCATGGCTTTATCGCCTTTTTTTAGATAATAATCAACGGCATTTGGCACTTTGAAAATGATGACGGGGATTGCGAGCAGAGGCAAGAATGCCATCCACAAAGTGGTTCTCCATCCCGATTCACCAAAAGCTAAAGCACTGAGTGGTGCCAATATGCCACCCAATTGCATGCCGGCCATGGCGGTGGCAATAAGTGTATTGCGGGATTTTTTTGGCACAAAATCGGATAAAAGACCCATGGCATTTGGCATAGCGCCACCAATGCCAATGCCTGCCAGGAAATAAAAAGCAACAAAAACAAAAGGAGATGTGGCAAACCCGGCAAGGCCCGTAAAGATACTAAAAAAGGCAAGACAGGCAATCATCATTTGCTTTCTGCCTACAATGTCAGACAAAATGCCCAGCACCAGCGAGCCCACCATCATGCCCACCAGCGCAGCACTGCCCAGCATACCAATGACCACCGAGTCCAAATTCCATGCAATCACCAACTGGTTTTTAATCGAGCCAAATATTACAAGGCTGTACCCTTCTGCCATTACAATAAACATACAAATGGCTGTGATAAAAACATGAAACCGGTTTAGCTTGCTGTTTGTGATTCCCTCTTTAATATTGCTTTGCATAGTATGCCCTCCGATAAAATTAGAATGAACTCTAGAATACATTCTAATTATAGTTGATTGGATTGTCAAGAACATTTTTTCATTTGGGGCGAGGCAGGGTTTTGAATCAATTCAAAATTGGCCTAAAAAGGCTGAAAATATCGCAAATAGGTAATATGGGCATAACTACATTCTATAGAAAGTTTGTTGTGTCCATTTGAATTTATGTACTTGTGAACATTTACTAGGTTTAGTTTTCAATTTATACTTCTTTATGTTTTCATGATGATGAATAAAGGGGAAATGAGCGCCTGTGCCAAAGCGTGAAGTACAAAGATATAAAAGCGATTCAGAGAACATACGCTAAAAGTACGTTTCACTGGATAAAACCAGTAAAGTTCTAGTTGTGCGTGTATTGCCGATATCTTAGTGGCTGTTCAGATAAAATCGGTAAAAGAACAGCTGAATGTGATTTATAATACCGTGTATATTTTAGTATTTCCCAATAGATTGGCATAGAACCTGGTGGAAAACAAATTAAAAATAAGCGCCATGCCATGGTAGCTACCTTCATGGCATGGCGCTTATTTTGCCTGGGAACATATACAGGGGAGACAAGAATTAAACAAACGTCATAGTGTGCATGTCTGTTTGCACTTACAGTGCGGTTTTCTTTAATGTTTCTTGGTAGCCAATAAGGCATTTTTCCATATATTCTTCTACACGATTTACGATGTCATAACTGCCTTTGTGCACACACCAATCATAGGTAATGCCACGAAGCAACACCAAAATATAAGCACAAAAGGCGTCCACATCAAAGGAGATGTCCAAAACACCTTCCGTTTGTTTTTGTTTTAGCATATGATGCAATGCAGTGTAAATAGGCCTGCTTTGGTCTGTAAAAGTGTTTGGCAGCATGCCGTAAACCGCTCGCATAAAATCAATTTCATGAGAGTTTGCAAAACGAGCATAGGCTGAGCAAAATTGCATTATGCTTGCATAGGCGTCTTGCTCAGTTGGTGGCAAACTTAGGATGTAATCATCTAGCTCATGGTATACCGAAAACAGCGCTTCGTCTTTAGAGGCGTAATAGTGATAAAAGGTGCCTACGCCCACTTTGGCGTGTGTGCAAATATCTTGCACACTGATGTTGTCAATACTATGTGTTCTCACCAATTGAACCACGGCGTTTGTGATGCGTGCTTTTGTTTCAAGCGATTGTGGGCCGTGTTTTTTTTTTTGCATAATCTTTACCTCTTTCACCTGTGTAGGTGTTTTTTATTATATCTTGCTTTTATAAAGATGTGCAAGACTTTTCTACATAAAGATTTTATAATCCAAAAAAATTGAATGAAAGCTTACCACATGGAAGGGTTTGGTTGTTTGTTTTCAGCTTCTTTTTCGTCAAAATGTAGAAAAAAGAATTTGAGGTTTTTAGAAAAAATCAATAAAACATCGTTAGGGCATGAAATATTTTTTTCCTATAAATTTCAAAAAAAATATTTGACTCGTCCACAAGGAAGTCAGGTAAGATGTACATAGAAACTTGATATTTTCATAGAATACAAACAAAGAAACGAGGCGCTTTGCTATCCAATTGGTTCTTATTGTAGGAGAGGCCACCGGCCTTGGGTGGCACATGGCCTGCCTATAGGAACAAAAAGGGTTTTGGTATATGCAATCGATATGAACGAAGAGGTCTCATTGTGTAGACCCCGGCATGATTGGGTTTTTATAAACAGTTTTCAAAGCAATACAAAAAT
>CAYJJK010000165.1:0-3472 GCA_964370445.1 uncultured Oscillospiraceae bacterium | reverse complement strand
AGAAAAAGAAAAGTGTCTCTGTTATCGCAGAATTCAAAAAAGAAGCAGAAAGCACAAAAACCACACCGGCAGCAGTGAATGAAGAAGTGTGACAAGCAAAACGAATCGGCCCCCACTGCGCTAGAGCAACCAGTGCAGTGGGGGCCTTCTTTTTTTAAAATACAAACCTTTCAATTTTTATACTCTATTCTGTCTTCATTTGCTCAAACGCTTCTTCCAACGAGAACAAAGAGGAATCCATCACAGCATACATGCCGAATTTTAAAAAATATACTGCATTTTCACATTCCTCATCGCTGTAAAATTTGCTTTATACCAGAATCTCGATTCGCAAAATTTCACCACGACGTTCAAACAAGGAGAGGCTGTCCTCTTCACTAAGGTTATAGTTTGGCTGTTCTACAGTCTTGTTTTTCGTGTGCAGCACAAGGCCTTTTTTCGCTGATTTTTTATATAGGCAAGGCGTGCCATAGCAAGTGAAATGGATGGTACCGTCTTTACAAAATTCCCCCTCCCGCAAAAAGGGTGGCTCAAACCAAATTTTTCCTTTTGACACACGCACCCCCAGTTCCCCTCGGCGCATCAGGACGCTCTCTTTCACTTGGCCGGTCATGCCGGGTTGCTCTGCCGTTTTGTTAAACGAGGTGTGCGAGTAAGGCTCTATGGGAATTACACCGCATTGCGCCGGCGTTTTACGGTAAATAAAACCGTGTAAAAGCGCGTTGTAAGCCGCATAGATTTCCCTGATGTCTTCCCCGTTTTCGTAGGCCCTTTGGGCCGTTTCCAAAATGCCAAGGGCAAATTTTGCATTTTGATGCCAATACACACATCCGATGCCCTCAAATTTGTACATCACATCACTGCGCCCGTTGAATTTTTTGTGGCCGAATACACGCTCGTATTCTAAAAGCAGTGCGTCGATTTCTGCGCTTGTAAGCCCGGCTTTTTCGCAAGTTTCCTTTAAAATTGTCGCATTTTCAATACGTGCATCAAAGTGTAAAGCGCCGTTTGCATCTTTTTCCAAAACACCCTCTATGGAGGAAAAAGTTTTTTGCACCGTATTTTTTTTGAAAAACTTACGGGTTTTTTGCACCGGATAAAGCGTATGGTACCCCTCTTCCTCATTATACAACGACGCACGCATGGCTTTTATCAAACGGCACACTTCCTCTTTGGCAAGGCCGCCACTGCCTATGATGGCCGATTGCCCTTCTAGCATTGTTTTCATCGCTTTAATGCTAAAATCCTCGCACAGCAAGTTATAGCTTACATACACATCTCCCTTGTTTTCGCCGATGGTATACGCCACCAAAGCTTGCGCCGTATTCAAAAATTCTCTCACATCTTTTGTTGTGGCGGTCACTTTTTCGGAAAAGCCATTTTCGTATACATTACGATGATAGGCAAAAAAGAGAAGGCACATTTCATCGAGCATGGCTTTTTCGTTCCCTTTATAATTCCCTTCGTATTTTTGCAAAATTTGTGTAAGAGACTGTAACCACAAAAATACTTCCTTCGAAAAACGAAAATCCTCCTGTTGTTTTGCAAACAAATCCTGCAAAAAGGCAAGATAGGCCTTTAAGTGATATACCGTCACCATGGAAAGGCCGATGCCCACAATGGCATTGTTGGCATCGTTCCACTCCGGACGCTGGGTGTTCATCCAAATGCCACCGCCGGGCAAGAGATTGCATAGTTTACTTAAAGCAGGCACAAGCAGTTTTTCGGCAAGGTTTGCGGTATACACTTCGCCGTCTTGTAAAACCAGTTTGGCATCCATACCAAATGCAGCGCTCAAGCGCTCAATTTCTTCATCCCTTTGCCTGTCGAATACAATGGTGTTTTTGCTGTCTTTCAAAACATCACTGTAGTCTCGCAGGCGATAGGGAACGTTTGCATAACTAAAAATCTCCCGCGTAAGCATCTTTTGCAAGGCTTTTGGAAAATGAGAAGAGAGACCTTGTAGCAGGCGAAGCAGGTAGATAATCTGGTGGTCTCCCCAATACCCAAGGCCTGAAAACGGGTTGTCTGGCTCGGGTTTTTCCCACTCGATGCCCTCGCTGTTGAGGCGGTAGGGGTTGAACCCATCAATGGTAGAGGCATTGACAAATTTTGCCACCATGTGCTCGTAATACACGGGATAAGAGAGGCCAAGCGCCTCCCAGTTTTGGAAGATATCGCGCCAGTTTCCCTCATAATGCACCATTTTTTCGCCATTTTCGTCTTTAAGGGCAATGTTAAAACGGTTCCATGGACGCGAAGGGTCGCCATGCCGACGCGAAAAAGAAAGCGGCATAAATTCCAGCGCCAAGCGTTCGAACTGTGTGTCTTTTCGGCAGACGGCAAGAAGTTCTTGCACGGTTTTGCAATCTTTAATCTCTTCTAAAAGTGCCGTGTTTTTAAGGGCGCTTTGGTTGCGCGCTGCAATAAATTTGTAAAACAAATCGAAGCAAAAGGCATAGCCTTCTTCAAAAGTGCCGCCACGCATCACGTTGTACAGTGTGCTTAAATAGTGGGAAGCACAGGCAACTTCATCACCGCTTTGTTGCAGGCCGTCGGCGTTTTTAACAATGTTCACAAGGGTTTTTGTTCCCTCTTGCACATTTTGAAACAGGCCTTTGAAATCGGCTTTTTCCACAAACGAGTGAATATCGGCAAGCTGCGCATGGGTGTAGCCACTATCAAGCACAAGCGAGTGCCCCGCAGCGCCTTTTGGGGCAAGCTCTTTTTTTGTATGGACAAAATAAGCACATTTTTTGCCGTAGCAATCGCCACGTTGCGGCAAAGGTTCCCCTTGCAAAAAGCTTTCAAAACAGTCGGGGCCTAAATACACATCGGCCTTTTGCGCTGTGTGGTAGGCAATGTTAGCCTTTAGCATTTCAAGTGGATTTGGCGTATCGTTGATGGTGGTGGTTTGCGAAAAAACCGCAAGATTTTCGCCCAGCATTTCAGCGGCCTTGTAGGCATCCACCAAAGTGGAAGCGCTCGCCTCTAAAGCAGGGGACACACCATAGGGCATCAAATTGGTAAGACCGTCCAGCCACTCTACAGAAACCGCTTCATCCGATAGATTTTGCAGCTTTACACTTTTTACAAGGCCATATTTTTCGCTTGTTTCATAGCGATACGTGTAGGAAAGCTGCAAATCGTGGTGAATTTCCTCCAGCATAACGCTATTTGCATAGTAGGCTTTATAAAGGTTTCTGGTGATGTTGTAATGGTGGGCACCGTTTTTTTCAAACACCTGCCACGTTTTTCCCTTTGCTTTTAGGGCAGCTTTTGCTCCAGTGGCATCATCGCTGTTCAGCTTGTCGTCTGTTACATAGGGAAACAAATTCCCCTGTGCATTTTTACGCCCGGCTGTTACGCCTCCACCGGAAGAAAGAAACACCCACAAATCACTGGCCGAAACCACCTGAATTAAAAAAGGCCGCAAGGTTTCGACATGGCTTATTTTATAATAGGCTACGCC
>CAYJJK010000164.1:0-3504 GCA_964370445.1 uncultured Oscillospiraceae bacterium | reverse complement strand
CCATTGCAAAAAAAGTGGGTGCAGACGCCATTTGCCATGGCGGCACAGGTAAAGGTAACGACCAAGTGCGTTTTGAGTTGACCATCAAGGCGTTTGACCCATATTTAACCATCATCGCCCCCTGGCGCGAGTGGGACATCACAAGCCGTGAGGAAGCGATTGATTATGCGGAAAAACACAATATCCCGCTTACCATCAACCGAAAAACCAGCTATTCTAAAGATAAAAATCTGTGGCATCTTTCACACGAAGGTCTTGATTTGGAAGATCCCGCAAACGAGCCACAGTATGATAATATCCTAGAGTTGGGTGTGAGCCCAATGAAAGCCCCAGATGAGGCCTGTGAAATAAGCTTACAGTTTGAAAAAGGCATTCCGGTTGCTTTGAATGGTGAGCGTATAGATGGTGTTACCATGATTGAAAGACTCAATGAAATTGGCGGGGCGAATGGTATTGGTCTTTTAGACATCGTAGAAAATCGCCTTGTGGGCATCAAAAGCCGTGGTGTATATGAAACGCCGGGTGGCACTATCCTTTACCATGCGCACGAGGTGCTGGAAACCATTTGCCTTGACAAAGAGACCTCTCATTTCAAGCAAGTGGTGGCACAAAAATTGGCCGATTTGATTTATAACGGCCAGTGGTATACACCTTTGCGTGAAGCTATGGACGCTTTTGTAGATAAAACCCAAGAGACTGTGAGCGGCGAAGTGAAACTGAAATTGTATAAAGGCAACCTTATCAATGCCGGTGTAACAAGCCCCTATAGCCTGCATAACGAGGATATTGCCAGCTTTGCAACGGGTAATTTCTTTAAGCATTCCGATGCAGAAGGTTTTATCAATTTGTTTGGCTTGCCACTCAGTGTGCAAGCGATGCTTAACGAGAAACTGGGAAAATAGAATTTTATAACAAAAAACGATGTGGACATTCCACATCGTTTTTTGTTGTTTGTATTGGATGAAGCTCGCGGTGAAAATGACCTGGTTTCATGCCGTGCAAGGTAGACCTAAGGGGCACATGCGGCAGGATAAGTTGTGATAGAGATGGCTTTTTGTGTTTGACCAATATTTGCATAAACTGGTGACGAATGTCCTTATGCATCGGGCTGTTTATAAGTTTCTTCCATCGGCCAGCCGGCATAACCATTGAGTGAAAAATTGGCGAGATTTCCTGAGAGAAATTCATGATAACCTTGGGCGGCAATCATGGCGGCATTGTCTCCGCAAAGGGAAATCTGTGGCAAATAACACAAACAACCTAGCTCGGCACTAAGCGCTTGAACCTTGGCGCGCAGCTCTTTATTTGCGGCAACACCACCGGCCAGTGCCAGTTTTTTTGCCTTTGTGTCGATTGCGGCAGAGCGTAGCCGAGAACACAAAATTTCGGTGGCCGTATGCTGAAAAGAAGCTGAAAGACCGGGAATGTCCAGTGCTTCCTCTTTCATTTCGGCTCGATTTACCAAGTTGAGCACTGCTGTTTTAAGGCCTGAAAAACTCATGTTATAGGCACCTTCTGCTTTGGGAATGGGCAAAGGGTAGGCAGAGATATCGCCTGCTTTGGCAGCTTTTGCAATGGCAGGACCGCCGGGGTATCCAAGGTGTAAAGTGCGCGCCACCTTGTCAAAGGCTTCGCCGGCCGCATCGTCTACAGTGCGTCCCAATACAGTAAATTTGGTATAACTTTGAACTTCTACAAGGTGGCAATGCCCGCCTGAGGCAATGAGACAAAGGAAGGGGGGGCAAAGGTCGGTATGTGTAAGGTATAAAGAGGCCACATGGCCGCGCAAATGGTGTACCGGCACAAGAGGTTTGTTTGCAGAAAAGGCAAGCCCTTTTGCAAAGTTGACACCAACCAAAACGGCACCGATAAGCCCCGGCGCAAAGGTGACAGCGATGGCGTCGATTTGCTGTATGCCACAACCTGCCTGCAAAAGCGCTGTTTCAGCCACAGTGCTGATGCTTTCGATGTGCCTGCGGCTGGCGATTTCCGGCACAACACCGCCGTAGAGGGCTTGTTCTTCTACGCTAGAGGCCACTATATTAGAAAGAATTTTGCATCCATTTTCTACAACCGAGGCTGCGGTTTCATCGCAGCTGCTTTCAATACCCAGTACTTTCAAAACAAATTCACTCTCCTATTGTTTAGGGGTTATTAATATAAATCTGCATGTTGGTTGCTTAGTTTTTTTGTCATCAAAAAGCCATCTTCAGCAGGGTTTCGATACATATTTTTACGAAGGGCCAAAACTTGAAAACCCAATTTGTGGTAAAGGGCGAGGGCAGACGTGTTGCCGCAGCGCACTTCTAAAAGAACTTTTTGAATACCATTTTGTAAAAGGTTACGTAGGGCGAATTTTAATAGAAATTCGGCATATCCTTTTTTGCGGTGAGAGGGCGCAATGGTAATGAGCTGTAAATCGGCGCTGTCTACAATGGTTAAAAAGCAGGCAAAGCCCACAGGGACATTGTTTTCTAAGAGAACCCAGCAGGGGTGGTTTGGGCTTTGGAGTAAGGCCTCAAAATCAGAGAGCTGCCAAGGGTCCGGTGCAGTTTTTGCGATGTCGGCGCAAAGCAAACACATCCACGGCTCTAATAAGCATATGTCTGTTTGGGGTTTCATAGGTTTATCCTTTAGCCTGCAGCCAGTTTTTACCACAGTGTACTTCGGCCGGCATGGGCACAGCAAGGTTTGCGGCGCCTTGCATTTCCTCTTGCATCAAAGCCGCCACAGCCGCTTCTTCACCTTGTACTGTTTCCACAATTAATTCATCGTGCACCTGCAAAATAAGCTGCGAGCGCAGCCCCTCTTTGCGCAAGCGATTGAACACACGAATCATGGCAATTTTGATAATGTCGGCTGCTGCACCTTGGATGGGCGTGTTCATGGCAACGCGTTCGCCCAAAGCACGGATGTTGTGGTTGCTACTGGAAAGTTCTGGCAGCGGCCGCCTGCGGCCAAACAATGTTTCCACATAGCCGTGCTCTTTGCCAAACGCGACGCTATCTTCCATATACTGGTGCACACCGGGGAAAGTGTTTAAATAGGTTTTGATGAAATCGTCGGCTTCCTTGATGCTTACGCCGATATCTTTGGAAAGGCTAAAGGCCCCAATGCCATATACGATGCCAAAGTTGACAGCCTTTGCGGCACTGCGTAAAGCAGGGGTAACCATTTCTGGTGGAAGGCCATTTACCCGGGCTGCTGTAGTGCGGTGGATATCTTCACCGCGGTGGAAGGCTTCTTGCATGGCCTCATCACCGGAAATAGCAGCCAAAATGCGCAATTCAATTTGACTATAGTCGGCGTCGGATAGGCTTTTGCCTTCACCGGCCACAAAATAGGCGCGCAAACGGCTGCCCAGTTCTGTGCGCACAGGGATGTTTTGTAAATTTGGCTCATTTGAGGAAAGGCGGCCGGTGCGTGTTTCTGTTTGGTTAAAAGTAGAGCGTACACGGCCATCTTTACCTACCACCTTTAAGAGGCCTTCCACATAGGTGGAGT
>CAYJJK010000163.1:0-3535 GCA_964370445.1 uncultured Oscillospiraceae bacterium | reverse complement strand
GGGTATCAGGGCTGATCCCGGTGGCGGCCAAAATTTGGCTCGCAGTGGTACGGCCGATGCCATAGATATAGGTTAGGCCGATTTCCACGCGTTTTTCACGCGGCAGGTCAATTCCGGCAATACGTGCCATGCGTTTTTACACCTCCTACATGCTTTCTTGAGGGCCTTAGCCCTGGCGTTGTTTGTGTTTCGGGTTTTGGCAAATCACCATTACACGGCCTTTGCGTTTAATGACTTTGCACTTCTCACACATCGGTTTTACCGAAGGTTTCACTTTCATGGCTTACGCCTCCTTTTCAAACACTACTTTGGCGTTTTGCATTTACTTAGAACGCCAGGTAATGCGCCCTTTGGTTAAATCGTAGGGCGACATCTCCACCGTTACCTTATCACCAGGCAGAATTCGGATAAAATTCATCCGCAACTTGCCGGAGATGTGGGCCAACAGTTGGTGCCCATTTTCAAGCTCCACTTTGAACATGGCGTTTGGCATTGCTTCTACTACAACACCTTCTACTTCAATGACATCATCTTTTGCCAATCTCCTATCCTCCCTGCTAGAACAACCCGTGTTGTTTTGCGTATAACGCAAGGGCTGTTTTGATACTTTGGTCGGTGTTTGTGTGCTCTTGCTCCAAGCATGTGCTGGTTTGGTTTAGGTGCCTTGCATTTTTATGCTTTGGCTTTTCACATAAGCGCCTTTTGCCATCGGCCAAAAGCACCCTGTCTCCCTCTAGCCCAACCACCACATAGAGCGTATCTACATCTCGCCCTTTTCGGCTTGTTACTATTTGTCCTATTTGCATATCACAGCGCCCCCACTAGATTCTTGTCAGAATCTCCGGCTCACCTTTGGTGATAAGCACGGTGTGTTCGTAATGGGCCGAAAGTCCGCCATCTTTGGTTTTTACGGTCCATCCATCTGCTAAGATGTGCACTTCAAAGCCCTTTTCGTTAATCATCGGTTCAATTGCAAGTGTCATTCCGGGCACAAGCCTTACGCCATGCCCTGCCTTGCCAAAGTTTGGAATTTCAGGAGGTTCGTGAAGCTTTCGCCCCACACCGTGCCCTACAAAGGCACGCACCACCGAAAACCCCTCTGCTTCCACATGTTTTTGCACTGCAAAACCAATGTCTCCCACTCGGTTTCCCGCACGAGCCACCTCAATGGCTTCGTATAGGGACTCTTCGGTAACACGCATCAATCTGCTTGCCTCTGCACTCACCTCACCACAGCGAAAGCTTGATGCATTGTCGCCGTGGAAGCCCTCAAAAATCGCTCCGGTGTCAATAGAAACAACGTCACCCTCTTGCAAAATCTCCTGTTTTGAGGGGATTCCGTGTATGACTGTGTCTCCCACCGAGATGCAAGCTGCAGCCGGGAACCCTCCGTAACCTTTAAAGTTTGGTACCCCACCCATAGAGCGAATGGTTTCTTCAATGGCTTCGTCGATTTCCCATGTGGAAATACCCGGTTTTACAAGAGCCCCACCGGCTGCTAAAGCTGCGGCCGATATTTGGCATGCTTTGCGAATGGTTTCAATTTCTTTTGCTGTTTTTACAGGAATCAAAACCGCTCCTCCAACACTTTCAGAACTGCCGCTGTAGTATCTTCCACCGGCATGTCTCCGCAAATGCTTACAAGTTTGCCTCGCTCTTTGTAAAAACCAATCAACGGCTTTGTTAGCTCGTGATAGGTTTTAAGTCGTGCCAAGATGGTTTCCGGCTCATCGTCTTTGCGGATGACAAGTTGCCCTCCGTCACGGTCACACACACCTGGCTCTTTGCTGGGTTTGTTTAATGTGTGATAACTTGCACCACACACCTCACAAACACGTCGGCCACTAAGGCGACGCACAATTGCATCGTCGTCCACGTCAATGACAAGCACAAGGTCTATGTCCACCCCCATGCTCTCCAGAGCCTCTGCTTGCGCGCAGGTGCGTGGCATACCGTCTAAGATGAAGCCGTTTTCGGCATCTTGTTTACCAAGTCGATCTTTGATGATTCCAATGATCACTTCGTCCGGCACTAGGCCGCCGGATTCCATATAACCTTTTGCCTCTTTACCCACCTGCGTGCCATTGTCCACTGCTTCTCGCAACATGTTTCCCGTTGAAAGCGATGGTATATGGTAGTGGTCGGCAATCCACTCCGCTTGCGTACCTTTGCCCGCACCCGGTGCACCCAAAAGGATTAATTTCATTGTCATCCTCCAAACTTTACTCTAAAAAGCCTTTGTGATGCCTCATTAACATGAAGCTTTCTAGGCTACGTGAAGTTTCAAGCGCTACACCCACCACGATGAGCAATGATGTGCCGCCCAATGCGATTTGGATGCCGGTTAGGTTACCTAAAATAATGGGACCTACCGCCACCACTACAAGGAACAATGCCCCGATGAATGTAACACGCCCAATGATGCGCGAGATGAAATCGCTGGTAGGGCGGCCGGGCCGAATGCCGGGGATGGCACCGTTGTTCTTTTTAAGGTCGTTTGCCATTTGAATGGGATTGTAAGTTATAGCCACATAAAAATAGTTAAACGCTATAATTAGAATACCATAAATTACGGCATAGAGCCAGCCCTCATAGCTAAATGCACCCAAAATAACACTGAGCACAGGGTGAGCCACCGGGTCGGTTACATTCGGGATTAAACGAATGAGTGTTGCCGGAATTGAAGTGAGTGCCGAAGCAAAGATGATGGGCATAACGCCGCTCATGTTCACTTTAATTGGAATGTGAGTGGACTGGCCACCATACATTTTACGGCCCACAACCTTTTTGGCATACTGAATGGGGATACGTCGCTCTGCACCGTTTAAGATTACCACCATCACCACAGCCGCAATGGCCAAAATGGCGATGAGAGGCAGATACACATAGATAAGCGGATTTTCTTGCGCCAACTCTAAATACCCACGTGTTTCGGTGAAAATGCTACCCCAGCCAGAGATAATACCTGCGGCAATGATGAAAGAGATACCGTTGCCAACACCTTTTTGGTCGATTTGCTCGCCCATCCACATCAAAAGAACACTGCCGGCCACAAAACACATAATGATGATAACAGCGGCAAAAATCTGCCAGCCAATCGGGTCGCCCGGGCCATATTTCAGGCCAAAGCTACTGCGCACCAATGTGTAATAGCCAAATCCCAGCACAGCACCTAAGGCCGCACCAAAATAGCGCGTAATTCTTTGAAACTTTTTCTGGCCTTCGCCACCCTCTTTTCTCAAACGTTCAAGATAAGGGATAGCCACAGCCAAAAGTTGCATAATGATAGAAGCGTTGATGTAAGGCTGTACACCTAGGGCAAACAACGAGGCACTGGAAAAAGCACCGCCCGTCATAAAATCGATAAAGTTGAGCATATCGCCTGAGTTGGCACTGACAAGCGCTGCCATAGCCCCTGGGTCAACAAAGGGCACCGGCACTGCAATACCAAGCCTAAAAATGACGATGATCAGCAGTGTGTACAGAATGCGCTTGCGCAGATCTTCAATTTTCCATGCGTTGCGAAACGTTTGGA
>CAYJJK010000162.1:0-3603 GCA_964370445.1 uncultured Oscillospiraceae bacterium | reverse complement strand
TTAGAATCCTTGATACGGCGTACAGCCATTGGGATATGTGCCGTACGTTCGATAAAGGCGGGGCTGTTTCCGGGGCCAACACCGATGGCCGGTGTGCCGGACGAATAGGCCGAGCGTACCATGGCAGAACCGCCAGTGGCCATAATTAGCGCTGTGTCGCGGTGTGTCATTAGGCAATCGATGGCCTGCATGGTGGGAATGGTGATGCAGGTGACAAGGTCTTCGTCACCACCGGTTTCCGCAATGGCTTGGCGAATCACTTTCACTGTTTCCAAAATACAACGTAGCGCCGCAGGGTGGGGGGAAAACACAATGGAGTTGCCCGCTTTAATGGCTACGATGGCTTTATAAAGCGTGGTAGAGGTGGGGTTGGTAGACGGAATAATGCCCGCAATTACCCCTACCGGAACGGCAATGGTTTTTACTTTTTGAACATCGTCACGCTCAATTTCGCCAATGGTTTTAAGGTCTTTCACAGCATCATATACACCTTGGCTGGCAAAAATATTTTTGATGGTTTTGTCGGCCACCACGCCAAAGCCGGTGTCTTCGTTTGCCATGCGTGCCAAACGCTCTGCATTGCGCACGCCAGCCTCGGCAATTTGCCTTATGATGCGATCAATTTGTTCTGCTGTCATCTCGGCAAGCTTTTGCTGAGCTTTTTTAGAGGCGCTAACCAACGCCCGCACTTCTTGCACAGAAAGCAAATCTTTGTCCATCAGTTGCATAGGTTACCCCCTTTCCAGCATTTTTTCTAAAAGTTCGGTTTTTTTGGCATATCGAATTTCAGCCTTGTCTAAGCCTAGATTTGGCATGCTGCGTGCCAATTGGCGCAACTCTTGCACTGTCATTTGGCGAAGCATTTCAGGCGAAATATCGGCTTTGCCTGTGGCTGTATTTTTTGCTGCAGGTTTTGCTTTAGCAGGTTTTGTGGTATTTTCGGCCGGTTGTGTAAGAGGTTCTTCTGCCTTTTTGGCAGGTGTTATTGCAAGTGTAGACTCAGCCTCCATTTGCTGTAAAACCTCGCTTACGCCATCGTCTAAACGCGCGATAACATGTGTGGTTACCACAGCTCCCATTTGCTCTGCCGCAAGGGCGCCGGCTTTGGTGGCAGCCTGCACAGAGGCCACATCACCTTTTACAAAAACGGTAACCAAACCGCCACCCACGGTTTCCCGTGTGCACAGACGAACATCAGCCGCCTTGAGCATTGCGTCGGCTGCCACAACAGCGGCAACCAAACCGCGAGACTCTATCATCCCAAGTGCACTCATGAAGCACGTCCTTTCCGTTTATTGGCTAGGGGAACACGCATTAATAAGTGTCCTTGATAACAGCGGTGCGGCCGCTGGGGCAAGTGGCATTGCAAGCACCGCAACCAGAGCATTTGTGCTGCGTGGAACCAGTGCCGGACACGATGGAAATACCGGAGCTGGTGCCAAGGCGGTTGGCGCCGGCTTCAATCATGTTAATGGCATCTTCATAGGTTTTTACACCACCAGAAGCTTTTACGCCGATATCGGGACCAACGGTTTGACGCATGAGGCGAACGTCTTCTGCTGTGGCACCACCCTTAGAAAAACCGGTGGAGGTTTTTACAAAATGGGCACCCATCAGCTTGCTCACCGTGCAGGCTTTCACCTTTTCTTCGTCGGTAAGCAGGCAAGTTTCGATAATAACCTTTACCGTGGCTTTGCCGTGTGCAGCTTGAACTACACCTTCGATATCGCGGGCCACCAATTTCCAGTCTCCTGTTTTTGCAGCGCCCACATTCAAAACCATATCAATTTCTTTGGCGCCGTCATTCACTGCATTTTTGGTTTCGTTTGCTTTGGATTCCGGCGTGGTAGCACCCAGCGGGAAGCCCACAACACAGCAGGGGGTTACGCCGCTACCGGCCAAATTTTCGGCCACAAAGCGAATGTAAGAAGGGTTTACGCAAACGCTGGCAAAATGATATTGCTTTGCTTCGTCGCAAACCGTGCGGATGTCGGATTCGCTGGCTTCTGGTTTTAAAAGGGTATGGTCGATGTAGCTGGCAATAGAGGCAGGGCTTGGCTTTCCGGCCTTGCCGTCTAAACCTTGTTTTGCACAAATTTCTAGTGTAACAGCGCGAATGATTTCATTAATATCCATGGAATACCTCTCAATAATCTATTCATATTGGGGCTAACTTTATTTTTTTGTGTTCTTGCAGAACACAGCGGCCTTACCAAAGTGTATGGTTTTAGGCCTCTTTGGCTTTTTGGGCAATGGCAAAAGTGGCCGTGAGGCCAATGCGGTCGGCCCCGGCGTTTAAAAGCTGCAGGGCCTGTTCAAGGGTTTTTACACCGCCGTCAATTTTAAGCTTGATACGATCGGGCAAGTGGGCTCTCACTTTGCAAATTTGTTCTACGTCGGCGGGTTTTCCGCTGAGCACGTTTTGAATTTTAACATACTGCACACCGCAAGAGGCAATCATTTCTAAAACCGTGCGTGTTTCCTCTTCTGTATAAGCGCTGTGCTCAAAAACGGCTTTAATCACAGCCTTGCCACGTGCGGCATCGGCAGCGCTTATTAAATCTTCGCGTGCAGCTTCAAGATTGCCCGATTTTACAGCTAAAAGGTTCACTGCGATGTCAATTTCCTGTGCACCATATTTTACACAAGTGGCTACATCACAAACTTTTGCGGCTTGAGACATAGCACCGTGTGGAAAACCAACGGCTGTGCCCACTTTTACCGAGCTACCGCGCAGATGTTCTGCAACGGGGATCACATAATAGGGCGACACACACACAGCAGCCACATTGTGCCGTCTTGCTTTTGTGCAGCCGTCTAAAACAGCTTGCAAAGAAACATCGGGGTTCAGCATGGAGTGCTCTAAGTGTGCGGGAACATCACGTGGGCTAAGGCTAGCGTCGGCAGCTGTTTTTGTGGGCGCTTGACCCAGCACCTCGGCTGTCACCTCGCGAATCAAATGGTCTATATCCATAAAGGGGCCACCTCTCTAAGAAAAAATACTAAAAGCAAACGCAACAAAATATAGGGTTTGCATTCGTTGTGCCTGCCTAGGCATTAGCCAAAAACAGGCAAAATCGGCAACAAAAACCCAAGCCGGGTGGTTTTTTCAACCCGGCGTAAATAAAAAGTGTTTGTTTGCCGTCCTAAGTCCAACGGGCCAAAACCACGCAAATGGTTGCCTGTCCAATGATATCATTATTTATAATGATTTTAACGGCACCGCCATCAACACACACCAAAACGATGTCTCCAACACCGGCGCCGGCACCGTCGAACACGATTTGCCGTGGCCCGGCCGGTGTGCCATTCGGTTCAAGATATTCCACAATCATAAGCTTATAACTGTGGTAACTTTCGTCTTTGATGGTGGACACCACGTTGCCAACCACCTTGGCAATTCTCACCTTAGGCCCCTTATTCTTTGGGCAGAATGAGCTCTACATCGTCATGCGGACGTGGAATTACATGAACACTAATCAAATCGCCAACACGAGTTGCAGCAGCAGCGCCAGCATCCACAGCGGCTTTCACAGCCCCCACATCGCCACGAACCATAACGGTTACAAGGCCTCCGCCCACTTGCTCTTTGACAAGCAAGGT
>CAYJJK010000161.1:0-3619 GCA_964370445.1 uncultured Oscillospiraceae bacterium | reverse complement strand
GTGAAAAGCACTTGAATCAGCCCAACGACATGACCGCCACCATCACCCTTGCCGATAGTATGTACGACAGCCACTTGGCATCTATTTTAAAAGATAAGGAGCTCTGCCTTGAAGAACTCAATTTTTTAACCGGTCAGCTCACCCACTTGGATAAAACAGACGAAAAAACCTTCTATGCGGCGGCCTACACAGAAAAAGCAGATAACCTCCCCGGCCTCATCAACCTGTGCTTTAACCTCCACTGTTACAGTCTTGTGGACGATTTCAGCAACAGGGAGGCCACCGGAAAGCACTTAGCACAGCGAGCACCGAAAGATGGCGTGGCGGCGATTTCTGATGAAACCGGCGGTACAGCCTATTTTGAACAGTTCCTCGAAAGTGTTCCGCCGCCCAAAATTTCACCAGAGGGGCTTGTTTTTCAAAACGGCCATAAGATGCAAACCTACTACAACAGCCACACCTTCCCTCGCGTGGAGGATCGGCAATGCTCCCTTGTACTTGGCCTAGACAACGGCGAAGATGCTGAGTATTTGTATCTGCCCTGTGAACCATCGGAGGTAACAAAAGCCTGCCAGCGTCTGGGCGTAGCCGGGCTATCCGACGTAGAATTGTTCGTTGAGGATTACGACATTCCCATCCCCGTGGCTGAAATTGTCTTGGGTGGCGATATCGCTCTGGAGCCGCTCAACGCCTTTGCGGCGACGTATCAGCCCGTCATGCACGATGCCGAGTATTTGACAACACTGGTGCAAGCTGTAAACATCACCACCCAAGACGAATTGCTCACTACAATGTCACATCTCTATGAATTTGAATTTTTTGAGGGTGTGCACACCGCCGAGCAATATGCCCGCCATCTCATTTGTGAAAGTGGGCGCTTTGAGTACGATGAAAACTTGGAACCCTACCTTGATTTTGAGCGTTACGGTGCCGAAAAAATCAGCGAGGAGATGGGAGGTTTTACAGAAAAAGGCTACTTGCTCTACCACGGCATCGACCAAGAAATGCAAAATATCTTGCACAAAAATGTCGGCCTTGCGATGAAAGGAGCGCAGGAGGCCGAAACCATTCGCTTGTATATGCCGCTAGAAGTGACCACGTATTATGAGGAAGATGTCTACGGGAATTTCCAACAAACCGATTATGAGGGAACCCTCGACAGCCGAGAACTGTGTGGTTATGAGGACGAACTCAATGCGTTTATTCAAGGTTACGCCGATGAAAATGAACGTGGACTCATGGAATATTACTGTGAAATGGACAGCCTAAATGCCAAGGTGCAAGCGTATCATTTTGAATTTGAAGAGTTTGGTGGGGATATGCATGGTGTGGCCGTAGTCACCTTGAATGCGACTTTGAGCAAATCTGAAAAAGAACAACTGCATGACACAATTTGTGGGCAAGCAGCGGACGGACTTGGGGAAGGCTTGGAGCAACAGGACATCGAAATCGGTGGACGAGATGTGCAAATCAGCCTGTGGAACAGCCAAAACTGGTACTTGAAGACAGCAGAGGAAATGGGGTTTTCGGAGCAAGGTTTTGAGATGAATATGGGGTAAAAGAAAAAAGGCAAGCTTAAAAACAGCTTACCCCTTAGATATCTTTAAAGAAATCATCATAGGAGCACTTGAAAAGGCTCTTCAGCACTTTCAAATCACTCACTTTAATATTCAGCTCACCCGTTTCATACCGCGAATAAATTGACCGTGTCGTTTTGGAGCCTGTCAATTGTAATTTGGCGACAACTTGTTCTTGAGTGAGGTTTGCGGCATTTCGTAATTTCCGAATATTTTCACCGATATTGCAATCTTGCCTCAATTTATCCATAACCGCCTCTTTGCTCAATATTGTTTGCAACAATATCTATTCTATGATAAAATCGTTACAAAATAGCTCAATATATTGAGCAAATCGAGGTTGATATGTTTAAACAAAATTCCACCCTCTGCTTCACAGGCCACCGTGCTCTTCCGGATGGTCAAGCACTTGAATCCCTCAACACACGGCTTCTCGAAGAAATCGACCACGCCATCACCGAGGGCTACACCACCTTCCTCTTTGGTGGTGCGATGGGCTTCGACCTTCTTGCCGCCGAAGCCGTGTTGTACCGCAAAAAGCAAATCCACTTCCCAAGCCCAAAACCACTTGCCCTTGTCGCTGTCCTCCCCTTTGAAGAACAAGCCAATCGTTACTCACAGGCCGACAGAAAACGCTATTTCGATGAAATCTTGCCACACTGCGATGAGGTTATCACCTTGAGCACCCGATATCACGACAATTGCTTCAAAATTCGCAACCGCTACCTCGTGGAGCATTCGTCCAAAGTCATCGCCTATTACGATGGGACGTTTCGCACCGGCACCGCCCAAACTGTTCGTATGGCCCAGCTCCTACATCTACCCATCATCAACCTATACAAATGAGCGCCGACAAACCGTCGGCGCTCATTTGCGTGAAAGGGACAATCCTATGAAAAAAATCCGTGTCTTTGTCAACCGCAGTGAACACATCCCGGCCGCCGAAATTTTCTTGCCCGCCACCCATGAAGCCATCACCGATGCCTGCGAACAGGCAGGGTATCAGCCCGAAAACGTGCCGTTCCTCGGCTATCAGCTTGTGCCTGCCGGGTTCGCAACCAAAGATTCTGAGCCAAACGGCTACAATCTATGGGAATTAAATCACCTTGCAACACTTCTCAATAGGATGGATGACCTTGAAGAATTTGCCTTTCGCGGTGTCGTTCAATTGCAAGAAAGAGCGGAAACCCTCACGATTCCGGCACTTGTCAACATCGCCATGAATGTGGAGGCAAATTCCGCCGACGGCACAAATATCGGCTGTTACCCCGCGCAAAATGCCTATGAGCTTGGCGAATTCTATGTTGTCAACGACCTCATTCCCGAAATTGCGGAACTGGAGGGCGACGTGCACCAGTGGGTGCTTGACCACACGGACTTCAAACTCGTGGGCAAGGAAATCTGCCAGCAAGAAAACGGTGCCTTTGTAGATGGTGCCTATGTCACGGCGAATGCCAATCTGCCGCAATTGTACGATGGAAAGTTTGAAATACCGCCGGAAAAACCATACATCTTTCGTTTGGATTTGCTTGACGAAGATGGAGAAACACGTACCAGCCTACAATTCCCGTGTGACAATCTCGACCAAACTCCACACGATTTGCACGAGGCATATATCCAATTTCACAGCACGGTTCCCCAGCTTGAGAACATTTTGGATGAGACCGATTCGCTTGAAAGCCTCAATACGCTTGCTACCCAAATCCAAGAGTTAAAACAAAATGGCCATCTCACCGTGTATAAAGCCCTGCTTGAAACCCTGCCAAATTTCACAACGGAAAATGCCCTTGCCGCCTGTGATTTCGCCCCCGATTTCAAGCTGTACCCTGCGATTATAACCCCCACCGACTATGCAGGGATCGTTTTGGAAAATATGGAGGGCGCACAAGTGAACCGTTTTCTGCCCTACCTCAACATGCATGAATACGGAAAATCCCTCATGGAAGAAGTAGGCGCGGAGCTCACCCCCTATGGCGTGGTGGAATCAGAACAGGGGCTCACCTTGGCAGAGGTCATGGAGGTCTCCACACTACCACAGGAGA
>CAYJJK010000160.1:0-3689 GCA_964370445.1 uncultured Oscillospiraceae bacterium | reverse complement strand
CATTGATGGTAGATGTTCCCACTTGGTTTGGAATGGTAAAGCCTGTTATGTCGGTTTCAGTACTTGGTGGGGCAAACGTCACCGTCACCGTCCAGTCCTGTGTGGTGGTGCCGTCCTCTGCCGTAACTTCATAGGTAACAGGGTCTGTAAGGTTTTGTGCTGTACCGCTTTGTGGGGCTATGGTTGCGCCGTCGCTTAGAGTAATAGTCGGGGCAAGGTTTGTGACGTTTGTGCCATAGGGCATCGTGACCGCCACCGTGTGAGCACTTGCATCAATAGCAGATGTGCCCTTTTGGTTTGGAATGGAAAAGCCGGAAATGTCGGTTTCACCACTTGGTATATTATTCAAAGGGACACTTATCAAAGGGCTTGCATAATCGGTTTCGTTGTTACCGTTGTCCTGCTCGTTGAAAATTCTGAAACTTACGTCGCCCGAAACATCCGTCGGCAGTGTAAAACTTGCCGTGCCGCTTGCGGCGGTGGGCCGTGCAATTTTTGCATAATGGGTGATGGTTTCGTTTGGTGCTGTTCCCGTTGTTATCATCACTGAGATGTATTCGTTTTGTACTGCCCCTGCATTTTGGGTTGCGCCTGTGTAGTTGAAAGTTACCTCCCTGCCGGTTACGGTAGGAGTGCCGTCCAGCGCAAAACTTCTTGCGCTGTCCAAAAGTGTCATCTTCCATTTGGTGGGGGCGGTCCCCGAAATTTCCTCCAAAATCGGAGCGGCTTCGCCGCCAATGGATGATTTGCCGCCTTCGGCGGCAGATGTGAAGAGGACAGATGACAGATTTACATTAAAAGCGGGCCGAACACCGCCGGGGTTGTGGACATGGTCAGTATAAGAGAGACCGTCATTACCAGTGATTTTAAAGGCCTCGATTTCATAAGAGGAAGAACGCAACCACCAGAACGGATCGGAATCACGCGCCAGCTCCGTGCCAAATATTACATAGTTATGATATTCTGCTTCCGATAAAGGGAAAATGTGTTGGTTTTCAAGGTCATCCGCTATATTTCTTCTGTGCATACTGCTTGCGGAAAGGGTCGTTGGGGATATTGCCCCTTGCTCGATGGTGGTTAAGCCTAAACCGCTACTATATAAGGTTGTCATTGCACCATTCAGTGTGCTATTTGGGTAGTAGCCGGTTCCGCTTGATTGAAACGCACTTTGCCCCAAACTATTCACGGCAAACATGAATTTTCCCGTAGCATCTGATGCAATGTAACTTTGCGCTGTTGTTTCCGTGGGCGAATCGCCCAGCATTACCCAATACACAGGGTTGCCTCCATGTGTTCCCATCACAATTTGGTCGCTGTTTCCAACATCGTTTACATTCACGTTCTGTATACCGTTCATGCCCATTGCCATAGCTGCCGAGCTTCCTGCCCGTGTAGGGGGTGTCGGTGCAGATGCCATCATGGGCAGGGCGTTTGGCAGCGGCGGTGCCACTACCTTTACCGTAAAAGTGGGCATCACGGCTGTGTCGGCAAGCGGATAGGTAGCGTCTTTCAGCGCCGCCGTGTACACAAATTCCCCCTCTGTTGCGGCGGAAAAGGTGATGCCCTCGGCCAAGTGCCACTCCACCGCCACCGTTATTTCCTGCATGGTTGGCTGTGCCGGCTCAATGTTTTCGGAAAGTCCCTCACATTCCGTGCACGTGGCGGGGTCGAACGTGCAGGGCGCACCCAGCACTTCGGCTATATAGGCGCAGTCCTCTGCGTGGAGGATATTGCCGCTCTCGTCCGTTTCGGCACACCCCATATCACAAGCCACACCCGCCACTGCATCCACATATCCGCACTCGGCGGTGTGTTCTGCGTGGTGGGTGCAGGGTATGGCGGTTTCGCCCTCTGCGGGCGGTTGTGCCGCAGTGGTAAGCGTTGCCGAAAGGTGAGTAGGTAGTGTTGGCACGTCCTCACTTCCCACCATTATTTCCTGCTGTGCCACGTCGGGTGCCGTAACCGCCGTGATGGTTTCGCTATTTGTATGCTCTGCACCCTGTGCAAAAGTATGTATCGGCACTATGCTACACAAAAGTGCAAAGGAAAGCACCATTGACAGTAGTTTTTTTGTTTTGATTTTCATAATAATCCCCCTTTATTTACCTTTTGATTATTTTGTTTTTTTACTCCCTTTGCAAAACTGTCCTCAGTATTTCCTCCAAACTGATAACAAAACCGTCTTGCCAATACATACACTTGCCGTCTGTTTTGGGGCTGTGAAAGATGCCCCGCTCAATCAATTCGGCAAACTGCGGCTCATTCGCCCTATCCGCAAGTTCAAGCCATATCATGTGTTTGTTAGAAAGCGTGATTCCGAATGTATCTTCGGGGAACGCTTCAACTCTTTCTATCGACGGTAGTTTGCTTTTTGAGTGGATAAACAACATTTTGCCACCCCCATTTTGTTTGCCTTGCTTCCGCATCATTCTTATTTTGCTTATACCAAGTAAGCATAGCACAAATAAATACAAAAACGCTGAACCTATCAAAATTGATAGCTTCAGCATTTTTGTATTTATTGAATTTCCCTATTTTCTCTCAAACATATAGCCCGCATTGCGACTTGAAATAATAGTATAGCCGCTGTCCGAGAGCTTTTTTCTAAGACGTGAAACGGTATTTTGTATTGCCGATTTATCACTGCCGAGCGTTTGCCCCCATACCTCTTTGAATACCGTGTCCATCGGCACTACTTCATTTTCCCGCCTTGCCAAATAGAGCAGTAGGGAAAACTCTCTCGATGTCAGTGCCAAGTCCTCACCATTTGCGGTCACTTGCCTTGCGTTTACATCGAGCCGCAAACTGCCTTTGATAACAGGCGGCGAGTTGTCCTTTTTCTGTTTTAGGAGCAAACCCTCAATCCGTGCCACAAGTTCGGGTATGCGGTACGGCTTTGTCATATACACATCGGCATCGCTGTTCATGCCCTCTACAATGTCCTTATGCTTGTTTTTGCTTGTAAGCATAAGAACGGGGCAAGAGGATTTTTCTTTAACCTCGCTTGCAAATAAAAGGCCGTCCCCGTCTGGCAAGATGATGTCCAGTACGGCAATGTCAATCTGCTGTGCTTCTAAAAGCAGCTTCCTTGCTTTTCTGAGTGTTGTTGTGGTGTGTACGGTATAGCCGTTTCGTTCGAGTATTTGTGCGTTTTCACGGAGCAAATCCGCATCGTCCTCCACCATAAGAATTGCTTTGTTTTGTATGTCGTTTGTATTCATATTTCCCTCCAAACGGGAACGGTAAATGTGACGGTCGTTCCCTTGTCTAATTCGCTTTCAATGTTCACTGTACCGCCGTGTGCCTGTATTGTCTGTGCCACAATATACAGCCCTAAGCCGTTGCCCTGCTCGATATGAAGAGCCGGTTGAGGAGCAGACCTTTGACATGGTGATGGAACTTTTGCGCGCAGGTGAAGTGAGCGAGAGATGTTTTGTGGATAATAGACAACTTAAACAACGCACTCGACACATGGAACTCTAAGCTTGGTGAGGTGTGGCAGCTGCTAACGCAGTCACCCGAAACCTTTAAGGGTGGGGCGATATGGTCGGTGATGCTTGATATTCACGGAGCACTGAGGGCGGTTGGATACGCCCTTTTGGTGCTTTTCTTTTTGGTGGGCGTGATGAAAACCTGCGGCAGTTTTGCCGAAGCAAAGCGCCCCGAACAGGCCGTGAAACTTTTTATAC
>CAYJJK010000159.1:0-3760 GCA_964370445.1 uncultured Oscillospiraceae bacterium | reverse complement strand
GCCAGCTTCCCCTCTGCGGTTTTGGCCACGGTGGACGGCGCAGAAAACACCGCCGTGCCCGTGGGTGCGTGGGCGCGGGTGTTCCCCTCTGCCGACACAGCCTATGCAAGCGATGCGCAGGGCGAATTTTTCTACGAGCCAAGCATAGACAACAGCGTCTACACACTTTCCCCCGAGGCCACTTTGCCAAACCAAACCGTGCAGGTGGGCGCGGCGCTTTCCCATGCGCCACAGCTTGCCAACACGCTTTCGGGCGTTAAGGTGGGCCCGGGCGGCAGTGCAATCAATCTTGAGTACGGCCTCTACTACCCCGTGGCAAACGGTGCTTTGGGCACAGCGCAAGCCACCGCCCCCGCAAGCGGCGGCTACCTTCGCATTGAAGGCACCACGCTGCACATGCACAATGCGGCGCTCAGTGCCGCGGGCATCAGCATCACCGTGCCGGATACCCTTCCAAATCTCAGCGTCATTCTAAGCGGCACAAACAGCCTAAGCGGTGCATTTAATGCCCTAAATACGAATCTGCGTGTGGCGGCGGCAGAGGAAAGCGCAAGCCTTGCTGTGAACACGGGGATATTGGCCACCACCTACACCCAAGAAAGTGGCAGTGTAAGCGCACAAAACTCCGGGGAAGCGGCTCTGAGTGCAACAACAAGCATCACCCTAAACGGCGGCACACTTACGGCAAAGGCGACAAACAGTGCACCTGCCTTTTCCGTAGCGCCCAGCTTAGCACAGGGGGCCTCCTTTGCCATTTTTGCGGGCGAGGATGAAGCAAGCGCAAGCGAAGTAGACCCTGCGACACAGCTGGCCTATTATACCGACCCCTATGTTAAAATTACAACTGCAAGCACCTACGATGTGTGGGTGGCAGACGTGCAGGTTACCGCTGCAAACAAAAACGACATACTATCGGGGCTTAACCTAACAGGTACGGTTTCGTTTGACCCCACCACAAGCACACTTACGCTAAACGGTGTGGACATAGAAGATAAAAGCTACACAAACGGCTTTATCCACACCACCCTAGAAACCCTTAACATAGAAATAGAGGGCGAAAACTCCATACAGTTACATGGCGCATCGGGCAAAAGCGTTATCAGCGGCAAAAACCTACGCCTTACGGGCGCAGACACCGCCACATTAAACATTGTGGGCATACAATATGGGGATGGCATACACGCCGAGGGCGATTTTACGCAAAACGGCGGCACGCTTACCGCAACGGGTAGCTATGGCGGTGTAGGCATCATTGTCACAGGCAACTTTACACAAAACGGCGGCACACTTACCGCCACGGGTGGCATGGGCATCCACGTCACGGGTAACTTTACGCAAAACAGCGGCACGCTTACCGTCGCGGGTGGTGGTGGCGGTGCAGGCAGCAGTGGGGCCGGCTCTGGGGCCGGCTCGTCTCTCGGCCACGGCGGCAGTGGCGGCAGTGGCGGCACCGGCCTCAACGTTACCGGCAGCTTTACCCAAAACGGCGGCACACTTACCGCCACAGGCGGCAGTGGCGGCAGTGGCGATGGCGGCGGCGATGGCTACAACGGCGGCAATGGCGGCAGTGGCGGTGTGGGTGTTGAAGCCGGCAATTTTACCCAAAGCGGCGGCACGCTTACCGCCACCGGCGGCAATGGCGGCAGTGGCGGCAGTGGCGGCGGGTTTGGCCAGGTCGGCAGTAGCAGTGCCGGCGGTAACGGCGGTAACGGCGGCAACGGTATTGTCTCAGGCAATTTCACCCAAAGCGGCGGCACACTTACCGCCACGGGCGGCACGGGCGGCAGGAGCGGCGCGGGCGGCGGTATCGGCATTAGCGACACGCCCGGCCAAAATGGCATTGCGTTATATGGCTCTTATGTAACCGGGCCCAGCACTGTTTTAGCCGGAGAGAGCGAGACAACCGCTACTATGATTCCACTTGCCGCATTAAACCAAGGCGGTTCCGGTTTCCTTACAAGTAAAGGCTACCGCTATATAAAAATGCAGGGCGGTGGAAGTTACAAAGTTTCTATTGGCGGACTGGGGCTTAACGTAGGCGGGATATATAGTTCAGCCGATGTGCCCTTTTTGGAAAGCGGCACCATCACCATTGCACCGGACGGCACAGTAATTTTAAATAATGCTACTGTAACTGCACCCCTCGCAAGCGAGGGAAGCCTAAGCCTTGAATTGAATGGCTCAAACACCTTTGCCCCCACAGGCGGTGCGCCTGCGATTGAAGCAGGTGGGTCGGTAAGCATTTTGGGAGGTACCAATAGCAACGCTGCGATAGCCAGCGGTATTTTCGCCGGAGAGGATATATACATATCAGGCGCAAATGCGGCTGTGGCCGGGCAAATGACGGCAGGGAGCAATATATCTTTGTTTAACAGCCAATTCTCAGCCACAAGCACGGGCACGCCCCTGGTCGCACAAAATTTGCAACTGCAAGGCGGCTCTTTAGAGGTTGTTTCTACCAATGGCGCACCTGCCGTTGAAGCCACCATTTCGGCATTTGGCTTTGCGCAGATTTCCTTCCAAAACAACCAAGCAAACCGAGCTGTCTTCAGCCACGGGGTGCAAAAAAACCAAACCCTTCCGCTTGCGTCTGCCGTGCAAGGGCGTGTCTTTAGAGAAGCACCCTCTGCGTCCGCCTCTGTGGCCGTGAACGAAATGCAAAGCATCGACCACCAAAACAGCGCCTATCTGCGCGTGGAAACCTCTTATTTTAAACTGGCCGAAACGCCTGTGCAAGAGGGGGCAAGCCTTGCGGGCTTGCCGCTTACAAACAGCGAGCTTGCACCTTTGCAAACATGGGCGCAAGGCCGCGGCGGCAGGGTGCTTTTGGCGCAAAATCTTTTTCACAGCGATGCAAACGCAAACGCCCTAACGCCTTCTGCCCCCGTGCCCTTGCAAATGCAAGTCGTGGGCGCAAATGCGGGCGAAACCCTTGTGGGGCTTCATGTTACAAACAGCGGCGAAATACAGCAAATTCCCATCACGGTGCAAAGCACACAAGACGGCATCACGCAGGCCAGCATGAACGCGGCCACGTTTTCGATATACGCTGTGGTGGCACTGCCAAGCGAAAGCGCGAGCACAAGCGGCGCGGGTGCTACCACGATGCTAAGCCCGCAAACGGGGGCGGCGTAGCCCCCCTGTGGCAAATCTGTTTTCGTGTAAAGAATAAAAGAGTGAAGAGGAGAAAGCACGATGAAGAAAAGGAAAATAGCGGCACTACTGGTCAGTTTCGCCCTGCTTTTGGGGCTTGTGCCCATGGGCGCACTGGCAAGCGAAACACAAACGGGCGCAGAGCCTGCCGTTACGGTGGAAATCACGGGGTTTGCACCCGTTGCGGGGCAAACCCTTACCGTGGGGGATGCGGCCACGCCCACCTTCCCGGAGAAGGTGACGGCCACGGTGAGCACCACCACCGTGACGAGCGTGCCGGGTGAAAACGGCGAAGTGAGCGAGCAAACCGAGGTGGTAAACACCGAGGAAGAACTTCCCGTTTCATGGAGCTTGCCCGAGGGCGAACCCTTTTCTACCGCTGCGGCAAAAACCTTCACCTACACAGCGGCGCTAACAGAGGAAACCCGCAGCGTTTCTGCGGCCCTGCCCACCTTTACCGTGCAGGTGGTGGCGGCACCGCAAGACGCTTCGCAAGGGGCAACACCGCAAACCGCACAAGCGGCACCGGCAGGCGCACCGCCGGCACCTACTATGACAATCTCCGAGTTTACAGAGCCGGATGTGATAGAAATTGCCGTTGGAGATG
>CAYJJK010000158.1:0-3899 GCA_964370445.1 uncultured Oscillospiraceae bacterium | reverse complement strand
AAATGGTGATGCTGTTCACTTTGCCCTGAATGCCGCCGCCGATGCCCGCACCGTTATCGCTACCCTCTGCCCGTGTTATGATGGCATCACCCGAAATGGTGATGGTGCCGGCATCGCTGATATAGTAATTATGCCCGACCTCCCTTTTGAAACCGTTTGCGCCACCACCGATGCCCGCGCCGCCATTAGCGCCCGTGGCCGTCACATTGCCACCCGAAATGTTGATGATGCCGCCGCTGCCACCAACAGCCCTATAGCTTTCAGCACCTCCGCCGCCAATGCCCGCGCCGCCGCTAGCGCCCGTGGCCGTCACCGTGCCGCCCGAAATGGTGGTGGTGCCTCCGTGGCCGAAGCCCTCGTCGACGACGCCCTCGTCGCCGCTGCCCCCGAAATAATTGCTGGGGCCACCACCGATACCCGCGCCGCCATTAGCGCCCGTGGCCGTTATGTGGCCGCCCTCAATTTTGATGGTACCGCTTGATTGATACAGCCTACCACCAATGCCGGCGCCATTTACGTCACTCGTGGCAGAAAGTGAGCCGGTGGTGCCTTTTAGGGTTAGGGTGGCACCCTCGGGCACCTCCAGGCCGGGCGCGCCGTTTGCAGTTGAACCACCTTTTAGGGTGTTTGTGCTGGCGTCTTCCAGTGTGATGGTTGCCGTGGCCGTGGCTTCAATGAGAAAGGCGGGATGAGGAATTTCGTGTGCATCGATGCTGGACAAATCTATATTCACGCCGGCCAGCGTGAGGGTGGCGTTTACGCCGGCAGCCACCACAATTCTGTGCTTGGTGGGGATGCTTTGGTTTGTGTTGGCAATGGTGAGCGCGCCATCGCCCGTGATGGTGAGCACGCCGTCTGCATAACTGTAGTCTGTTGCCGGGTTTCCACCCGTCACGGTAAAGTCGCCCACCTCTGCCGTCAGTTGAGGTCCATGAGTAACCTCGCCCACTTTTACCACTTGGTTTGGCAAAATGGCCGTGTCTAAAATGGTGTAGGCGGTTTCGTCTAGGCTAGGCGCGTAGAAATATTCGCCCGAGGCCGCCGCAGAAAAGTCGATATCTGCCGCAGGGAACACCCTGCTCCAGCCACTCACCGGCACTTCGGTGTTTGCTATACCGTTTACCGTGGCCAAAACAAAGTCGGGGAACGTAGCCATGATGTCTGTTTCACTGCGTGTGTCATCAAGGGGGATTTCTATCACATCCGGCTCTACAAACGCGGAAATTTCTTGTTTTGTGCCGGCCTCGGGTGGCGCTTGGGTGGGTGCTTCTGCCGCCGTCACCGTTACGGTGAGTGTGGGCAGACTCACACCGTTTGCCAATCTTGCTTCCTCTTGCAAAACGGCCTTGTAGCGAAAGGCTTCGCCCTCCTCTGCGTCTTGGCTGTAGGCGGCACCCTCTGCCGCCTAAGTGACGGCCACGGCTGTGCCTGCCACGGCATTCACCGTGGCAAAAATTTCAGCAGGCAAGCCCAAAGCGTCTGCCGCCGTGCCCCCGGCCACTTCGATATCGTCCACCGTTTCAATGGCTGTAATCTCGGCAGGGTCTTCGTCGGGCGCACCCGGCTCTGCCACCGTCACCGTGAGGGTGGGCAGGGTGGCAGAAAGCGTGTAGGCCGCCGCGTCGCCTTGCAAAGCGGCCGTATAGGTGAAAGCCTCGCCCGCCGTTGCAGACGAAAACGCTCTATCCGGTGTCCAAGTAACCGCCACATTTTCGCCTGCCGAGGAGACTGTGGTCTGCTCGCTTTGGCCACCGTCTTCGGCCGTTATGACACTCACGGCGGTGGTGCTCACCGTTGCCATAACATTTTGTGGTAACGTGGGCTCACTTTCGCCCACAGCCACCGTGATGCCCTCTGTTTGAGCAAAACCCGTAATGGTTTTGCTTTGCGTTGGTGCCACGGGTAGTTCTTCTGCCAAAGCGCCCAATGGCGTTAGGCTCAGCACCAGTGCCAAACTTAACAAAAGTGCCCCTGCTTTCCTCAGTTTCATCGTGTTTCTCCTCTTCACCTTTTTTGAACAAAAAGCGGCATTGCCACGGGTTACAAAAGCCCCAAAGCGCCACTGTATTTTTTGAATCTACACAAAGATTATTTTACCACAAAACCCTCGGGCTAAGAAGGCTTTTGGGAAACAAAAACAGGCAGCCTTTGCAAGGGGGGGCTTCCATGGTTTGCAGATGTGAATTTCGTGGCCGTTTTCCCAAGTTATAAATTGTTTTAGGACCACATGCAAATTCTCTGGCTATTCTCCCCTTTTTGTGATATCGTGTTGTCTTACAAAACAGCACTACAGAAAGGGGAAATATACATGAGAATGTTAGAAGAACTTTACTACGGAAACATAAATCCAAACGCGAAACAATTCAAACACGACAGCACTTATGGCAAGGCAATGGCCATAGCATCCGAAAATGAGGAGTATCTTCTGCGTCTTCTCAAAGACAAAGAAAAGAGGCTTCTCATTGATTTTGTGAATGCACAGTCCACCATTTGTGGGGAAATGTCGGTGGAGCATTTCATCATGGGCTTTCGCCTTGGGGCACAAATGGGCTTTGAGGTGATGCGATTTAATCGGTATTCATAATTATGTAGAAACCAGCTTAAATATGTTTCATCCCCTAGGCTGTGAAGATGAGCAAAAACACGGTGCGGAAATATGTGGCAGCGCTTGAAAACAAAAAGTTGATTGCCACAGAATATACCAGTGTTTTCACAAAAGAAGGGCTAAAGCAAAACGGAAATTTGCTTTACACCATACGACCGATACAGGAAGCACTGAATTTGTTTTATCAAAATCAGCTAACAGGGGCACAAAACCATTTCAGCTGATATTCCAAGCTCAAAAATTGACACGCTGAAACAAATAAAAGGGATTTTTGCAGGGAGGTGGATTCGGTGGTATATCGAATATTGAAGCGGCAAATTCGGTTGTATAACGGAATTTAAGTAAAAGCAGGATAAAAAGCCGGCACCGCGGGCGGCACCTGCTCGGTCACAGCGGGCGGCAGTGCCGCCCGCAAAGTACGCTGTTGCAAGCGTTTTGCGATTTCACACTGGGTGCTGTATTTAGGGTCAAAACGACCGCAAAAAACACGATTTGGAGTCAAAAACATCGTAAACCCCTGCAAGCAACCTGTTTGCAGGGGTCAACACACAAAATCGGAGGTTTTATGAAAGAAAAAACAAAATTTGCACTGTATTTGGATCCCACATTAAAAGCCGATTTGGAGGAGCGTTTCAGGGAGGACGGCAGCCGCAGCCAAACGGAATTTGCCGAAAAAGCGCTTCGGTTTTATCTCGATTATCTAAACGCAGAAAACGGTGGAAACTACCTGCCGCTCGCAATCCGTTCCTGTATCGAGGGCAGGCTGGGCCTATTTGAGGACAGGATTGCGCGGCTTCTGTTCAAGATGGCGGTGGAGCATGATATGTCACTGGGCGTGCTCGTCGATAGCTTTGAACTGCCGGAGGAATACCTTCGCAAAAAGCGTGGCGAGAGCATCGGCAACATCAAGCGCACGAGCGGCCGGTTGACTTTTGAAGAAATAGCGCAGGAGGATGCAGAAACATGGCAGGATTGATTGTAAAAAGCCCCTACTCTTCTCTTCGGTTTTGTCTCCCCTGTCCGTTTTGGCTACCCTGACCTGCACCGTCCTGACCACTGCCGCTTTGCCCCGCACCATTGTGTCCCATGTCATGTTGGCCGCCACCGCCTTGCCCTTGCACAGCGTCTCCACCGTGTGATTCTATCATCTCACGAATCACACGCATCGGTAGGTTTTGTACATCCTCTAAATCAACGCTTGGGTCTAGGGCAGATAATTCTAAGTAAGCGCGGTATTTACCAAACGAAACACCAAGGGCTTCGGCTTCCAGACGTAATTCTTCGTTTGCCTCAA
>CAYJJK010000157.1:0-3941 GCA_964370445.1 uncultured Oscillospiraceae bacterium | reverse complement strand
ACAGCCACCTGCACGGCATCGTTGTAGCTCTCAATAGCTTCCTTTGGGTAAACCGCACGCACATGAACAGGCTTTACAAACGGCAACATGTAGATGTTTATTTCCCCATATTCATCCTGCATTTTGACAGGTTCAATATCGCCACGAAAGACGGGAGACAGAAAAACATCGCTCGCCTGCATCAGTTTTGCGCCAAAGGCGATGCGCTCGGGCGAATCATGGTTTCCGCTGATGATGAAAATAGCCAGCCGCCGCTTTGCAAGCCGCACCAAAAAATCGTCGAACAGAGACACCGCCTCTGCCGATGGCACCGATTTATCGTAGACATCCCCGGAGATGAACACAGCCTGTGGCTTTTCTTCATCGACAATGCGCAGGATTTCTTTTAAAATGTATTCCTGGTCTTCCAGCATGGAAAACTCATTCACACGTTTTCCAATGTGCAAATCTGATAGGTGGATGAACTTCATGTTTTCCTCCTGTTTGGGGTTTATACAAGCGGATTTGTTTTGTGGCAAGCTTTGATTATCACTCAAAAATATAAGATGTTTCCATTTTTACAAGGCCATTTTCCAGCTTCATAATATATATAAGAATGCTACCAATTTCTTACCAGTCTTTCCGTTTTATCTGTGTATTCTCGTAAGCTGTTATCTATATCTTTACATTATTCACTTCAACCTGCCATAATACCCGCTCAGTTTCTCATCACAAACCCTATCAATCTCAGCTTTTTCATCTTTGCTAAGCTTCTTCCAAACCGAGCTATCAACTTCAATAATCCCAAGTGTTTTCGTATGCCTGACCATCTGCATATCTTCAAAACGCTTGAAGGGATTTGCGAGCACATTACGTTCAACATCTTTATCAGTGTAACCACCTTTGGCATAAAGGCTGTTGTTTTTTTCTATCACAAGTCCATGTGCTCTTCGATTTTCGTAATACTCTTTAAAATAAGACACGATATCAGACAGCTTCACTCTACCCTTTTCATCTGCATAAAGCAAAATCGCCTTGATTAGCACAGGCTTATATGAATAACTCATATCCATCTGCCTTATCATGTCCATAAATAACGCCTTACGGTTATCATCGCTAATTAACCGCCAACCGAATTGCTCTGCGTACTTTTCAAGGGTTTCCGCTTTGAAATATTTGAAAGTCCGATGCTCGCTCATTGGCACAATCAAATCAGGCACAAGCAAACCTTCTCTAACATATCGCTCTATGGTTTCACTTTGAACATCTACACGACGCACAAACTCCATTTGTGAAATCATGCCCTTGGCTTCTTCTTGCCAGTTAAATATATCGATAATTTCATAATCAGTAGCATCAACTGGCCAGTCTATAAGCGCATTCGGCTTTTCTCCCTTTGCATATAGCTCCTGTTCGGCTGTTCGCAGCGTATTTGACGCTAAAGCCAATGAGCCTGCCTTGTATTCTTTTAACTTAAATAATCTATGTAGAGATTGTGGCATATTATATTGGCTTGCATTATCTACAAAGTCAAATACCATCAAAAATTCTTTGCCGTCAGAAAGGCGCATGCCTCGTCCTAATTGCTGGGTATAAAGCACTTTTGACATGGTGGGTCTTGCCATGAATAAGACTTCAGTTTGTGGGCAATCCCACCCCTCATTAAGTAGGTCGCAAGCACACAAAACAGGTGCTTCACCACTTTCAAATTTCGCTAGCACCTCTCTGCGCTCAGATGGTTTCATGGCACCCGACACAGACCTTGCATTTATGGCTTGAGCTCTAAATAAATCAGCAATTTGCTCCGCGTGTTTAATGCTTGCACAGAAAACAACAGTACGCTTATTTTTTACATATTGCAACCACGTTTCAACAATCAAATTGTTTCGCTCTGGTACATAAATTTTGCTTTCAAGCTCACGAATATTATATTTTACGCTGTTAAAACGCACCTTTGTCAAATCTATATTTGTGTGTATGCGAATACAACGCACAGGCACAAGTTCACCTATTTCAACTGCTGTTTGTATATCAAGTTTGTGAGCTGTCTTTTTGAAAATTTCAAGAATAACCGTATTATCATCTGTGCGTTCGGGTGTTGCTGTAAGCCCCAGGGTAAACTCAGGTTTAAAGTACGACAGCACTTTTTGATATGTATCGGCAGAAGCATGGTGAGCCTCGTCTATTATCAAATATCCAAAATCACTGTCTTTAAATTTATCAAGATTTAATGCCACGCTTTGAATACTTCCACAAACAACATGGGCATTGGGTTGTTTTATCGAATCAATATATTTTCCTACCGTAACTTTTGGCCATAACTCTCTAAAGGCTTTTGTGGCCTGTTCTACAAGTTCATGCGTATGAGCGAGGAAAAGAGTTCTTTTCCCCAACATTTTCGCATCCATGACTGCTGTTATCGTCTTTCCCGTTCCCGTTGCGTGATAGAGCAGGGCAATGGTTTCATTGTTGTCACGCATGGTACACAGCTCTTTAATCGCAGCTGTTTGATGCTCTTTTAATTCAAGATTTTTACCTTCAAGGGACTTTCCTTTTTGCGAGGGAAGATAGTCCTCTATCTCTTTGAAATGTGGATGTGTTCCCAAAAATACACGCAGTTCATCTTTGATTGTATCTGGCTGTGTCTGCATTTGTCTAACTGCAAAGCGAAAGATATCCCAACCAAGATGCACCATGCTATTTTGTTTAAGTAGATCATCATAAAATTTGTTTTGTGACACTTGTGATTTATTATGTGAAGCTTCATCATCAATTTCAATCGCAACACGACAAGCACCGTTTTCAAGTACAAAGTCTGCAAATCGACTGTTTTGATAAATATCGAAAAATGGGTATTGTGAATAGAGATACCCTGCTTTTTCTGCACCAAAGGTATCACTAAATAATTCTATAAATAAATCCTCTGCAACACTTCCTGTTGAAGCAAAACTGTTTCCCACAAGGATCACCTCACTTTTCCACCACTTCTTTTAAAAGAATTTTATCATTAAATCTACCACGTTTTTCCTCCTTTTCTTTTCGCATTTTTTCAAGTTCATCTAAGCTATACCCTCTTGCTATGGTGATAGCCCTAAGAACTTCTAAAATATCGGCAAGCTCTTCAAGCAATTTGCTCTCTAAGTATTCGTCACATTCTTCAAGTAGTTTTGCATCAAGCATCTCTATATATTTATTATCAGTCAAAATCTCAGTAGTGCAATCTTTGCCTGATGTGGATATGATTTCGGGGATTTTATCACGCACGAGTTTGTTATAGGTTTTTATGGGCATTGTTTCATCTCCTTTTGCCGTGCGAATCGCACATTACGATGAGACCCTCAATAATTCAACATCAAAATTTCTTCAATTTTTGTGTTCTAATGTACTCAAAGATATGATATTTATGACTTTTCCAGTCTTTCCCTTTGGCAAAACTCTCGAATTACACACTGCATACATTTTGGTTTTTCTGTGCATATTTCTCCGTATCCATCTGCACAATAATTCCAAACGAGCGAATCAATTCCGGCCATTGAGAATCCCGTTTCCTTTGATAGCTTAAGAACCGTCGCATACACTTCGCTATTCATTGCCGGTGATTGATTTCCCTTTCCCATTCGATTGCCGCCAAAAAAGCGGCATAAATGGACATCCGGTTTTGCTCCGTCAATTCCTACATTGCGCAAATATTCCCATGCGAGCGCCTCTCCGACGTAATGCAGTTTGTACCGGGAATCCCGTCTTTTTTTACCCGATAATTTCATGGCGATATTATAGGGAAAATCCGAGGTGACAAAGGCATCCATGCTCCCATACTCATTTTCAATTTCTTCCATAATTCGTATATTTTTGTGCAGGTTATCCATTTGCGATGTAATGCTAATGTTTCCGCACTTGATATTGCAAATTTCATCTTTGAAGTGAGCACTTTCTGTGGATTTGACCTTATCTACATCAAATTG
>CAYJJK010000156.1:0-3948 GCA_964370445.1 uncultured Oscillospiraceae bacterium | reverse complement strand
GCAGAGCTTGGCATGGAGATGGTGGAATACACGGTTTCCAGCACCAATGAAATCCAATCGGTGGTCACTTCTAAGGTGGGCAATGTAGACGCCATTTACTCCCCCACAGATAACCTTATCGCAACCTCGGTAAGCACTGTTGCCACCATTGCACGCGACAACCAAATACCTTTTATCGTGGGTGAAGAAGCCATGGCAGAAGGGGGCGCCTTGGGAACAGTTTCTATCAACTACTACGACCGTGGCATGATGGCCGGCAAACAGGCTGCCGATATTTTAAGCGGTGCTTCCACACCGGCTGAAATGCCCATTGCTTTCCAAGCCCCAGAAGACGTGCGCACTGTTGTGAATGCAGAAACCGCAGAAATTTTGGGCATCACAATTCCGGAGGGAATGGAAACCATCTAGTTTTTATACTGGCCTACGGCTTTGAGAAGGGAACTGAAAATGAATGTATTGCTGGCCATGCAAGATGCATTGGCACAAGGGCTTTTGTGGGCTGTAATGGCCCTTGGCACCTATATCAGCTATAAAGTGCTGGATATTGCCGACCTTTCGGTAGACGGCACATTTGCACTGGGAGGGGCTGTTTCTGCCACGCTAATTGTGGCGGGAATGAACCCCTATCTTGCACTGGTGCTTTCGCTTATTGCCGGTATGCTTGCAGGCACAGTTACCGCCCTTATGAACACTGTGCTGCGTATCCCCAGCCTTTTGGCCGGCATTTTAACGATGCTTGGGCTGTATTCGGTAAACATCCGCATTATGGGCAAAAGCAACACGCCGCTTTTGGGCGAGAACACCATGCTTACAGTGCTGGAAGACCTGCTGCCGATAGACAAAGGCTACTATAGCCTTATTATTGGCATCCTTTTTTGCGCAGGCTTAATTGCTGTTATGTATTGGTTTTTTGGCACTGAAATCGGCGCCTCTTTGCGCGCTACGGGCAACAACCCCAATATGGCAAGAGCTCTTGGCATCAACACCAGCAGCATGATTGTGCTGGGGCTTATGCTTTCGAACGGGTTTGTTGCGCTTTCCGGTGCTTTGGTGGCACAAAGCCAAGGGTATGCCGATGTGGGTATGGGCACCGGCACCATCGTCATTGGCCTTGCCTCTATCATTATTGGGCAGGTAGTTTTCCGCTTCTTAAAAGGCAGTTTTTCTATGAAATTGATAGCGGTGGTTTTAGGCTCTGTGGCATATCGTGTTATCATTGCGGTTGTTTTGCAGCTGGGCCTAAATACAAACGATTTAAAATTGTTTTCAGCGATATTGGTTGCGTTTGCACTGTCGATTCCACTGCTGCGCGAGCGCATGAAAACACGCAAGCTCAATAAGGGGGAACAGTGATGCTAAAATTACAAAATGTGAGCATGACCTTCAACCCCGGCTCTGTAAACGAAAAAAGAGCCTTACGGGATGTGAGTTTGCAAATCAATTCGCAGGATTTTGTCACGGTTATCGGTGGCAACGGCGCCGGAAAATCCACCATGCTCAATGTTGTGGCCGGTGTGTATCTCAACGAAAAAGGGCGCATTTTTTTGGATGATGCCGATATCACAAGAATGGCAGAATACAAGCGTGCCAGCCTTTTGGGGCGTGTGTTTCAAGACCCAATGTTGGGCACTGCTGCCGGCATGAGCCTTGCAGAAAACTTGGCTATGGCAAACCGCCGCGGTAAGCGTCGGGGCCTTAGCTGGGAGCTGACACGAGATGAAAAAGAATTTTTTCGCGAAAAGCTTGTGCAGCTGGACTTGGGTCTTGAAAACCGATTAAATGACAAAGTGGGCCTGCTTAGTGGTGGCCAGCGCCAGGCAATCACCTTGCTTATGGCCACATTGCAAACCCCAAAATTACTTTTACTGGACGAGCATACCGCAGCTTTAGACCCCAAAACAGCACACAAAGTGCTGGAGCTTACAAACACTTTGGTGGCTGCCGCAGGGCTTACTTCTTTGATGATTACACACAATATGAAAGATGCCATTCGGCTGGGCAACCGCCTAATTATGATGTATGATGGAAAAATTATCTACGATGTGCAAGGCGAGGAAAAGAAATGCCTGCAAACCAAAGATTTGCTGGAAAAATTTGAGCTTGCCAGCGGGGGAGAATTTTCTAACGACAGAATGATTTTAAATTGATATAACGATTGTTTTAAAGCAAACAAAGCCCCCTTGCGTAAAACGCGGGGGCTTTGTTTGCAATTGTATAGTTAGATGTAAAATGCCGCGGCAGCTGCACATTCTATACATGCGCCTTTATGGTGTTTTTAAAAAACCTGGTATTTTCTTGTTCTTTTGATAAACAAAGCCTTGCTAAGCGGCTGCGCCGCCACCGGCAGACCCACCAAATGCAGAGGAGCCGGAAATGAGGTTGAACCCGCTCATCATCACGGCAACACCTACCATCATGCCAATGGCAAGTGCTAAGGTGCCAATGTGGAATAGCGCGTACACACCCACCACAACCGAGAGAATACCCATGGCAATAGACCAGCCCCAGTTTCTTTCTTTGTTTTTTCGCATTGTAAAGGCGTGGCCAACACGTGTGATACCACCCAAAATCAGCCAAAAATCAAAGGCATAGGTTAGGGCCAATTCTACCAAAAGGCCTGTCATGGGGTTTATCAGCACGATGCCGCCCAAAATTAGGCTTAAAATGCCAAAGATAAGCTCCCAAACAGGTTTTTTTGCCGTTTTGTCCGCAGAAAAGTATTGCACAAATCCATTTGCGCCTGCTAAAATTAGCAAACATCCTATCATCCAGCTCATGCTGGTGTAGGTGATTCCGGGGGTCATCACCATAAAGATGCCCGCCATGATGAGCAATATCCCCAAAATAATAGAAATCACTTTCATGTTTGATCCTCTCTTTTTTCCAGTAATGAAGGAGTGTAGCCTCTGCACTGAATAGAGACTACACCGCTTTTAGTTTGTATTCAATTGATTATTTAGTAAATAAGGCTAGCAGTTTATCCTTTGGTGCCACACCTACGCTTTGGTTCACTTGCTCACCATCTTTAAATGCAATTACAGTGGGAATGCTCATAATACCATATTTTTCCGATAATTCTTGCTGTTCATCAGAGTTTATTTTTACCACTTTATACTCGGCATGTTCTTCTGCCAGCTGGTCAATAATGGGGCCCATCATTTTGCAAGGACCGCACCAACTGGCCCAAAATTCAACCAAAACCGGTTTATCACTTTGTAAAACTTCTGCCTCAAAAGTTTCTTTCGTTACATCTAAAACCATATGTCATCATTCCTCCTTTGTTTTTTTGGCAGCAACTGCGCCGCCACAGTGTTTTACTCAAGGTAAAAACTCTGTATTCTATACCATATTACTATAGCTCACTATGTATTGCAAGCAAAACGAGTCGAAATTTCACCTTTCTTTTCCTTCTATTTGTGGTATAATAAGGAGTATTATGTGAATTTTATCCTGTAATCCTTATGTTCTTATACATCCTAGACAGTGCGGTTTATTTTCTATTTCCCCAAGGAGGGCATGGTTTTTGAACAAACGTAAAAGTAAAAAAAGGAGCAATCGTGCCAATAGCGCTCACCACAGCTCTTTAAATTCAAAACAAGATTCAACTGCAGCGATTTCTGAGGCCACAGCGCAACCGATTGAAGTGCAAGAGACATGCGATGAAGACTCCTCTGCTTCTGGCAGTTTTGTATCGGCTGAAATACCCCAACATGCGCCTACAACAGATGCGCCCTCTTTGGATGAAGTGAACGCGGAAAAAGCCCCTCAAGACGAGCCTGAGGCAGGTGAAGAATCTCAGGGCGAAGAGGAAAAAGCCCCTCAAGACGAGCCTGAGGCAGGCGAAGAATCTCAGGGCGAAGCGGAGAAAGTCCCTCAAGACGAGCCTGAGGCAGGTGAAGAATCTCAGGGCGAAGAGGAAAAAGCCCCTCAAGACGAGCCTGAGGCAGG
>CAYJJK010000155.1:0-3957 GCA_964370445.1 uncultured Oscillospiraceae bacterium | reverse complement strand
CCCGTGAAAAGATGGTTTGTTTTTTGAATGGGAACAACTAAGCCACCTCGCTTTCTTCAGGTGAATCCTCCGTGAAACTTGATTGAGACGTAGAAGCGTCTAAATTTTCGGAATCTCTATTAGTAAAGTCTTCACTCAATTCGTCTTCCGTATAGTCTTCCTCAGATTCCTGTATGGTATCCGCATCCTCATCCGCAAGATAGATTTCTTCCAAAATACTGTTTTGCATCGTCAAAAACTGAGTGCGGTTTTCCTCATCCCCTCGATACACAAGTGCCACATGGATTTCACCATCGGCTTCGAGTTCTGCCAAGATTTTGGACTGTTCGGGCGAGGCAAGCACTGTGATGGTGGAGGGTAACGCAAGCTCTTCTTCTCCATCAACTGGTTCTGTGTTTTGCTCCACGTCTGCACCTGTGTCGGTTGTGGCGGAAATCACCTCGACATATTGCAGTTCCGGTGGGATAATCGTTTGGCCTTGCCCTCTGAAATTGGCCGCAACAATCGACACAATATCGCCGCTTTCCAGTTTTCCCGAAAGGCCGCTCGCGAATGACTTGATGCTCACAGAAATAGCTTGCTGTGTGCCATCTAAGCGGTAGAGATAGGCATTCTCGGCTTGCATGGTTTCGGACACTTTGGAACTTAAAATATAGTCACCGGCATAAAAATCGGCCAGAGCATAAGTTCCAAGCACCGTTTCGGCCTCGCGGATGATGTTCTGTGGCAGATTAAAACCGCCCACCTCCACCACTTCTACCATGTCTTCGGTAATTTGATCACCCGTGGAAATTTCTGATTTCACGCGCACAATGGTGGTTTTCTCGTTGACCGCACGATTGAACAGTGGCGTGACACCAAAGCAAATGAGAAGCGAAAGCACAATGCAAACAATGCCAAGCACCGTTCTGTTTTTAAATAGTTTCATGGGCAGATTCTCCTTTTTCAAAGTGTGAACAGCCACCCTGCCGCCAAGAACGGGGCAAGTGGGATGGCTGTTTTGGATAGGGGTTTCTTTTGAATTCGAGCCATAACAAGGCCGGCAAGCAAAGCTAGAGCTAGGCCGATAATAAGGCCGAAAACAGCCTTTTCAAAGCCAAAATACAGCCCGACTGCCGCTGTCAGCTTTATATCTCCGCCACCGATATTTTCCGGCTTTATGAGTGCGGCACCAAGGAACGGCAAGGCTGCCAAGATTCCCAGTGGGTGTGGGTCAAACAACGCGAAAAGCCCGATACAGATGCACACCATATCGGGGATTTCTCGGCGTTTTACGTCAACAAGTGCGGCAATGAAAATGATTCCGACAAAGAAAACATCCACGTGGTTAGCCCCTGTAATTGAACATTTCCGTCACACGGGCTGTGACGGTGGGAAGCACGACATCCTCAAACAAAACATACAATCCTGCGAGTAATAATGCACCAATGACGATCGTTATGAGGATTGCGATAGCCTGCCCCACGTTGGTGTCACCGCGTTGGTTGGCGAAGACAGCGCGTGTGTTTCTGCTTAGAAAAATGGCACGGGTTTGCAGTTTCATCAGAGCAAAATAGATGCGGTTTTTAGCGTTAGTGAATATCTTTTTCATGATTTCTCCATTTCTTTCAAAAAAATAGATGTGGCCGTATTACCACATCTCCATGTTTGGTTCTTCACTTTTCATTACAGGGCTATCATCCGAAAATTCAATCTCTTGAAACCCAACCCTGTCCACATAATGAAAGGTACTGCCGTTTTCATCATACAATTCCACCACGTCCGACATCGACAGCGAGTGCCCCTCATATCCATTCGGATGATTCAAATTGCAAGCGGCATAAATTTCTTCGAGGTTATTCGTGGGTAGTTCTCCGTCGAAAACCACCGTGTAATTTTGTGGGCAAGGTTCACCGTGTCGTTCCAACATTTCAGCATATGAAACAAATCGGCAGTCCACGTCAAAGCCATGTCGCAATTGCCAAACACGTACATTCTTTAGGTCTTCCACCTCCTCAATTTCATAGTATTTTCGATTGAGCGCCAGTTTTTCAAACACCCCCTCCTTGTATCGGGCCTCTATGTTTTCCGCGCCGAGCCACTGAGAAAGCTCCTCGCACCGAAACATCGTGTCTATCGTGGCAACACCCTCTTTCAGATACCCTGCCGGATTATTGTAGAAACTGATGATGTTATGTGTTCTTTCAATTGACATGGCACACCTCCCACATTTTTTTACAGGCCGATTGCTTCGAGTTCGTCCATGATTTTTTCCTCCACGGCACTGCTGCACACATTTAATTCACGCAGTTTCAGCCTTGTCCTGTCGGAGAAAAAAGCGTATTCCTCCCTCGTGTCGATGGCAGGCTCAAGGCTGATGCTGCCGTCTGCCTTGTCGATGACCACACAGAGTGGCGTGTTTACGTCAAGCCCTGCCATTTCTTTCACCCAATCGGGAATATAGATTTCGTCTAACTCTTCCTCGCAAAAACACGCCCCGCACTGCTCGCAGTAGCTATCCTGCGGAAATTCCTCTTGCAGTTCCTCGTACAATTCTTCGAGCATATCTTCCAAACTTTCGATGGTGTGTATGGTTTGCAGTAAGTTATCCATGCTATTTCCTCTTTTCTTTGTGTTGTTTTAGGGCTTTTGTTGGCTCGTGAATTAGCCGATAGTTCCCATCGGGTGGGCGTTCCAAACGCTTGTCGAACAGGTTGATTTGGAAATTCTTGCTTTCCAAAAACAGCCGTGGGTCGTAGTTTGTCATGATGAGTTCTTCATAGAGTGCCCCCTCCTTTTGCGACATGGAATTTGGCCTTGTGGTGTAGAAAATATAGAAATCTTGGTACAATTCCAAAATTTCGGGCGCGTGGTTGTAGCTCACCATGACGTACCCGTCGGCGCGGGTAAGCGTGTCGTGCAAGCGGCGGTGGTCGGTGCTTGGGAACACTTTCTCATAGAAACTCTCTGCGTCAAAATACGGTGGGTCGCAGTAAATGAAGGCATCCGGCCTGTCGTACTGCTTGATGAGGCTCTCAAAATCTTTGTTTTCGATGACTACATCTGCAAAGGCACGGCTGAACGCCCATATATCACCAAAAAACCGCCGGATATCGCACGACCTGCCGCCATAGGTTTCGCCGTTGGCGTTGAAGCTGTAGCGGAGCACTTTGTAGTAAGTGGCCGCGCGTCTTATCTCCTTTTCTTCCGCTCGTTCTCGTAAAATTTCTAGTATTTCTTCGCATTCGGGCTGTTTAAAAAGAACCTCAGTAAGTGCCATTTCCTTTTGCAAATCCGCATCAGAAAATTCGTCCTTTTCCAGCGATTTTTTAAGGATTTCAAAATCGTCTCGCGAATTTAGAGGCAGAAAGCCCAATTCCTCGGTGAGTGCACGCGGATCTTCTTTGGCGCAACGCAAAAGGTTGGTGAGATTGTTGCAGGCATCGTTGTAAATCCGGGTTTTGCCTTTTGGAATGTCAAGGTTGAGCGTGACGGTGCCGCTTCCCCCAAACACATCGACAGAACGCTCGTATTCGGGCGGTGCAAGCAGATTGATGAGCCACATGAGCTTCGACTTGCCGCCCACCCATGCGATGATGCTTTTGTTCAAATATTTTCACCTCCTCGCTGGTTTTCCAAAAATTCAAACCAACCCCGCATCCATTTCGCCGTTGAAATAGCATTGCAGAAAATGGTGGCGGCCTTTGGGGGTGATGAGGGTTTGCACGCCGAAGTGTCCGTTTCTCCTGTATTCCACCAGCTCAAAAAGCCCTGCTTGCATATGTTTTTGATAGGGTAAAATCTCGTTTTTGGTGTTGTGATAGATATATTTTCTGTCTACAAGATAGTTGATAAAATAAAGAGGTCGAACACCAAGTGCTGTGGCCGTGTTTCGGAAATTGATGAGGTGGTTTGAATCCATTAGTTTGTCGAAATAGTCGGCTTTGGGGGTGAGGATTTCGAGCTGGGTTTTGAGGG
>CAYJJK010000154.1:0-4063 GCA_964370445.1 uncultured Oscillospiraceae bacterium | reverse complement strand
TTTTCTTTTTCAAATAAATCATCAACACATAGACCGCCCCGTTTTTACCTTCTGCGGGCAACTCTGTAACACCAAACCCTTGTTCACGCATCGTGCGCACCACATCTTCTCTTTTTGACTGGGGTACTACCACTTGAATACATGCCATGCCAATGGCCAGTTTGTTTTCAATAGTTACACCGACATAGTTTCCGCATGCGAAGGCGGCGCAGTAGGTAAATAGGCGAATTGGATCCTCTAAAATATTGCCAGAAAGCACCGTATTGATGATAATCACCCACACCATCATTTCAAAAAACGCCAGAAAGGCGCCCTTTAGTTTCTCTCCGCGGATGATAAGTACATTGCGTACTGTGGTGAGGGACACCTCAAACATTTTTGCAATAAAAATAATCACATAAGGCAATGCGTCCATGATTGTAAATTCCATCGTTTTCCATTCTCCCTTATATTGTTCATGGTGAAGACAATGACAAAAAATAGCGGCTTTTCTCATACATAAAAAATTGGTAGAGCGATGGATTTTTGTTGTATGTCATTTGTCAAAACAGCAGTTATGAGTGAAATAAGTTAATGTTTGGTATGCTACGAGCCAGTGATATGAATTTGGCGGTATAAAGCCTTTAAAAAAATGGGTGATCGTTCACATATCAACAAATAAAAATACAAGGCAATTGGCTGGCAAAATCCCTAATTTTTGTGCTTATCGGCAAAGCTATAAGCTGTTGGCTTTGCAGTTGCATGTATTCGATACACCCTATAATATTAGTATAAATCGTGCAAAACGAAATGGCAATGAGTATTGTGCTATTTAATTTTTTTCTCACAAAAGCATAAAAAGCCGTCCCAAATCGGGTCGACTTTTTACGTAAAGAACAAGATAGGCGAAAACATAAAAGTATCTCTAAAAGCTATGCGTACACTTTTTAGTGTGTGCTAACATGCAATTCGTTTTTTGAATCCATAAAAACACGAACTGAATGACACGTACTTTCTATGTTCTTGTGGTGGTTTCCAATGGAAACCCGTGTAGGTGGGTAGATTAAGTTTGCTGTGATAAAGGAATCGCTGTAAGATTCCATCTTTTCCTCAATCTCCAACAGCTGCTTTTGCAGCTGTTCCAATTTGCGCTGTGAAATGGGTAAAGCAATTCGTGTGCGCTGCAACAAAGCAATGCGCTCTTCAGAAACCGGCCTATGTAGTGCCAGAGTTTGCTCTACGTAAGTGGCATTTTTTGTCATTTCATCTATGGACTTTTCAAGGTCAGCAATCTGATCTAGCAATTGCACTCGTTGGTGTACCAACTTTGGTGTGATACCCACAGTGATGTAATTATGTGTATAGGAGTCATTGCCAATTTCATTTGCCTCAATAGAACCAAAAGCCGTGATTTTACCACCGCTGATGATGCCCCGGCCATCGGTGACGTGGATGCTTCCTTCACACTCTACTGTGCTGTGTATGATAGAGCCGGTGATAACATCTTCTCCGGCAACAACATGGCTGTTTTCTATAAAGCCTGCATGCACACTTTTTCCAGCCACCACTTCGGCTTTGCCTGTGCCGTTGATGCCATGCTCAAGGTGGATGTCTCCTTTTGCATGTAAAACCACGTTGCCCACCCTGCCAGAAAGCTTGATATTTTTATCGGAGCGTATTTCAAACCCATCCAATACATCACCGGTTACATGAACATCACCGGAAAACGTGATATTGCCAATGTCATAATTCACTTCACTGATACGAAGAGATTCTTCTACAGTAAAGCGGCCGCCTTTGAATACCAAATTGCCGGCAACAGAGGTGACTGCTTGAGAGCCATCCTCTGTAACCCGGATGCCCACGCCAACGGGGGGCAAGGCTTTTTTGCCCTCTTTTACGCCTATGGGCTTGCCAAGTACATTGGTGCCAGGTGTTCCTTTTGTGGGCGGGGTAATGCGGCAAACCACTGTTCCCACTCTCACATCTTGAATGAGCCCAAGTTCTTTGTAATTTACAGTGCCATCTTCTTTTTCTACAAAACTTGTTTTGACATCGCGCGGGAAAAGTTCATCACAAATACCGTCTTCTCCATCTACAGCAGCTTGTCCTTTTGCAATGATGACCTCTGTTTCATAGAGCGGCTGTAGTAGTTGCGCTATGCCTTCTTCTAAGATGCCAAATACAACCCCAGCGTGTGCCAGAGAATTTTCTATTTGCTCGCGGCTCACTTCTTGGCCACCAAATTCAGGGGCATCAACCGAAACCAAGGCAACCAAAGTGGTGGCAGACACTCGAACACGAACCCGTGCATCACATTTTTTGCCCGCTTGCAAAGGCTCATCTTCAGCCGGGGCATCTGTACCAACTTGGAAAGGGTTATCAGATTTCGCGGCAGATGGGATGGGTTCTGTTTGTGAAGCCGCCATAGCATCAGCCTCATACAACCCTTTTTGCTCATGGGATTTTTGAAATAAGCCCTCGGATGCTTCCACAGCGGGTGTATCTGTTGGATTTTCCATCATTGCGCCCCCTTTGCAGCTCTCAAAAAGACCAATAAGTCTTTAAAAAGTATGTTCGCCTCGTTTGTAACTTCGAATTAGCATTTTAAAGTCGCTGGCGTTAAAATAAAGTGTTCGGCCAAAATTTGCACCTGTGTCCTCTGCCAACAAAGGGATGCGCAGGCTTTGTAAAGTAGCCTTAACCGATTGCACATTTTGCTGGCCAATCGCTGCGATGCTGCTGTTGCCACTTGCGGCAAACATTTGAGCTCCGCCGGCTATTTTTGCCTGTATGCGTATTTTATGTGCACCTTGTGCTTCCATGCGCTTAATTAAAAGCGGAATTGCCGTATCGGCAAATTTCATTGGTGAATTTTCGCCGGGAATTGTTTTGAATTGAGGTAATAAAATATGGGATAACCCAGCAACCCTTGCCATTTGGTCAAAAAGGCAGATGCCTACACATGACCCAAGTGCAAAAGTGACCAAGGTGTCCGGCTCTTTAACTACGTTCAAATCCGAGATGGCAACCGTTACAAGTTTGCTCATACATCAAGCCCCAATTTTTCAATTAATCGCGATAAAGACTCTACATCGGGAATGAGCAGTAAAGTGCTACTTTCATCACAACCGGTGCCGGTGAATTGGTTTTCAATATAAATTGCCTTACTGCTGATGTTTGCAAAGTGAATGGCAGGAACGCTTAACAAAGAACCCACCATGTCAATGCAAATGTCGGGTGGAGAAATATCAATTAGCATGCCAGAAATTTGGCTGATGGCATTGACATAAGAGGCCGCCATGATGTTGCCAATTTCTTGCATGGCAGAAAGGCTCATTTCGTCTACTTCTGAAAAATCTGCAAAGCTTTGCCCTAAAAGAGAATTGAGCAACATATGGGCAAATTCTTCTTTCAAAAGGAACATCATCATGCCGTTGATATCGTGCTTTAATGTTAACATCATGCCCACCATAGCATTTTCGGGCCCGCCCAATTTATCGGCTACCGCGCTATAGTCCAGTATTGAAATATGAGGAACGTCAATATTGATAGGGCGTTGTAACATTGCCGCCAGCGAAGTGGCTGCGTTGCCTGTGCCAATGTTGGAAATTTCACTAAGCATGTCTACCTGCATGCTGTTCAAGTCATCATAATCACGAAGTGGCATAGTATTATTCCCCATCTCATTAAAAATTAGATATCAAAGGAGCTTACCCTTTGACCAAGTTTAATTTAGCTTAATAAAACCTTAGCGAATGCTGTTTATTTCTGTGGCAAGTTGGTCGGCTGTTTGTACCACACGGCTGTTTGCCTGAAATGCACGCTGAGATTCAATTACATTTACCATCTCTTTTGCCAAATCAACATTAGAACGTTCTAGGTATCCTTGCACAAGGTCATTGTTTTTGCCGTCTGCACCACTTGCAGGTAGCTGCTGTGCTGCCCCGGAATTGTCGCTAACGGTAAAGCGAGAATTACTATGCGGAATTAAGCCATATTCATTTGCAAACCCAAAAACTCCAAGGCGCTGGCTTAGGGTTGTGGTGTCTACCGTGCCGTTTGTGTAAGGCAATGTGATGGG
>CAYJJK010000153.1:0-4150 GCA_964370445.1 uncultured Oscillospiraceae bacterium | reverse complement strand
TGTGCTGATTTTAGAGAAAATAACCCCGATTCCAAAACCACGAAAAAAGAAAGAACGTGTATAAAAAGACGAAAAGAGCTATCAGTTTTGTACCTGATAGCTCTTTTATGAGCATGAAAGTCGAAAAAATCATCTTTTAGTTTTTACAACCGTTTTTATCACATGTTACTGCCTGTTGAGTAGGAACCCAATCTTGTGGATTATCATCAATTCTTGCTCCGCAGCCCGTGTAATTACCATTTTGTACATGGATTTTTCCATTTTCTGATTTTTTTGTATCATTACCAATGTATTTAACGTTCATTGTTGTTCACCCCCTTTTTTCTGAAAGTACTTCAATTTATTTTTCGACTTTCATTTGCCACGTACAGTATTTCGGCCACTTAGCGTTGGAATCATTGTCAATTCATCAATCAATAATTTCTTGCCAAAAAAACTATCCGAAAATCTTATACAAATTATATCATTTTTCAATACAAAATAACACGATATTTTGTCGTTTATTGTCGAAACAGAGATTGGATTTTCAAAAGACTTTCTCTCCATAATTCACTAGTTCTTATTCATCTCCCCGGCTGCAAAGCTTAAAAACTCTTCCGGTGTGGGCACTTCCCCTTTTCTTGGCACCCGTTTTTGATAGGTTGTTATCGCTGCATTGTTTTCTGAATTTCGATATGCATAATCCAGTGCCGCCTGCATTTCACGCTTCAGCTCAGCCAAAGAAATACCGTTTTCTTTGGCAATTTTTTTAAGGATTTTACGATTGCTCATAGTCGTGGTTCACCGACCTTTCTATTTTCGGCGAGGTTGATGACAGGAACGTTCTGTTTGTTCGCATAGTTTATGGTGTAGGCGGTGCCGCCTATTGTTTTGGTGCAATACGCAAGGCATAGGCTGCTGCTATCCACAAGCTGGCGATTGCGCTGATGCATACAACCGTCCCGGTAGTCATCCGATACATGGATATATCTATTGTAACGCTGCTTGATGGTCTCGTATCGTGCAACAGCGACGGGTGGCCACGAGGCGGCCTGTGTTTTGCAAGGTAGTATTAGGATGAGCTGTATGTGTGGGTGCTCTGCTCGAAGCTTCAGCACGGCTTCTGCGGCTTCGGTGTCGAAACCCATGGCTCCACCTGCACAAAAGATATTGTACCCTTGCTCGATGAGTTGGCACAGTTCTCGACGCAGGCGGCGTCTAAGCCTTAACAGTTCATTTGGGGGGATGTGTCGATGACCTGTAAAACAACAAGTATGTTCCTTCATATTCATCCCTCCCCTTTTATCATATTATCAATACGATAATTATAGCATCAATAATGCGTTTCAATCAACATCAATATTACCTAAACTAATATTATAAAGTGGGGTAATGATGATGAAAAAAGAAATCAATATCGAAATTGGAAACCGTGTTAAAGTTCAAAGAGAACGTGCCGGATTGACGCAGGAAAAATTTGCAGAGCTCCTTGGCATGGGCACAAAAAGTATTTCCTCGATAGAACGTGGTGTTGTAGGAATTTCTTTGACAACCATGCAAAAGATTTGTACTGTCTTATCCATTTCGGCCGATGAGTTGTTGTTTGATGTGACGCCCGAAAACAATGTTGACGCCATCAGCTCCAGGCTCAAGCGCCTATCCCCAAAGCAATTTGAAATTGCAGATGAGATTATCAGCAAATTGATTGAGGGTTTTAACTCAAAATAACAAAGCCTTGCTCTTCATGCAAGGATGCAAAAGAGGAAGTGATGCCCCCGCATCACTTCCTCTTTTTTTACGCCTTCTCCCAAACTCATATCTTCAAAACAGGCATTGTGTTTGTCCACTTCAAACACAATGCCTGTTTTTTATTTCACACAATATCGCATATTATAAAATTTCTCAAAAATTTTCACTCAATTTAGGTGCGCAAACCCCCGATATCTTTCCTTTGTTATATGAGGGGTTCTTTTTTAACCACCTCAACGCGAACCTTGAAAACCGAATACCCATTCACCAAGACATCACTTCTGATGATGGTTTCCATCAAGCCATTTCAGCGCGGTGCGCGATGACATCTCATGGAGATAGAGCGGGCAAGCCGTCTGTGAATATCGGGTTGCCCCCGATATGGCGACGACAATCAGAAAGATAATGGTACTCCCGCCTTGAACGCGTCACGGCATTGGGCGGCTCCGAAAGTTCTTCGGAGGAGTGAAACTCTCGTGAGGCCGAATCGCACCCGGCCGCTTGGTGACTTCCCTCATTCTTTTGCACATGGGGTGTCGAGGACAAATGATGTGCAACTTTATTTTTGATGATTTTGGGCACTTTTTCTACCCTCACCATAAAATCCACAAATGGATTTTCATACGGTATCGTGGGACAAAAGAAAAGATCCTCATGCAAAAAGCAAAAAAGATACGCCATTCCATTTTATTAACACAAAACCTGCTAACTTTCGGGCACTTGTCCCTTGAGTAGAGCAGATTTTATTATCTTGGAGGATACAACATGACAGACACCAAACAGGAACAACTTTATCTTTCTCTACTTGCAAAAACGAATGTTGAAGAGCTACTCAGTGAAACCACAGGCCTTGGGTGGTCTACCGCTTCCCTCTGTGCGTTATACGATGCTTTACACAGCACTGCCGAAGACAGCACCTTGCTGGCATTTGAAGTCTTGCAGGCATTGGCCGGCGGGTTCCGGCTCAATTTTTCGGGCACACTGAACACCCTTGAACAAACACCCGTTTTGGCAGATGCCTATATGTGGCAATTTTTACAGGCACTTTTCGACGTTCTCTATGATTCTCAAGAAGACGAAGACGAGGAATTTTTATATGACAACCTCGACTAAGGCAGGGGAAGCTAAAACCATCGCCCTTGCAAACCAAAAAGGTGGTGTGGGGAAAACAACCACCACTGTTCAGCTTGGCGTTGGCCTTGCAAGACAGGGCAAGCGCGTTTTGCTTGTCGATGCCGACGCACAAGCCAGCCTCACTCTATCCTTGGGCGTTAAAAATCCAGATGAACTCCCCTATACACTCAGCACCGCAATGCAACATATCCTCGATGATGCCAGCTATTCCGCTTTTGATGGCCTCATTCATCACAGCGAGGGTGTATCCCTAATGCCAAGCAACATTGAGCTTTCGGGCCTTGAAGTGCGCATGGTAAACGCGATGAGCCGTGAAAGTATTCTCAAACAATATCTAAGCAGCCTCAAGAAAAACTATGACTATATCCTCGTCGACTGCACCCCTTCCCTTGGCATGCTTTGTGTCAACGCAATGGCAGCGGCGGATAGTGTCATCATTCCCACACAGCCACACTTTTTATCGGCCAAAGGCCTTGAACTTTTGCTGCGCTCAATCAGCAAGGTGAAACGCCAAATCAACCCAAAGCTATGCATCGATGGCATCTTGATGACCATGGTGAATCAGCGCACCGTTTTTTCCAAAGATTTAACCGCTTTGCTTCGTGGTCAATATGGCGAAAAAATTAAAGTATTTGATACAGAAATCCCTCTTTCAGTGCGTGCCGTGGAGGCCAGTGCCAGCGGCAAGAGCATCTACACATTTGATAAGGGCGGCAAAGTGGCCACAGCCTATGAAAATTTCACACAGGAGGTGATGGGCCTTGAAAAACAACGCCGCAAACATAGAACTGAAATTGTACGATGATTTATTTGAAACAGAACAAAGCCGTGCCGATGCAAACCTTCCCAAGATTTTTGATATCCCGCTTCGTGAAATCGACGATTTCCCAAACCACCCATTCCATGTGCGTGAAAACGACGATGACATGGTACAGCTTATAGAAAGCATCAAAATAAGGGGCGTTATTACCCCGGCTGCATTGCGGCAAAAAGAAGATGGGCGTTATGAACTCATAAGCGGACACCGCAGAAAACGAGCCTGTGAGCTGGCCGGCATGGAAACACTGAAAGCCGAGGTTAAGGATTTAAGCCGTGACGAAGCCATTATTTTGATGGTGGATAGCAATTTACAGCGTTCTGTTATACTACCGAGCGAGAGGGCTTTTTCGTATAAAATGAGATTGGAGGCGATGAATAGGCAGGGGCAGCGTACCGATTTAACTTCTGCACCATGATTATCACAGCAATTCATCCACCCTTTTGCACCGTGCCGACCCGATGCAAACCA
>CAYJJK010000152.1:0-4168 GCA_964370445.1 uncultured Oscillospiraceae bacterium | reverse complement strand
TTACAAGCAAGCATACTGCGGATACAAAGCGTTGTGAATCCGGCTTCTACCAAACAGTTTGCGTCATCCTCATCCATCATTTTATCGCGGCTAACAAGGATTTCTCCTGTCGTTGGATGTACCACATCCTCCACAGGGTAACGTCCAATCAAACGCTCCGAGACCGGCTCTATGTTGGCATTGCCATCGGCTAAAATGTCCGCCACAACAATGCCTTCCTTGCTGCCACAGTCCTCTTCACGAATGATAACTTCCGGCGATACCTCTACTAAACGTCGTGTTAAATAGCCTGATTCTGCTGTTCGAAGTGCCGTATCAGCAAGGCCTTTTCGGGCACCGCGTGAAGCGATAAAGTATTCCAAAATGTCAAGGCCTTCACGATAATTTGAACGAATCGGAATTTCAATCACATCACCGGAGGTGTTGGCAATCAGGCCACGCATGCCGGCCAATTGCCGAATTTGTTGCATAGAACCACGTGCGCCAGAGTTTGCCATCATAAAGATAGGGTTGCGCGCATCCAAGTTATCTTCCAATGCATTCGATACCTTGTCTGTGGTGTCTTCCCATACAAAACGAATTTTGTCGAGACGTTCTTTATTTGAGATTAGGCCTCGGTTAAACTGCTTTGTGATTTTGCTGATTGCCTCATCGGCCTCTGCAATCAATTCCTTTTTCTTTGGCGGAATTACAGCATCTGATACAGCCACCGTAAGGCCGGACAAGGTGGAATATTTAAAACCTTGGGCCTTAATCTTATCTAGCATTTCGGCTGTCACTGCTGTTCCATGTTTGTAAATGCATCGATCGATAATGGTGCCAAGCTTTTTCTTGTTCACAAGGAAATCCACTTCCAAACGGAAGGCATCTTCAGGGTCATTGCGGTCTACATAGCCCAAATCTTGTGGAATGGGGTCATTAAACAAAATACGTCCCACTGTTACATCCACAACTTTTTGGCGCATTTCGCCTTGAACTTCCATGGTGCGCCGCACTTTAATAGGAGCATGTAGTGTAATTACATTGTCGTGGTACGCCATAATGGCTTCCTCTTCATTGCGGAACACTTTGCCCTCACCTTTGTCTCCCTCACTCACCATGGTGAGATAGTAACTGCCCAACACCATATCCTGTGTTGGCACGGTTACCGGTTTGCCATCACTTGGTTTTAGTAAGTTTTGGCTTGCAAGCATCAACTTGCGTGCTTCCCTTTGTGCCTCTTCGCTTAAAGGCACGTGCACTGCCATTTGGTCACCGTCAAAGTCGGCATTGTAGGCTGTGCACACCAGCGGGTGCAATTTAAGTGCACGGCCTTCTACCAACACCGGCTCAAACGCTTGTATACCAAGGCGATGCAAGGTTGGTGCGCGGTTAAGCAAAACCGCATGACCTTTAATCACAGTTTCCAGCGAATCCCACACTTCCGGACGGGTACGCTCTACCATTTTGCGGGCACTTTTAATATTATTGGCAATTTGATTGTCCACAAGGTCGCGCATAACAAATGGCTTAAACAACTCCAGTGCCATCTCTTTAGGTAAGCCACACTGATACATTTTAAGTTCTGGGCCCACCACAATAACAGAACGGCCGGAGTAGTCCACGCGTTTACCAAGCAAGTTTTGGCGGAAACGACCTTGCTTGCCTTTTAACATATCTGAAAGGCTTTTCAGCGGACGGTTATTCGGCCCTGTAACCGGGCGTCCCCTGCGACCGTTATCGATTAATGCATCCACGGCCTCTTGCAACATGCGCTTTTCATTTCGCACAATAATGTCCGGTGCACCTAGCTCTAACAAACGTTTTAAACGGTTATTTCGGTTGATCACTCGACGATACAAATCATTTAAATCACTTGTGGCAAAACGGCCACCGTCAAGCTGCACCATGGGGCGTATGTCTGGAGGAATAACAGGAATGGTATTGAGAATCATCCACTCAGGGCGATTGCCACTTCCACGGAAAGATTCCACCACTTCCAGGCGTTTTATAAGGCGCAGGCGCTTTTGGCCACTGGCGTCCACAAGCTCTTCATTGATGGTTTGCGAAAGCCCGTCCAAATCAATTTTGGCAAGCAACGCCTCCACGGCTTCTGCGCCCATGGCGGCCTTAAACTCATCCTCATAACGCTCACGCATGTCGCGATATTCTTTTTCGCTAAGCAATTGCTTGTCTTCCAATGCGGTAAAGCCTGGGTCGGTTACAATATAAGCGGCAAAATAAAGCACTTTTTCCAGTTGACGCGGGCTGATATCTAAAAGCAGACCTATACGGCTTGGAATGCCTTTAAAATACCAAATATGGCTCACCGGGGCAGCAAGCTCAATATGTCCCATGCGTTCTCTGCGCACTTTGGCGCGGGTAACTTCCACACCACAACGCTCGCAGGTTTTGCCCTTATATCGGATGCGCTTGTATTTTCCACAATGGCATTCCCAATCTTTCGTCGGCCCAAAAATCTTCTCACAAAATAGACCGTCGCGCTCAGGCTTTAGAGTTCGGTAATTGATGGTTTCCGGTTTTTTCACCTCTCCAAAACTCCAAGCCCTGATTTGATCGGGCGAAGCCAGTCCAATGCGAATTGAGTCGAATTCATAATAGTCCATAGGTGACCCTTTCTTTCAAAGCTATATTCTTTCCTCTATGCAAATCCTCTACCATTCGTTTGTTTACTCTTCAATCGTGCCCTCATCAAACAAATCCTCATCTGAGAAAATATCCTCGGGGTTTAATGGGGCCACCTCATCTTCATTTTCAAAATCAGCATCCGTATCCTCTACTTCTTCAATCGCATAGTCGCTTTCTAGTTCTTCTTCCACCAGCACATTTTCACCCACAGCCAGGTCTCCACGCGGATAACTATCTTCCTCGTCATAATTTTGCTTTAGGTCAATTTCATTGCCTTCTCTATCCTGCACAATCATCTCAAGGCCCAAGCTCTGCAATTCTTTTATCAACACGCGGAAGCTCTCGGGGATACCGGCCTCCGGCACTTGCTGGCCTTTCACGATGGATTCATAGGTTTTCACGCGGCCCACAACATCGTCACTTTTTACAGTGAGAATTTCTTGCAAGGTATAAGCTGCACCATATGCTTCCAGTGCCCACACCTCCATCTCACCAAAACGCTGGCCGCCAAACTGAGCTTTACCACCCAAAGGTTGCTGTGTAACCAAGCTATAAGGCCCTGTGGAACGTGCATGGATTTTATCATCAACCAGGTGATGTAATTTTAAGTAATACATGTAGCCAACCGTAATGCGGTTGTCAAAACGATCGCCTGTACGTCCATCATACACAACGCTCTTTCCGTCTGGTTGCATGCCGGCTTTTTCAAAACAGGCGCGGATATCTTCCTCATGTGCGCCGTCAAACACAGGGGTCATCACTTTCCAGCCCAAGGCGTTTGCCGCATAGCCAAGATGCACTTCAAGCACCTGGCCAATGTTCATACGGCTGGGCACGCCAAGTGGATTCAAAACGATATCAAGCGGGGTGCCATCCTCTAAAAACGGCATATCTTCCTGTGGCAAAATACGCGAAACAACACCTTTGTTGCCATGTCTACCCGCCATTTTATCGCCTACAGAAATTTTACGTTTTTGCGCAATATAACAACGCACTACCTCGCGCACACCAGGCTGCAATTCATCGCTATTTTCCGGTGTAAATACCTTCACATCCACGATAATACCATACTCACCATGCGGCACACGTAAGCTAGTGTCGCGCACTTCGCGTGCTTTCTCTCCAAAAATGGCACGTAGAAGACGTTCTTCCGGAGTAAGCTCTGTTTCGCCTTTCGGCGTCACTTTGCCCACTAAGATATCACCAGCCACCACCTCTGCACCAATGCGGATGATACCACGCTCGTCTAGGTCTTTCAGTGCATCTTCACTCACATTGGGGATGTCTCGCGTAATTTCTTCCGGGCCCAGTTTTGTTTCTCGGGCATCTTGCTCATACTCTTCGATGTGAATCGAAGTGTATACATCTTCACGCACGATTTTTTCATTGATAAGGACAGCATCCTCGTAGTTGTAGCCCTCCCAAGTCATAAATCCAATCAATGCGTTCTTGCCAAGAGAAATCTCACCGTTTTTGGTGGCAGGCCCATCTGCCAACACCTGGCCTTCATGCACCTCATCGCCTTTATCCACAATAGGAC
>CAYJJK010000151.1:0-4252 GCA_964370445.1 uncultured Oscillospiraceae bacterium | reverse complement strand
ATATAGCCTTATTTTCATATAATCGTCCTTATGCGAGTATATCCCAAATATAGAGAGGTGCCGTCAGCGTAAACACCAAACACGCAAAAAGAATCGCAGGCCCCGTCCATTCAAACATTCCGGTTTTCCGAAAGTCAAAGTACGACATACCGAGTTTTACAAAGAAAAACACCGCCAAAATTAAGTCGATGGCAGGGAACACCACGTTGTTCACCACCGACTTAATCTGCACGGAGGCATCGTTCCAAGTGCTCTGCACGGCACCGGCCACATCACCCGTTCCGGCCGCAAAGGTTTGCTGGCAAAACAGCACGACGGCGAGAAAAACCACCGCCGCAATGAGGCCCCACTTCTCGTATTTGTTTAGCATTTTCATTTTGTTCTCCTTTTTCTATCGCGGCGCGCTGTGCCAATCTTGCCACAGGTTGCCGCGCACGATGAGTGTGTCGGTTAAGTTTGCAGACAACATCCCCGCCGGTGTCCAGTAATCGAGTAGCCAAGTGTTGACGGTATATGCGCCATCGGGATACCAAATCGGGCTGAAATGCACTCTGCTGTTGTACGTGCTATAGCTGTTTTCCTTGAACGCAAAGTTGCCGCCGCCCATGCGTTGGAGGAGCCGCCAGTAGCTTTGGTAGCCAAATTCCGGGAAATAGCTCACGGCGTTGGGTGTGCTGCTCACGGCACTGCCAAGGCTCGTGCTCACACCGGAGGATACTGTTTGCCGCACACCGTAGCCGCTTTTGAACGTGCCGCCGCTGGCCGTCGGGTTGTTTGCATCACTATAAATTTGCATCTCTGCTGAAAGACTCGCCGAAAAATGCTCGGCATCAAATACCCATTTGCCTTTGTCCACCCATTCGCCACGCTCCACTTGCTGGGTGCCGGTGGTGGTGCGCGCAGGCTCGTATGTCCAGCCACGTACAGCCACGGACGAAGTTTGGGACGGACTTTGCGGATTTCGCCAGAGTGCCGGCACGGTTACCGTGGTTTGGACGGTCTCGATGCGTGACTCCCACTGCCAATCGGCCTCCCACCTTGGCCGCCAGACACTCCAAGAGGCAGAGCTTTGTTCCGGCCTATTTGGCACGGAGACGAGGGAAAACCCGTCGTTTCGGTCGTCGGCCACGGGGTTTGGCGGCGGATTTTCATCAAGGTCGACAATGCGGCAAAAGATGGTCGTGTCCTGTGGTGCGCCGCCGCCCGTCACGCTCACATTGATGACCACATCTTGCGCGATTTCAGGCGTTGTCCACTTCACCCACGCAAGCTGGCTGCCACCCTCTGGATAGAACACGTTACTCACGGTGTATCCCGTGCCAAGGATGTTGAAATGCACACTCACGGGATTGTCGGGGTCGCTCTGCCCACCGTTGACGGTCACCGCTGTGATAACCTCGGTATCGGTGCGGTATTCATAGTCCACAGAGCTGACATTGCCCTGCGGTCTGTCCGTAAAACTCACGATGCCAAGCCCCAAACTCAAACGTATGACGGCGTTGTTCACGCGTGAACCGGTGCTACCCGTCCAAGCCGGATAGCCGAGGTCGGCACGTTCTAAAAACATCGAAAGCGGCAAGTTTTTGTGCGTGAGGTCAATCATTCGATAACGGAGTAGCCCTGCGGTTTTTTCGTCATATAGCGCCGCTTCGGTAGCAGTGGTGGTGATGTCCACGCCCTCAAATTTGTAATAAATCAATGGCTCGACGAGGAGTTTGTATTGGCCGCTGAGTAGGTCTGCATAGCTTAAGCCTGTGTGGTTGGCGACAAGCTGGACGAGAAATTCCGAGGTGAAATATTGCTTGATGGCGGCGATGTTGCTGGCACCGTTCGTGCTGACGATGCGCGGTAAGGGGATGGGTGGGCGCACAACAGCATAACCGCCACGCCTTGGGGACAGCCCCGCTCCTGCGCTGTATTCGAGTTTACTCACTTTTCCAAAATGGTAAATTCCGGCGGCGGGTGCCTTGTTGGATAGGTCAATGGAGGCTGATGCCGGAGCACCCGAAGCCACGTTTACCACGGTGATGCGTACACCATCGCTGCCGGGTGACCAGTAACTACCGCTGGAGCCTTGCCCAAGGCCGCCGCCACCCCCGTCCACGTTTCCATCGCCGCCGGTGGCGAAGACGGAAAGCGAAGTGACGGAACACAGCAGTATGGTTAAGAAGAGGGTACATATTTTTTTCAAGCGTATTCTCCCTTCAAAAAAGTAAGCACCGCCGAAGCGATGCTTTTGTGGGTTCTTGTTTTGGTTTTTGGCTATCCCATCTCACCCACCTGTGTGTTGATGTCGCCAGTAGATTCGCCGGCTGTGACAGTGTTTCCTCCGCCGCTTGGTACATTTCCGAAGCCGGGAAGGCCGCCGCTGGGCTGGGGTTGCGGCGTTGGTTCTACTGTGGGTACGGTCGGCACGGGCTGTGGTTCTTCTTGTGGCACGGGGATTTCTTCCTGCGGGGTAATTCCACTTGTATCCACAGGTGTACCATCGGGTGTCATATCTGGATTTTGCAATTCTTCTTCGGTGTGTTCCGGCTTTTGAGGCGGAGATTGAATCGTTTGCTCGGTGCCGATACCGTCACCGTTTGGGTTATCTTCGGGCTGATTTTGGGTGGGGTTTTGCGCTTCCTGTGCCATATTGCTTGTGGTTTCTTCCATCTCATTTTCAAGCACGGTGATGGAGGTGTTGGCGGCACTTTGTGACGGAATGGTGCTGTCTTCAACCGTGGGCGGTGTCATCTGTACTGCGATAAGCGCGACAAGCACCACACTTACAAGAACACCGGGGGCAAGCAGTAACTTTTTCATATGAATTTCTCCTTTATAAGTGGTTTTTTTATTGGCATTTCAGATAAAAGTGCAAGGCTATTTCTACTCCTGCTCGGTTTCGTTTTGCTCCTCTGTGGGCCTTGCCGAGAGAATCTCCTCGTTTACCATCTTTTCCGCTTCATCGAGCGATTTTTCGATGATTTGGATGATGAAGTCCTTTTGTGTCATCTTCGTTGTTTTCAAATGAGCCTTCAGCCTGCCCATCAATTCCGCAGAAATTTGAAGTGCCAATGTCCTTGTTTCACTGCTCATGCTCCTGCCGCCTTTCTCTGATAAATCGTAGTATTCGGTGAAAATTTTCTCTACATAGTCACTCAGGTTCAGCCCACTTTCGTCCTTACCTTTTGTCACCTTGTCGTGTAGTTCTTTGGGAAGCTGTGCGCATAAATTTTTTGTTGCTTCCATAATTTCTGGCCTCCTTTCGTGGTTTTCCTAACACAACACTACTACAAGTTTTCGTCTAAAGCTATGGACAAAAGCAATGAATTTACAAGGTATACCAGTTCAAAATTTCGGCGTATATCCTGCCGTTGTGTGGATGCGCACACGCATGGGTGGCAGGGTTTCACCCGCAAAGGAAATCGGCACTTCCAGAAGAATGCTCGCGTCAATTTCAAAGCGCCGGTCTGGGTTGTCTCCACTACGCAAAGGCACGTTGCGCACATCCACTTGCAGGCCCGAAAGTGTGAACTCGGTTTGGCCGTTTGCCGTGGTTTTTGTGTAAGTGCCATTCGCACCCGAAAGCCCCAACACGTTCTTGAGTTTTGCGTAGATATCGCCATAGTGTATGCTTTCGGCAAAGCTGTCTGCGGCGGGTAGGTATCCGGCGGCATAGCCCTCGCGGGCGGCGTGGTATACGTTGGCATAGTTTTCCGTGACTGTGGACACTGCGGCGGTTTGCAGGCTGTCTCGCACACCCTGTCCGATGATGACGAGCCGAAAAAACTGAAAAATCACGGTCATGAGCAGGAACAAAATCAGCGTTGTGGCGATGACGAGAGGAAAACTACCACCCTGCTTGTTTGTGAAAATCCGTCTTAACTGTGTCATTTGTAATACACCTCGCTTTTTCCAATGGCATCGGAGCGCAGTGTCACGGGGAAACTGCCGAAGGTGCCGAACAATCCGATGTCCATGTGCAAAGTGGCGGTCACGGCGATTTCTGCATTCAATGGGATGTTGCCGGTTTTCGACCAAGAAAGTGTGGGAGCAATGCCGAGATGCCCGCGTAAGCGTTGTTCTGCGGCGGCGGTTTCACTGCCCACACGGCCGGAGATTTCCGCTTCACGGAGCACCTCCACGGCGAAGGTGTCGAGTTTTTGTTTGGCGATGTATACGGGGAACACGTTAAGTGCAAAGGCGATGACGAGCATCGTGCAGATGACGAGGACAACGACGTCCATGTAGCCCTCGCCTCTCTTTG
>CAYJJK010000150.1:0-4430 GCA_964370445.1 uncultured Oscillospiraceae bacterium | reverse complement strand
GGATGTTTTTGAAGAAAACAACACAGCCTATGTTGCACTGGAAAAAGTGGAAGGGCCAACCCTTGCCGACACCATGACAAGACGTGGCAAAGCAATGGAATCTGCACAGGCTTTATCGATCTTGCGGCCGGTACTGATTGGTGTTGCAGCCATGCATGCAGCCAGCGTGGTGCACCGTGGCATCAGCCCAGAAAACATCATCCTAGAACGAGGCGGAACGGCAAAACTTGGTGGCTTTGGCACTTTGGCGTTGCGTCAACAAGGCAGCGAGCTAAAAGCAAAGCTTTACACCGGCTACTCTGCGCCCGAGCAGTATGCAGCAAGTGAATTTGAGGGCAGTTATACCGATGTGTATGCACTGGGTGCCGTTTTATATCGGATGTTAACAGACGAGGAGCCCAATTCGGCAGATGAGCGCCGCATACAAGACAATTTGCCGGCAGCACGTTCACTAAACAAAGAGGTACCTTCTTTCCTCTCTTCCACACTCACGCAGGCCATGCGCACCAGTTCTGATGAACGTATCCAAAGTGTTAAAGATTTGCGCCTAGCCCTGACCGGGGATTCTAGCCGTCAAAACCGTGGCAACAAGAGCACAAAAGGGCTTTCTCGCCAGCAAATGATTGTGGGCGGGGTGGCGCTGGGCGCTGTTCTTTTGCTTATTATTGTAATACTAATTGTTTCACTTACAAGCGGTGGTGATGCAAGTTCCTCTTCCCTTTCCACCTCCAGCAGCACCTCCGGCCAGTTGGGCGGGCAAACCTTGCCCGATTTTTCAAACCTTGTTTATGCCGATATCACCGGTGGTAGTAGCTATGAGGATTTTATTTTTGCCACACCTACAGAAGAATACAGTGATACTGTGCCCCAAGGACGCATCATTGCACAAACACCTCAAGCCGGCACCCAGTGGGACGGGGTAACACCCATACAATTTGTGGTAAGCCTTGGCCCAAAATCTGAGGAAATGCCAGACCTTACCGGAAAAACAGTGGAAGAAGCCGCCTCTATTTTAGACTCCCTTGGGGTGCGCTATCGTGAGGAAACCGCCGCAGACCCGGGCGAGCAGCCTGAGGGTAAAATTGTAAGCACAAGGCCTGAAGCCGGCCAAACCGTACAAAGTGGCGATGAAGTTATTTTGTATGTGTCCGACAAGCCAACCGAGGTTACTATGCCCAATTTAACTGGCCTATCTCCCGGTGATGTTTCTACGCAATTGCGTGAACTTAGCATAAACTACAACACGGTTAGCCAGGCGAATAACGGCCAAGGCATTCCCGGGGTTGTGGCATCTACAAGTGTTGCCGCCGGCACAAAAATTGACCCAAGCACCACCACTGTAACCGTTACAGTGTGGGGTGATGTATCATTGCCTAACTTAACAGGCATGACCATGGCCGAAGCACAAAATGCAATAGACAATTTACGTACCACACCTAGTGGTGTAAGTGTGTCTCTAAGCGTGGTATCGGGCGATCCTTCCGGCACTGTAGTAAGTACCAATAAAGATGGTCAAACCATCGTTTCCGGTGATGTGATTCAGCTAAATATGACCGCCCCACCAGAACCTGCCCCCACACCGGAACCCGCATCAACACCTGCCTAAATTTCCACCTGCCACACAGTTGTTTTTAAAAAAACTTTAAGGGCAATGTGTTATTTTTAAAACCATCAAAGACAATATCGACACCCTTTATTGTCTTTGATGAAATACCTTTGTTTTCTGTTTTTTCTCTTGTAAAAGAAGTATTGGAATGCTATAATAATTTTATTATCGGTAAAACGCAATGACGAAGAAAAGTAATCAAAAATTCGGCTACCCAGAGAGGGGCACCTTGTGCTGTAAGTGCCCTTGGTCGCATTTTGATGAAGTTCCCTTCTGAGCGACCTTGCTTAACCGGCTTTACGGCCGCAGTAGGCTAGGTGGGCAGCCTTCCCTTATCAGGCAAAAAGAGCCGCTTTAAACAGCGGAAACTGGGTGGTACCGCGGAGTATTTCTCCGTCCCGATTATGGGGCGGAGTTTTTTATTTGAACAATAGGAGGAAGCAGCGATGAAAGAAGCGCTTGAACACATTCGAGCACATGCCGCAAAACAGATTGAATCGGCCGAAGACACGGCTATTTTAGAATCTTTGCGTGTGCAATATCTTGGTAAAAAAGGTGAATTGACCTGCCTGTTAAAACAAATGGGCAAGCTCAGCGCCGAAGAACGGCCACTAATTGGTGCACTTGCCAATGAAATTAGGGGCGAAGTGGAAACTGCAATTGCAGGCAGAACGTCTATTTTGGCAGAAAAATTGCAAAAACTGCGTCTTTCAAGCGAAACATTAGACATCACCTTGCCAGGCACAGAACCAGCTCGTGGTTGCATTCATCCGTTTAGCCGTGTGTTGGGCGAGCTAGAGGAAATTTTTCTTGGCATGGGCTTTGACGTGGTGCAAGGCCCCGAGGTGGAGTTGGATCTTTACAATTTCGAAATGCTCAACATGCCCAAAAGTCACCCCGCTCGCGACACACAGGACACTTTTTATGTCAACGAAAATATTTTGCTGCGCACACAAACAAGCCCTATGCAAATTCGCACAATGTTAAAAGAAAAACCGCCCATTCGCATCATCTGCCCGGGACGAGTTTACCGTAGTGATGCTGCCGACGCCACGCACTCGCCCATTTTCCATCAAATAGAGGGCCTAGCTGTAGATAAGGGCATTACTTTTACAGACTTAAAGGGAACCCTTGATTTATTTATCAAGCAACTTTATGGCCCCAACACCAAAACGCGCTTTAGGCCACACCATTTCCCCTATACCGAGCCTTCAGCCGAAATGGACATGAGCTGCTTTAAATGTGGTGGCAATGGTTGCTCGCTGTGCAAACATGAGGGATGGATTGAAATTTTGGGTTGCGGGATGGTACATCCTAAGGTACTTGAAAACTGCGGCATCGACTCCAATGTTTACTCTGGCTTTGCCTTTGGCGTAGGGCTTGAGCGTATTGTAATGATGCGCTACGACATTGACGACATGCGTCTTTTATACGAAAATGACCTGCGTTTTTTACGCCAATTTTCGCACTGATACGGGAGGGGACTTAAAATGAAAATGCCATTGAAATGGGCACAAAGCTATGCGCCATTTACGGCAACTGCCCAAGAATTTTCTGATAAAATGACTATGTCTGGCTCAAAGGTGGAAACCTTTTCCAGCGAAGCTGATAAAATGAGCCGCGTAGTGATTGGCAAAATTGAAACGTTAGAACGTCATACTGATTCTGACCATCTTTGGGTTTGCAAGGTAAATGTGGGCAGTGAAACTGTTCAAATTGTCACCGGTGCACAAAACCTAAAAACGGGCGATTTATGCCCTGTGGCCTTGCATGGTGCCAAGCTGCCAAATGGTGCTGAAATTCGAAAAGGGAAACTGCGCGGTGTGGAAAGCCATGGCATGCTGTGCAGCCTTGGCGAACTTGGCCTTGACTTGCGCGATTTTCCCAGTGCTGAGGAGGATGGCATTTTGGTGCTTAGTGAAGAAGCGCTGCTTGGCCAAGATGCAGCCATTGCCCTTGGCATGGATGACATTTCTTTTGAATTTGAAATTACACCCAACCGGCCGGACTGCCTTTCTGTTTTAGGCCTTTCGCGCGAAGCTGCTGCCACTTTCGGCGTACCTTTTTCAGAGCCCACTTTACAAACTCCTACAGTTGGCGGCGAAATTGACAACCACCTAAAGGTAGACATCGTGGACACTGACCTGTGCTTTCGCTACTGTGCTGCTATGGTGGACAATGTGCGAGTAAAACCCAGCCCTCGCTGGCTAAGAGAACGCTTGCGGTTATGTGGAGTGCGTCCCATCAACAACATTGTAGACATCACAAACTATGTAATGCTGGAATATGGGCAACCGATGCATGCTTTTGATTTTGCCTATGTAAACGGAGGACACATTGTGGTGCGCCGTGCTACACAAGGCGAGTTGATTGTCACCTTAGATGGCGCAGAACGTGCGCTTACACCTGATATGCTGGTGATCGCCGATGAAAAAAGCCCCATCGCCCTTGCAGGTGTAATGGGAGGCGAATTTTCTGGCATTTACGATAGCACACGTAAAGTGGTTTTTGAAGTTGCCAGTTTTTATGGCCCCAGCGTCCGAAACTCTGCAAAACAGGTGGGTTTACGCACTGAAAGCTCCGGCCGATTTGAAAAGGGCCTAGACCCAGAACTGGTGATGTCAGCCTTAGCTCGCGCCTTGGATTTGATTGTAGAACTTGATGCTGGCGATCTCATCGGCGGTATTATAGATACATACCCCGCACCTCGCAGCGCACGTAAACTGCCATTTTGCCCCGAGGAATTGAACCGTGTTTTAGGGATTGTAGTAAGCCGCAAAGATATGGAAAATATTTTAACCCCGCTTGGCTTCACAGTTCAAGG
>CAYJJK010000149.1:0-4480 GCA_964370445.1 uncultured Oscillospiraceae bacterium | reverse complement strand
GGCGGTCTATCTCTTGTTTTCGGTTGCTTGCTTCCTTACCGTACATGAGCATTTGTGCCGGGCATCAAATTTTGGCCATTGCCCACGACGGCTGTGCCATGCATGTGCCGTTTGGCCATATGGAACGCTATTTTAGGCCCATCAATGTGGAGTGCGAAAGCGAACTGAGCCACGGTCTGCCACAGGAATGCCAGTTCTTCCGCTATCATGGCCTGCATGTGCCGGAGCTACCGGAAGGTTTTGAAAAAACCTTTTCCAGCCGCAAAATTCCGATTCAAGGCATGCGCAAAATTGGCAAGCCCGTGTTTGGCGTGCAGTTTCACCCGGAATCCTTTGACGAAGAGCACCAAGACGGGCGCAAATTGCTGGAAAACTTTTTGGCGTTGTGCAAATAGAAAACGAAACTAGGTGGTGTCGACAATAGTTGAACCCGGCATATTTTGAGCAACTTTTTTGTCCAATTTTGCCTAAAAATTGCCAAACTCCTTTATGGAATTCAAGATTTTTAGGTCAAATCGGGCGGAAAAAGTGCCAAAACAGGCCGACTGAACACTATTGTCGACACCACCCAACAAAAGAGGAAACGAAAAATGGTCTTGATTATCAACAACTATCAAGTGGAGCAAAACGCCCATCTCGGGCGTTTGGAAATGAGCGAAATGGGCGAAGTTTGCAAAAAAGTGAGCGGCATGGACTATCGTGTGGTGCACTTTAGTGAAGTGGACGGCCACTATCTTGCAAAACATCCCGAGATTAAAGCCGTGATTGCAGGCGGATGTAACAACAACTGGGACAGCCTCTATTTCGATGTTTTTGACGGCGAGTTTGCGCTGATTCGCTCTTGCAAGGTGCCGTTTTTGGGCATCTGTGCCGGCATGCACCTGCTTTCCATGGCCTATGACGGCCCCGTGCGGCGCATGGATTTTGGAAAAGAAGAACGGTTTTTTTGCAAAATTGACAAAGACGGCGAGAGCGAATTGAGCGCCGGCCTTGCCGCAACAGAAGAATTTTTCCAATACCACAATTGCTGTGTGCCCGAGCTTCCCGAAAATTTCGATCGCATTTTCACCAATAAAAAATGCCCCATTCAGGGCATGCGTCTTTGCGGTGCAAACAAGTTTGGCGTGCAGTTTCACCCGGAGCTCGACGACGAAAACCACAGCGCCGGGCGTCGCTTGCTTCAAAATTTTCTGTCTTTGTGCGAATAGGCGTTTTGCTGTAAAAAAGCCACAAACCACCGAATGCTTGCCTTTAATTTCGCCATGGGAAGGACGCTTTTTATGATAAAGCAATATCTCGATTTCACCATTTCCGACGACAAAAGCAAGCTGCAAACAGACGCTGTGTGCCGATTGCTACATAAAACGCATTGGGCAAAAAATCGCCCTTGTGAAGTGATAGAAGCCTCTTTTGAAAACGCAGTTTGTTTTGGCGTGTACGACAAAGAGCAGCAGCAGGTGGGGTTTGCCCGTTGTGTCACCGATTTTGCCACAGTTTACTGGCTGTGCGACGTTGTGATTGACGAAAAATGCCGCGGATTTGGCCTTGGCAAAGCCCTTGTGGAAACCGCACTGGCCTACGAGGGATTTTCTCAGTATTTGGGCATTTTGATTTCCGGCGACTCGAAGTCGCTGTATCAACGGTATGGCTTTTGCGATATGGACGGCAACCTCTTAGGAAAACCCGGCCTGTAGGTCGCCGCTCAACAAAACAAAATTTTTTCTTTTTTTCATACTATATTCCGGCAGGATATGCAAAGGAACCGAGTTATTTATGGATTATCAATCGTTGCTTTCACAACGTGCCGCGGGCATGCGCCCGTCCGGCATTCGCAAATTTTTCGATATTGCCGCCGAAATGAAAGATTGCATCACCTTGGGCGTTGGCGAGCCCGACTTTGAAACCCCCGGTGCCATTCGCGACGCCGGCATTCAAAGTCTGCAAGATGGCCAAACGTTTTACACCTCCAACACCGGCATGATGGAACTGCGCGAGGAAATTTGCCACTATTTACAGCGGCGGTTTTCTCTTTCTTATAACGCGAAAACGCAAACCCTTGTGACGGTGGGCGGAAGCGAGGGTATTGACCTTTGCATTCGGGCACTTGTAAATCCCGGCGACGAAGTCATCATCCCCGAGCCGTGCTTTGTCAGCTACCACCCCATCACCACCCTAACCGGCGGTGTACCTGTGTCTATTCCGCTAAAAAACGAGAACCGATTTAAGTTGACGGCAGAAGAGCTAAAAAATGCCATCACACCCAAAACCAAATTGCTGATTTTCCCCTTTCCCAGCAACCCCACAGGCGGCGTGATGCGCAAAGAAGAGCTTGAGGAAATTGCCGAAGTGCTACGGGGAACAGATATTATTGTACTCAGCGATGAAATTTATGCAGAGCTTACCTATGGAGAGCAAGAACATGTAAGTATTGCTCAAATTCCTGGTATGTACGAACGCACCTTGCTTATCAATGGGTTTTCCAAATCCTATGCGATGACCGGCTGGCGCCTTGGCTATGTGTGTGGCCCAGAGCACTTGATTGCCGCCATGAACATCATTCATCAGGCAGCCATTATGTGCGCTCCCACCATGAGCCAATACGCTGCCATTGTTGCCTTACGCGAAGGCCAAAACGATGTAACAAGGATGCGTGACGAATACAACCGCCGCCGCCTCTTTTTAATGAAAAAACTGGAGGAGCTGAACCTTCCCTGTTTTGAGCCGGAGGGTGCCTTTTACATTTTTCCCGATATTCGCGGCACCGGCCTTTCCTCAGGCGAATTCTGTGAGCGTCTTTTGATGGAATACAAAGTAGCCGTTGTGCCCGGCACGGCCTTTGGAGAATGTGGTGAAGGTTTTATTCGCATCAGCTACGCCTATTCGCAAGAGCATTTGGAAGTGGCTTTCGAGCGTATTGCCCGTTTTTTACAGGCACTTTGAGAAAGGTTTCTTTCGTTACAGAGTGTCAGATACCGCCACAAACGAGAAAGTTCACACCTGTTCCGAAATCCCCTTCACTGCGCATATTGGTGCATCTACCAAAGCGGTGAAAGAGCGCAGCGGCAGTGAAATCATATCGCTCATTGTAGAAAAAATTGCAATGTGAATCTTTAAGGGTAGCTTTCTATCGGTACCGACCTTCGGTGCCGATAAAATTTAAACAAATTCTATTGATTTGCACAAAATAAAATGGAGAGGCATGAGTAATAAATGGCAACGTACAATCCCTATGACAATGTATTAACAGTGGTGGAAATGGCGGCGAAGATTCTTGGGTATCCCGAAGCCGACTACGAAACCATCAAACATCCCGAACGTGAGCTTCAGGTATCGGTTCCCGTGGAGATGGATGACGGCACAGTTCGTGTTTTTGAAGGTTATCGTGTGCAGCACTCCACTTTGCGTGGACCCGCCAAAGGCGGTCTTCGCTATCACCCCGATGTGAACCGTGACGAAGTGAAAGCACTGGCCGCTTGGATGACCTTCAAATGTGCAGTGGTAAACATTCCATACGGTGGTGCCAAGGGCGGTGTTGTGGTGGATCCGGGCACGCTTTCGAAAGGTGAACTGCGTCGTCTTACACGCCGTTTCACCTCTGCAATTGCACCAATCATCGGTTCGGATTCCGACATTCCCGCACCGGACGTAGGCACCAATGCAGAAGTCATGGGTTGGATCATGGATACCTACAGCATGCTGAAAGGCCACTGTGTGCCCGGTGTCATCACCGGCAAACCGCTTTCCATCGGCGGTGCTCCCGGCCGCAACGAGGCCACAGGCCGTGGAGTTATGCTTAGTACAGTCAACATTCTAAACAAAAAAGGTATCCCTGTGGAAGGAACCACGGTTGCCGTGCAAGGTTTTGGCAACGTGGGCAGCATCTCGGCAAAACTGTTGTATGAAAAAGGCTGCAAAATTGTGGCTGCAAGCGATGTATCTGGTGGTGTTTACTGTGCAGACGGGCTAAACATGCCAGAGGTTCTGGAACTCACCGGTTCCGGCAAACTTTTGGAAGATTACAATGCAAGCGGTGTGAGCCACATCAACAATGAAGAGCTCTTGGCATGCGATTGCACGGTGCTCATTCCGGCTGCTTTGGAAAACCAAATCAATGCAAAAACGGTGGACAGCCTCAAAGCCACCATCATTGTGGAAGGCGCCAACGGCCCCACCACAGCCGAAAGCGATGCCGTCTTGGAAAAACGCGGTGTCACCGTGGTGCCCGACATTCTGGCCAACGCCGGCGGCGTAGTTGTGTCTTACTTCGAGTGGGTGCAGAACATCCAGAGTATGTACTGGACCGAGGACGAAGTGAACGCACGCATGGAACCCATCATGAACCGCTCTTTTGAAGAGGTGTATGTCATCGCACAGGAAAAAAATGTTTCCTTGCGCCTCGGTGCTTATCTCATCGCTATCAAACGTGTTGTGGAAGCACATAAAATTCGTGGGTTGTGGCCTTAAAAAACAAGCTACAAAG
>CAYJJK010000148.1:0-4515 GCA_964370445.1 uncultured Oscillospiraceae bacterium | reverse complement strand
GTTTGCTTGCAAAGCAGGGCTATGATGTGAAAGTGCTTGACCTTATTAACATGGATCGAAGCCACTGTTACAACCCGTTCGCCTATATCCAAAGCGACAACGATGCGCAAAAACTGGTGACAAATTTATTCAAGGCAACCACAGAAAAAGGCGCACAAAAAGGCGACCAATTTTGGGATACCTCGGCAGGTATGCTACTGCTTGCCCTTATATTTTACCTGAAATATGAAGCGCCGGTTGAGGAGCAGACCTTTGACATGGTGATGGAACTTTTGCGTGCCGGTGAAGTGAGCGAGGACGGCGATGGGCAGAGTAGTCCACTTGATATGCTGTTTTACAAATTGGAGGAAAAAGACCCACAGCACATTGCCGTGAAATATTACCGCCTTTATCAAAAAGGTGCGGGCAAAACGCTAAAAAGTGTGCAGATTACGCTTCCATTAATAATTTAGATAGTGACTCATCCATAATTGTTGCTTGTAGCGCCTATAACAGCTTTTGCAAAACTGCTTTTGTCCTCAATTTCACCGAAAGAATTCTCAAGGCTTTCAATAACGTCTTCTTCAAATTCCGATTGCATCTGCCAAACGGGAACAGGAATTGCGTTTTTGCCTGCGTGGGTATCTGAAATATCAAAGTAATATTTCAGCCGCTTGCTTTGTGGGTTTTGGCGGTCGAAAACGGCAATGCCACTTGCACCACGATTCACCCACCGGTTAAATCGGTGGTTCCATTTGGTTATCTCAAGCACGGCTGTGGCGTCGGGCCGCTGTGCAAAAATGAGAAGTTGTTCGTCAAAACTGCACTTGTAGTTGCGGCAGGCGCTGTTTAAAAACTGCCGCCACCTTTGTGGGGTGGCAGCGGCTTTTAACTCACTTTCGTACAGCTGAGTTATATGTTGATATTTTGTCATTCGCCGTCCCTCTCGCTACTCGCACCCGACAAAAAGGACAGAACTTTATTGGCTTTAACGGCTTTTTGCAAGTCGTTGATATGCGAAATTTCGGGTACGGTGATACTCGGGATTTTTAGGATTTTATCGAGTGTCAAAGCCGAAATTTCTTTTTCGGTGCAGTAACCGGCATCAAATATTTTGCCGAGGATTTTTAGTTGTATGTTGTTTTTGGGCATGGATAAACCACCTTTCTTAGTTTGTTTTCGGATACAAAAAAACATCTATTGATGAGGAAATCAATAGATGCAGGGGTGTATTATTTTGGTTATGTTTATAGGGGGGAGATTTACAGGAGGATGGGGTGTTTGCTCATAATAGGAAAGTAATTGAATTTATTTCTCATCCTCTTTATTGTCATTGTTGTGTTTTTTTAACTTTTGAATGTTCTAAAGCTAAACATAAAAATGTCACTCCAAGAATAATGTTAATTGCACCCATCCCATTACTTGAGTTGAAAAAATTAATTGTTGAACCAACAAAAAACGATATTGATGCTATGAAATATAGTATAGCTGTTTTATTTTTTTCATTTTTCTCACCACTCCCATCATATAAAACTCCCGGTATTTTAGCCATTTTTCATTTCACTTCGAGGCTATTGCTATTAGCCTATTTAAAAGGGTAGACAGTGACATGTATCGTCAACTGCTCATTTTGCTCGCAAGACAAAATCTATCACGGCTTTATTGAACTCCTGTGGCACATCCATATTTACAAGGTGTCCGGCATTGTTGAAAATGATCACTTCACTATCAGGCTCTAATTTATGCCACATTTTAACTGCTTTTAGCTCCATTGGAATATCTTTATCTCCGCATCCTATAAGAAGTGGGTAATTCCTTTTTGTAGTATATTTATTTACCATGCTATTTAACCCGGCAAGATACATGAATGACTTTTTAGGAAACCTAATATTCATTTGATAAAATTCTTCTTGTGCTTGTGGTGTATAGGCTGAAATTAGTTTGTCACTTTGTGCAAACCATTTAATGGAAAATAAAGCTTTTAACATCATCAATCCTTGTGCTTTTCCGTTTTCTTTCTGCATAGATACATCGAAATTATTAATATCGTAACCACCAAAACAAGAAATAGAAGATACCATTTCTGAATATTGATTGGCAAAATCTTGAATAAGCACGGCACCAAGCGATATACCAACAAGATGAACTTTTTGAATTTTTTCTTCTTGTAAAATAGCGTTTATGTACTGGGCGGTTTTTTCTATACCATCTCCTTTTTGTGTTTTGGTTGAATTTCCATGACCAATTAAATCAACAGTTATGACAGTGAATTTCTGAGAAAATTCTTCGATTTGCTTTGAATATTGGGTATTGTCAGCAAAAGCAGCGTGAATGAACAAAACAGTTTCTTCGTGTCTATTTTCAGAAATATAATAGCACATAGGTGTTGAAATTATTTTTTTACGAATCATATTTACAACATGTCTCCAATCGTTATATAAATTGCACGTACTATATGCCGTACAAACATCATTTCGAAATTACTGAAATAATCTACTATAGTATTATATCTGAATTCCCCCTTAAAAGTCCATATCAGCAGTTCGAAATCATTTTTCGGATGGCTTCAGTTCATCTTTCCTCCCTATGCGATTTTTTCATTGTTTCGATGAAATGGATTTCCTGGGTGGCACAGGAATACAAATCCTTAATCGACCTGTTGCTGTCAGTAATGGATAGTAACATTTTTGGGAATTCGTTTTCGGACACAAAAAGCATCTATTGACGGTGAATCAATAGATGCGGGGGTGTATTATTTTGATTTTGTTTATAGGGGGAGAGTTGCAGGGGGATGAGGATGTTTGCTCATTTTATTTATCTATAAGCACATTACCGTTTTCGTCAAGCAGCGGTGTTATTCCTGATGGTCCACTACCTACAGTCATTAAATAATTCACACCTGTTACTGTGTCAACAACTATTTGAATAGCACCTAACTGTACTCCTTGCTCGTCTTTAATAATAAAACGCTTTTCTTTTTTGTTACCAAACATATTATATTTCTCCCTTCATTTAATATTTATTGCTCAGGTATTTATAAATAATCTGCATAATTATAGCAGATAGTATCCAATATAGTGCAGTTCCGATTATAATAGGCTTCACATAATCGTATGGCAACACTTCAAATTGACCTAAAAACGTAAGACTTACAATGATTATGGATTGTAATATCCAATTTGCCATAATTGATATTCTTGCCGATTTACCTCTTATCATTTCTTTTCGTTCATCACTAAACTCTATGGTTTCATTTTCTTTTTTCTCAGCATATTCATTCGGTCTTTTTTTCCAATAACTATACTTACAAATCATAAATAACCCCGGACCTATACAAGCTCCAGCAAGTCCGAAAAAAACACTGATATCTGGATATACAAAGCACATTACGACAAAGAATAGACCGAATAATAAGAAAACAACACCTGATTTGAATAGATTTTTCATAGTTATACATGCCTTTCGTAAATAAATATTTCTTCAATGCTCATTTTGAAAAAATCTGATATTGCAAAAGCAAGTTCGAGTGAGGGATTATATTTTCCATTTTCAATAGAGCTAATGGTTTGTCTTGAAACTTTCATTGCTTTAGCAAACGAATCTTGACTAATGCCATTTTGTTTTCTTAATAATTCAACCTTGTTCTTCAACAACATCACCTCTCTGTATTGTAAAGGTAACTTTACAATACAATGATAATATATCAGCCACGTTATGTCAAGGTAACTTTACAAAACTATAAAAATAAAAGCAGACTATGTTTCAAGCCTGCTAAAAATCATATGAAATATACGCGCTATAAGCTGTACAGGGGGTATTTATTCATTTCAACACACAAAAACGTCAGACATAATAAGGGTCAGGTTTTCCCAGTAAAGAAATAATGTCGATTACAATACCAACAAAGAAAAGGCCGAGTGTGAACAGGTAAAGAATCCCCACTCCGATCTTTCCCTCATAAAATTTATGAGCGCCGAAATACCCGAGAAAAATACATAAAAAGAATGCAACCCACTTCCTTTTGGGTTTTCCTTGAAAAACCGTGTTGGTATTTGTGTTGACATTGCTACTTGTATTGGAATTGTGAATTGTGATGTTAGGCTGGCCGGAATATTGCAATAACTCAACCTGTTTTCCACACCGTATGCATACAACACAATCTTCATCAATCACAGAGCCACAATGTTTGCAGAATTTTGTTTTCACGGGAGAATGAAATGCAATATCTTGCCTAAATTCATCCATAAAACTCATCCTTTCAAAAAAACGTGATTCTTTCTGTAACACAATTATACTCGAAAAAGCGACTAAAAACAAGGATGAAAGAAAACAAACTCGACTATATCACAGTTTGGTGACATAAAGTATAGAAGATAGTATTTCGACCTAAAAGTCCACACAGACATTTTCCAACCATTTCTCAGCTAGCTTCAATTCATCTTTCCTCCCTATGCGATTTTTTCATTGTTTCGATGAAACGAATTTCCTCGATGGCACGGGAATACAAATCTTTTTGTGCAGATAGGCGCGAATTGA
>CAYJJK010000147.1:0-4528 GCA_964370445.1 uncultured Oscillospiraceae bacterium | reverse complement strand
ACCGAAAACCCTTTTGGTGCTTGCATTACAGAACGCCCGCTTTCACAAAGTGCTTCTTCAAAATGCGCTTACCAAGCAAACTGCCCAAAAATGCACAAACGCCCGTTGACAAAACAATGATAACAAGCCAAAATGGGTCACGATAATAACTGCTATAGGCATTTACATACTCGCTTGACATCCCCTGTGACTGCGCCGTGAGCATGTAGTCGTCCCAAAATGCCACCACAGATAATACATTGACACCAATGTACAAAACCGATTGTGTAACCCAAGCTGCGGCTACTTTTTTGAAATTTTGGCAAGAATCCGCTTTCCATAAAATAATTTCGCACAAAATACCGATAAAAACAAACCACAAAATGGTGCTCCAGTGGCCCATCACAAAATATAAGGAACCCAGCATCATAAGATACACAAAGGACACAAAGTGTTTGTTCACTTTAGACACCATGAGAAAATAAATGGGCGCACAAACCAGTGCCACAATGGCGAACGACAAAACCGCACTGGTGAACATCGTCACCATAGAAGCCGCATTGAGTGCAAACTGCACCACAATCAGCAAAACCGAAAAAAGCACCGTAGTAATTACATCTTTGGCTGTCCATTTTGGAGAAGAATTCATAAATAAACCTCTTTTCTTTTTGTTATCGTCACTTTAAAAACAACTATAAGCTTTTTTCACACCCACTTTCCGGCTAACATGCAGATGTGTGTAGCGTTGTTATACCCATCATAAGCAAAACAATAAATTAGCATTCGCTAACCATCATCCCAAAAGAAAGGCCCTTTTAAGAGAGCCTTCCCTCACTCTGTTTGTATTTCAGCTCGATCTTATATATAACGCACAAGGCCATTCCAGCCACTTTCAAAAAAATGGGAAAGTTCCTCTACATACTGCAAAGCCTTTTCTTTTGGCATATCATGCACCACCGTTTCAAAAACAGCAGTAAAGTACGCACTGGTTATCATATGATGCAACTCATAGCTAATTTCGCCCTCCAACTTGTTTTCTTTTCTAAGAAGTGCAAAATACTCCATGGTGCGTTTCACATCAAGCTCCACAAGGTTGTGAATAAAGTTCTCGTATTTTGTGCCCTCACTGCAACACACAAGCAGTTTAAAAATATCGAAATATTCATAGATTTGAAATATAAAGTAATGCAAATACTGCCTCGAAAGCATTTGTGTTTGAGACGTTTTTTCGCGTTCAATCAAATCAAAATGTGCATCTTGGGCACCGACAAACTGCGTATACAAAGCATCATAAACCGGTGAGACAATCGCCTCAAACAAGGCTGCTTTATCGGGATAATATCCATAAAAAGCCCCTTGGGTAAACCCTGCCTGCTTTACAATTTGGCGCAAAGAGGCATCTTTAAACCCTTTTTCCAAAAAAGCCTCTTTGCCCACGCTTAAAATTTTTTGTTGTGTGCTGCTAAGGTCTTGCATTTTCCACCTCACAATATATCAATGATATATATCACTGCTATATTATAGAACCATCCCACTTCCTTGTCAAGAAAAACCACCCATCTTGACAAGAAGCATCGCCCATGTTAGTATGATAACAATGTTAGCTATCTATGTTATCATACTGGAGGTTTCTGTGAAATGCCACCTAAAAGCTATGATGCCACCCACGAAAAAATCGTACACAGTGCCAAAGAGCAATTTTTAAAATTTGGTTACGAAGGTGCGAATTTACGCGATATATGCAAGTGTGCCGGCATCACAACCGGTGCATTTTATCGCCATTTCAAAGACAAAGATGCGCTATTTTCGTCCCTTGTCGAACCGGCCGCAGAGCATTTCATCCGCGTGAATGCCGAGGGAAATCATCGCGGCTTTGATGCCCTTAAAAACGGGTACGAACGCGATGTGCTTTTGGACACAAAAAAAACCAGCCACGCCATGGTTGAACTTATCTATGCCAACAAAGACGCGTTTACACTTTTAATCAATTGCGCCCATGGAAGCACACACGAAAATTTTATAGAACAAATCATTGAAATTGAAGAAGTGGAAACGATGCATTTCTTAGAGCAAATGTGTGCAAAAGGCTACCCCTGCATGCCTTTAACAAAAAAGCAACTCCACACCATTATGAGTGCTCAGTGTTATGCACTTTTTGAAGTGGTGCGGCACGATTTAGAAAAAGAAGAGGCACTTGTTCAGGTGGGTGTTTTGATTGATTTTTTTAATGAAGGTTGGAAAAAAATTTTTGGCATATAAAAACGCCAAAAAAATTTACATTTAAGTTAGTTTTTGCTAACTTAAATATTCTAGGGAGGTTATGAATGAGCACACGTACACTCAGTTCAAAGGAACAACAAAAACAATTTATTTTACACGGAAATTTATGGAACGTTATGGCTCGGCTTTCTTGGCCGGCTGTCATTGCCATGGTACTGTATGGTGCAAATTCCATGCTGGACGCCTTTTTTGTTGGACAATATGTGGGAGAAACCGCCCTTGCCGGTGTGTCTCTTGCCTATCCCATCACACAACTTAGCATGGGTATAGGCTCTCTCATCGGCGTGGGTGCGGGTTCTGTGTTGAGCATTGCACTCGGCGCAAAAGACACAACGACACAAAAAAACCTCATCAGTGGTGTCAACTTCATGGCTGTGCTTGCCACTGCCGTCTATATGGTGCTGGGGCTTTTATTCTCCACCCAGCTCGTTTCCATGATGGGCGGTGTGGGTGAAGAATTGCTTTTGGGTGATGAATATTTCAAAATCACTCTATACGGTTCTTTTTTTTGGATATACGGCCTTAGCATCAATATGTTGATTCGCGCCGAAGGAAAAATGAAAACGGCCGCTTGGATGATGGGGCTCGGGCTTGTTGCCAACGCTGTTTGAAACTACATTTTCATTGTGCTCATGGAACTGGGCGTGGCCGGTGCCGCATGGGGAACCAATGTGGGTATGTTTGTGTATTCCCTAGTGGGCTTTCTTTATCTTGCACGTGGCAAGGCTAGCTTTAAAACCAATGTTTTTTCTTTTCGCTTTAACAAAACCATTGTCACCGATATCAACCGCCTGGGGATGTCCTCTTTCATTATGACGGTAATGACCTTGATTCAGGCCATCGTTGTGTTCAACGCCCTTTCCACTTATGGAACCGTTGCCGACATTGCCTTTTACGGGGTAGTATTTCGAATATTTCAGTTCTTTTTAACGCCGATTTTTGGGCTTATGAGGGCACTTCAGCCCGTCATTGGCATCAACTACGGTGCCAAACAATACGAAAGAGTCATCCGTTCTTACAAAATATTTTCCGTAGCGGCCATGGCACTTACCCTTCCGATGTGGCTTGCCACTTTGCTTGCACCACAGGCCATATTATCCATGATGCTAACGGAGCAAAGTTTTACCTTAATGCAGCTCAATGCATTTCGTGTTTATATTTTCATTGTGCCCATCCTATCCTTTATTTTTATGGCCATGACCTTCTTCCCCACCGTGGACAAAGGCAAACCAGCCGCCATCATCGGTATGGCGCGGCAATTTGTATTCTATGTGCCGTCCATGCTTCTTGTTCCAAAATTTTTTGGAGTGGAAAGCATTTACTACGCCTCTTTTGCCATTGACGTTATCATTGTTCTTTGGACGATGTTTCTTGTAAAAAAAGAATTTAAAGCGCTAAAAAACAGCGTCACAAGCGAAACATGATTTCAAAAAATGAATAAAACCACATTGCAACAAACATCGATTTTTATTTTCATCTGTTGACAAATAGATGCATTTTTGATAACCTTGTTACTGAAAGTAATCGAGTTATGAGAGGTGATGCGTTTGAGCTATTCGTCCGAGCTTACAAAAGAGCGAATCCTTGCTTGTGCCAAAGAGGAATTTCTTGAAAAAGGTTTTGCCCATGCAAATTTGCGAGACATTGCGCAAAATGCAAAAGCCACCACCGGTGCCGTATACAATCATTTTAAAGGCAAAGACGGTTTGTTTGAGGCCATTATCGGTGCATTTGCAGAGGAGCTTCTCACCCTTTATACGCGTGTGCACGAAGAAACTGCCGCCGATTACGATTTCGAAAGTAGCGAAACCACCGAAAATATGGGCAAGGGCACGTATGCTGTTTTGGATTTTCTTTATTCAGACTTCGAACGCTCAAAGTTGCTCTTTTGCCGCGCAAGTGGCACCCGGTATGAAAACTATGTGGAAAAGCTGATAGAAATTGAAGAACGTGCTTCTCTCGGTGTGATGGAAAGTGACTGCTTTCCAAAAAATAAAATCAACTTATTTTTTGTTCATGTCATTGCCACATCCGGGATAAACAATATGCTCGAAGCCATCCGCCACGATTTAAGCCGCAAGGAAGCTTTAGAATATATCGCTAAAATTCAAAAATTCTATTATGCGGGAACGAAAGAAATATTGGGGCAGTGACCCCGATATTTTTTGAGGATATGGTTAGCAAAAACTAACCAAAATTTCAAAAGGCTAACTCATTAAAGGAGACTTTCCATGGAAAAACAAAAGAAACCATCCCTGCTAGCAAGGTT
>CAYJJK010000146.1:0-4608 GCA_964370445.1 uncultured Oscillospiraceae bacterium | reverse complement strand
TGGATTCCATTGAATATCAAAATTAATAATGGTATCACAATCTTGTAAGTTTTGTCCTTCTGATATACAATCCGTTCCTATCAGTATATCAATTTGTTCATGAGCTGGATACTGCTTCTTTGTTTTAGATAACGGTGAAAATGCACATAATACGGAATTGAAGTCAACCTCATTATTTTTGTTTGTTGTTTTTGTACCCCTTTTGGGTATGATTGCTGTTCATTTATTCTTGATCTAACACTTCTTTCACCAACGTTCTATTTTCTGTTTCTGAGCCTTGCATAGGCCAGGCATGATTGCTAATTTCTACAATTTGAAAACCGATTAATTTTTCGATGTCGGCAAGGTAGGGCAGCTCCTCACGCATGCAAAAGCTAATGGCTACCCCACCGCGTCCGGCGCGCCCGGTGCGCCCAATGCGGTGCACATAAGTTTCTGGGATATTTGGCAAATCATAATTAAACACATGCGATAGTTCGCTAATATCAAGCCCGCGTGCTGCAATATCTGTGGCCACCAAAACCTGCACACGGCCCTCTTTTAAACTTGCCAAAGCCTCTTGTCGTGCGGTTTGGCTTTTGTTGCCATGAATAGCCTTGGCGCGGACGCCTACACGGGTGAGGTCTTTAACTACACGGTCTGCCCCATGTTTGGTGCGTGTGAAAACCAAAACACTTTTGGCCTTGTCCTTACGCAAAAGGTAGGCCAGTAAAAACTTTTTGTTTGCTTTGTCTACTTTATACAGCCGCTGCTGAATGCGCTCTACTGTGCTGGAAACAGGTGTTACTGCCACTTTGTCGGGGTTATGCAACAGGCGATCGGCCAGGGCTGAAATTTCTTTGGGCATTGTGGCCGAAAACAGCAAGGTCTGCCTTTTTGATGGCAAAACCTTCATAACTTTTTTCACATCATGAACAAACCCCATATCAAGCATGCGGTCGGCTTCATCAAGCACAAAAATCTCAAGATGTGCAAGCGACACATGCCCTTGTTGCATCAAATCCAAAAGGCGGCCGGGGGTGGCCACTAAAATATCTACGCCGCGTTTTAAAGCCATAACCTGGGGGTTTTGCCCAACCCCACCAAAAATAACGGTGCTGCGCAGCGGAAGGTGCTTTCCATAACAAATAAAACTCTCTTGTATTTGCAATGCTAGCTCGCGCGTTGGGGTGAGGATAAGGGCGCGAATGTCTTTATGCTTTTTGTGCACCCCGCTGTTCAATCGCTGTAAAATAGGAAGGGCAAAAGCGGCTGTTTTGCCTGTGCCGGTTTGCGCACATCCAAGAAGGTCGTGCCCTGCAAGCACCGGGGGGATTGCTTTTTGTTGAATGGGGCTGGGCGTCTCATACCCGGCTTCATGCACCGCCTTCAACAGAGGGGAAATCAATTTCAATTGTTCAAACTTCATATTGCTCTTTTCTTTATCATGTTTAAAATAAAACTTATAGTTGGCAAATTATGGGCATATTAATCGACAGCATCAAAAGGATACCTTAAGGCGAAACTGCGTAAATTCGGCACAAAAAGCGCTGCGGATACCACTCATAACTTTTTCAATTGTAACATATTGAAAGATAAAAAGAAAGCGAAGTATGACGCACATTGTATGTGTCAAAAATTTAAAATAATTTTTGATTTGCATGCCCTATACGCCGAAAGCGAGGAACGGCCAAAAAACCAAAGTGGCATTTTTGAAAAAATGCAAACTAAAGAAATAATGAATGTATAAGCGAATTTTTTTCTAGCGTGAAAGGCAAAGAAGGATTTTGTATGCACGGTTTTAGGCACACCTTAGCACTGTCCTTGCATCCACGCCAAAAAGAAGCTGCCCTCGCTTAAAAATGCATGGCAGGCGCCGATATCGGTTAAAGTATGTGCGTCCGAGGAATATAAAACCTCACTGTTGCATGGGAAGAGGGTATCTTTGCCCGCTGGGAAATTTTGCCCTAAAAGGCTGTATTCATAAGCCGGGCAGGGAAAGTCCTCTAAAATTGTGCCCATTACAGATAGCAAACTATTGGCCGTTCGGTTTACATGGGCCGGCACACAAAGTCCGCCCAGGCTTTCGCACAGCTGCTTTATTTCGTAAATGTTCATCGAAACAGCAGCGCTAAAAAGGCGAATACCCTCGGCCAACACCTGGTCTTCCTCATCCATCATCAGCTGATTGCCAAAAATGCTGCGGTCATAAGGATAGGCCGGCAGTGCTTTGTGCAAGCATTCGCTCATGTAAATTGCTGCCGAAAGCTCCCTAAAATAGCACAGCAAATGAATGTCCTCTTCGCTGGTCACTTCAATTCCAGGCAAAAATCCAACCCCATATTCCCTGCAAGCTTTCGCTACGGCCGGCAAGTTGTCAGCGCTGTTGTGGTCGGTTACTGAAATCCAATCAAGGCCCTCCAAACGAGAAAATCCCGCAATGTTAGCCGGTGTCATATCGTCTGACGCACAAGCGGAAAAACAAGAATGTATATGCAAATCATAAAAAAATTTGTTTTTCATGTTAAAATTCCGCTGTGTTTTGCTATAGCAACTCCAGCTTCAAAAGCCGGAAGTGTTGAGGTGAAAACACAAAGGCCTTCTTGTTTTGCGCGCAGCTTTGCGCTTTCATCCAGCAAAGCACCCTCACAAAGCACAACGGCGGCAACCTCGGCCAAAGTAGCCACAGCCACCATGTTTACATTGCCCATTACGGTGCACCAAACGCTGCCTTCCGGTGCGCGTGACATGGCCCAGCTCAGTAAATCGGCGCAGTAAATGCTTTTGATTTCATGTGTTTCACCCTCGACAGCGCAAGAAAACGCAGTTAGGGAGGTTAGTTCATCAGTTTGCATCCTCGTGCTCCTCTCCGGGTTTTTCGTGAATGTTTGAAAACCCATCTGCTGATAAGCCAACGGCCTGCAAGATGGCCTCCATGCGCTGACGCATGAGTACAACACAATCATTCCAATCGGCTTTGCCCCGCACGATGTCATCTGCAAAGGCGGTACAGGTTGGTGCACCACAGCTACCGCAATCCAAAAGAGGCAGTTTTTGCAATATTTCAGAAGATTTTGCATACAAACTGAAGCTTTCTGCCTGGTTTTTGCCAAGTTCCATCACCGGGATATATTCAAGGTCTTCATTCCAATACATAGATTGTGGGATGCCATCTTCGAGGCGGTTTACACTTACGGGCATATAGCGGCGAAGTTTGGACAGTTTTGCTTTGGAAATATAAGGATTTTCCACTTGCAACACTCCGCCCACACACCCGCCCGAACATGCGTTAAGCTCCACAAAATCAAGGCCGGAAAATTTATTGTCTTCCAAATCTTCTAACACGCGGATGACATTTTCTATGCCGTCGGCCGCAAGATAGGCGTCTGTGGAAAGCAAGCCCACGGCTTCGCCCCCGCTTTCGGCCCAGCCCATTCCAATGCGCCCACACACGCTGGGTGGCTCTGGGTTATCGGGAGGCAGTTTCATGGCGGCCAGCATTGGTGGGTAAATGTCTTTCACGGCAATGGCGGCATCTGTTGTGCTTTTTTTGGTGCCTAAAGGCGAGTGGATGGCCGCAACTTTGGCAGGGCAAGGTGTTAAAAAAATACAACCAAGGCCTTCGGCGGAAACGCCGGCGCGAAGTGCGTCATTTTTGGCCATTTGGGCGGCCAGTTCTACTGGTGCTACAAGAGGAAGCACACGAGGGATCAAGCTTGGAAAGCGCACAGCAATCAGGTGCACAACAGCCGGGCAAGCCGAAGAAAGCACCGGTTTTTTTAATTTTCCCGCTGCCATCATATGCCGTGTGGCCTCGCTGATCAGTTCGGCCGCACGCCCTACATCATAAACCGCATGAAATCCTAATTTTTTAAGGGCGGAGGCAACAAGGTCGGGGTCGTCTAAATTGTTAAACTGCGCATAAAAACTGGGCGGAACCAATGCGATGGCGTAAGAAAATTGGCGCACAATAGATAGCGGGTCTGTTACGGCCTTTTTCGCATGATGTGGACATTGGCGGATGCACTCACCGCAGCCGATACAAAGTTCTGCTGTGATGTGTGCTTTTCCATCGCGCACACGAATGGCTTGGGTGGGGCAGCGCTTGATACAATTGATGCAACCCTTGCAAAGGTCTTTATCCAGCGCAACAGCTTGAAACGGCTGTGCCATATTCCTCCCCTTTCTTTATGGTTTGGGCTAAACATACACAGCCATACATAGGCGTGTGCCCTGACCCAGTGTAGAAGTTAGTTCAAATTCATCTGTATAACGTTTCATATTTGGCAGGCCCATCCCGGCGCCAAAGCCCATGCTACGCGCCGAATCTGAGGCGGTAGAAAAACCCTCGGTCATGGCAAGCTCAATGTTTTCAATGCCGGGGCCATTATCTTTTAGGCATATATGCACACGATTTGGGTATATTTCAACAAAAATCTCGCCACCACCGGCATGAATTACCAGGTTAATTTCACCCTCATACATCGAAATTGCCACGCGACGCACAGCTTCGTTGGGCAGGCCCAATTTTTTTAGGCGTTGCTTTAAATCTGAGCTGGCTTCGCCCGCTCTTGTAAAATCATCTGCAGGCACATCATAATGCAGTTCAATCCTCGCTTCGGCCATGGG
>CAYJJK010000145.1:0-4632 GCA_964370445.1 uncultured Oscillospiraceae bacterium | reverse complement strand
CAATAAACAAAAAGCTCATAATAATTTGCATGGCGTATTGCATATAGGCCATCATATCGCCCACTTGCAATTGGCTTTGGGCAATCTGCTCGGCACCCACCCACACAATAAGCAAGCTTGTCAAATTCATAATCAACATCATAGCCGGCATCATTGAGGCAAACGCACGGCTGACAAATAAATTGTTACTTGTAAAAGTTTGGTTGGCCTTTTCAAAGCGTTCCTGCTGAAAACTTTGGTTGTTGAACGCCCGCACCACCATTAGCCCCGTAAGGCTTTCTCTGGCCACTTGACTTAGGCGGTCGATCAGTTTTTGCATCACCTTAAAGCGCGGCATTACCACCACAAACAGCACCCCAATGATACAAAGAACCAGCAACACACCAAGGCCGATGACCCAACTCATCGACACCGAGCGTTGCAAAGCCAGCACCACGCCGCCAATACCCATAATGGGCGCAAACACCAAAAGCCTTAGCCCCATAGTGAAAAACATCTGCACCTGTGTGATGTCGTTTGTGGTGCGGGTAAGCAAACTGGAGGTAGAAAACCCATCCATTTCTGCGCTGGAAAAGCCAGATACCTTTTTAAACAAAGCCAAGCGTAAATCTCTTGCAATGCCAGCGCCAAAGCGTGCAAAACAAAAACCTGCCGCAATGGCACAGGCGGCCTGTGCCAAGCTAAGCAAAAGCATCAAAAAGCCTGTTTTAAAAATATACATCACTTGCAAAGTGGCGCTTTCGGCACCTAAAGCCTCATAAATAACACGGTTAAATGCAGCCGATACCCCTTCTGTGGTGCTTTGCGGGGTTTGCTCTGCCTGCATACGCATCTCATCGAAATACTCTTGTGGCAAGCTCGTCACCAGTGGAATCATCAAACTGAACTGGTTGTAGTCAAAACTAAGGCTGCTGTTTTCATCTATCTCCTGCGTGCCACCTTGTGCCCCAGACAATTGTGGGGCAAGGTTTGCCATGGTTTGGGCAAGCGCATAATCCGCCCTTGCAAAGGCCGCGTCGGCCGCGTCTCTATGCCCTCCCTCTGCCGTTAGCACCATGGCATCGGTATCGGCCGCCTGCGGAAAAGTTTTTTCCACATCATCCTGTGCATCTGCGTCCAGCTCGCTAAACAGGCTGTAAGCATCACTGGCCGCCACAAAATCTTCCTCATTCATAAACAGGCTCAACACCGAAAACAACTCCGGTTGTATCACCCTAGGTGCCACTTCTTCAATGCCCTGTTTTTGAATTCCCACGTCCACGATATCGCTCATCAGCCCGGGCAAGCTCAAATCTAAAAAGGCTTGCCCAAACAGCAGCACAACGCCGCACAGCAAATAGGCCGTATATTTTGCCATAAAGCGTTTTAAATGTAGCACCTGGCATCTCCCCCTTGCTTATTTTTGTTTACTGCATCTCTCTGATTGTACCGAATTTCTATACACTGTCAAGGAGCAAAAGGTAATTTCACATTCATACTTACAAATGCAGCCAAAAATATACTTATTTCGGCTACAATTTCAAAAAAACATCTGCTATCTTTGGCTCTTTTGCAATCTATTGTCCTCATCTGAAAAATACCTGCGTAAGGGAGCATTTTTTTCAATAGCTGCAACCAATAATGTGCCCAAAACCGTGCAACTTATCAGTTGGCCTACACCCACACTGGCCATATTAAACAAATATACCCCTGCCGGTGCTGTGGGCGAAACATACAGTATTGTAAGCATAATGCCCACAACCACTGCATTAATCAGCACCGGTGGCATGCTTGCCAAAAGAGCAAAACCAAACATCCGCTTATGACGCAAACGGCGCGTAAGCAGGGCGGCAAAAAGCGTGGCCAACGTGCCCACCACCATATCTATTGGCGCCGAGGCAATGAAATTTGCCAAAAAGCACCCAATGGTTACACCCAAAACAGCCTGCGGGCAAATCACCGGCAAAAGCACAAGTGCTTCGGCAAAGCGAATTTGCACCGGGCCAAATGAAAGCGGGGCCAACACAAGGCACAGCGCCACATATACCGCTGCAATCACAGCGGTTCTCGTTAATTTTTTTATCGACATTAAAAATAGGACCTTCCCGGCAAAATTTTACCCATTCCCCTGCCAAAGGGACGGGCAGTTTCCACGGCACTTTTATGCGCCGTGGTGAGCCCAAAAAACACAATGTGTCAAAGTGGCTCTGGCAGTAATGATGTGTGAAGTGAAACGGTTTAATATGCTTTGCCAAACACCACCATGTGTTTGGCCTCTTTGCCGCAGGCAACGCAAGTATCGGCGAAGCTTTCTTGTTCAAACGGGATGCAGCGACTTGTAAGGCCTGCTTTATCCTTTATACCCTCTTCACAAGCTTCACATCCGCACCACATGGCCTTTACATAACCGTCATTTGCATGGGCCAACATCGCCTCCATGTCTTTAGCCTCAAAAGTGCGCTGCGCCTGGTTTAAAGCAGCTTTTTCAAAAATAGCCTTCGCTAAGGTGGTTAAAAGGGCGGGAATGCTGGTTTCTAAATCATCTAAAGACACAAAGCTTTTTTCTCTGTTATCACGGCGCACCAGCACACATTGATTTTTCTCAATGTCTTTTGGCCCAATTTCAAGGCGCAAAGGCACTCCGCGCATCTCCCACTCGCTAAATTTCCAGCCGGGAGATTGCTCGCTGTCGTCTAGATGCACACGCACAAAAGATGAAAGCCTTTGTTTTAGCTCATACGCTTTATCTAAAACTCCCGCTTTGTGCGAAGCCACCGGCACAATCACCACCTGGTATGGCGCAATGTCGGGTGGAAGCACTAGGCCTTCGTTGTCACCATGTGTCATGATGATACCGCCAATGAGGCGTGTGGATACACCCCAGCTGGTTTCAAAGGGGTGTTGCAATTTGCCGTCTCGGCCTGTAAACGTAACATCAAATGCTTTAGAAAACCCATCTCCAAAGAAATGGCTGGTGCCTGCCTGCAACCCCTTACCGTCGTGCATCATGGCCTCAATGGCAAACGTGGCTTCGGCACCGGCAAACTTTTCGCTTTCGGTTTTTTGCCCTTTCAACAAAGGCATACATAGCGACCCCTCGCACACCTCGGCATACACATCCAGCATTTGGCGGGTTTCCCCCATGGCCTCTTCGGCTGTCTCGTGGATGGTATGCCCCTCTTGCCACCAAAATTCGCGCGTGCGCAAAAACGGGCGTGTGCTTTTTTCCCAGCGCACCACGCTACACCACTGGTTATACAAAAGCGGCAACTGCCTCCAGCTGTGCAAGATACGGCTAAAATGATCACAAAATAAAGTTTCGCTGGTGGGGCGAATGCACATGGCCTCCTCAAGCTCTTCGCTACCACCTCGCGTAACCCAGGCCACCTCAGGGGCAAAGCCCTCTACATGGTCTTTTTCTTTTTGCAGCAGGCTTTCCGGTATCAGCATGGGCATGGCCACATTCACATGGCCAGTCTCTTTAAAGCGAGCGTCCATCAACCGCTGGATATTTTCCCAAATGGCCTGCCCGTAAGGGCGCAAAATGGTAAATCCTTTCACGCTGGAATAATCCACAAGCTCTGCCTTTAGGCAGATGTCTGTATACCATTTAGCAAAATCTTCATCAATTGGCGTAATCGCCTCTACCATTTTTTTATCCATGTTTCCCTCTCTTTGTTCGCTTTACTATATTGCCCATTAAATTGCAAACTGCCGAAAAAAGTGCCGCAAGTCTGCGGCACTTTTTGTGTTCAAAAAATGTCTACTCTTCGTTGGTATTTTCTTGGATAAATCGCACCACATCGCCCACTGTGCGAAACCCTTCGATTTGGTCGTCCGGCACTTCCAGGCCAAACTCGTCCTCAATCGACATCACAAGATCTACCACATCCAAACTGTCGGCCTCTAGATCTTCCACAATGTCTGATTCCATGCTCACTTTCTTTTCCTCAAGATCAAGTTGATCGCACAAAATGCTCTGAATTTTTTCAAAAACCATCTTACCCTCCATGTCTTTGGTTTTGGCGGTTTTCTATTTTTTAAACGCCACCATCCCCAATTTTTATTTCCTGTTAGTTTGAGTTGATATTATCTCCTTTTTGCTCTCTTGTCAAGATATTTTTCCTCTTTTGCACACCGTGCCCAAAATTCCCCGTTTTTTTATGGATAACTTCGTTCTCCTTGTGCTATACTATAGATATATAACGCCTTACTTTTTGCAAAAATTAAGGTGTATGCTTTTTTATCCATCACCACAAAACAACACGTCAAACTTCAAGGTACATGCAAAATGGGGGGATTTATTTTGGAACACAACAACATATTGGCAGCATCTCAATCCGAGCACAAGCGTCCCATGGCACTTTTGGTAATGAATGGCTGTAAAACAATGGGAGACAAAGTGAACGAATATTTACTACAGTGGACGACGCAGCCCGAACACCCACTGCTCACCGCTTCGCCCGGCCTTGGCAAAGATACCTTCATTGTTGACGCCGAAACACCACGTTTTGGATCGGGCGAGGGCAAAGGCATCATCCACGGCACAGTGCGTGGGTATGATTTGTACATCTTGTGCGATGTCACCAATTACTCCATCACCAATCCGTTGTATGGAAACCCGGTGCCCATGAGCCCGGACGACCACTATGC
>CAYJJK010000144.1:0-4729 GCA_964370445.1 uncultured Oscillospiraceae bacterium | reverse complement strand
CCAGCGCACGGGAAAGCTTACCGAGGGTGTGGTGGCAAAACTACTTACCAAAAGCAGCACCCACCCCCATGGCATCAAGGTAATGCTGGAGGATGGGCAAGTGGGAAGAGTGCGGGAAATATTGTGATTGTAAACCAAACACAGAGTGTATGGGTATAGACGCTTAAAAATGTGTGGGGCGAGTATTGTTTTGCGTGAAAGTGAGTGAAAACCGTATGTATAAAATTCTGATCGTAGAGGACGATGCCAACATCGCTGCGCTGATAAAAGAACAGCTTGAAAGCTGGGATTTTGAGGTGCTATGTGCTAGCGATTTTAAAGATGTGTTGACGCTGTTTTTAAGCGAAAAACCACAGCTTGTTTTGCTGGATATTTCATTGCCGTTTTTCAGCGGTTATTACTGGTGTGAGCAGATTCGAAAACTGAGCAAGGTACCAATTATTTTCATCTCCTCTGCTTCCGACAATATGAATATTGTGATGGCCATCAGCCTTGGTGCAGACGATTTTGTGGCAAAACCATTTGACACCGAGGTACTAACCGCCAAGATAAAGGCATTGCTTCGCAGAACCTATGATTTCACAGATGAAAAGAAGGTGCTACAACATAAAAATGTTGTTTTAAATACAAGCGATGGTTCATTGCACTATGGTGAGCACAGATTGGAGCTGACGAAAAATGAACACAAGTTGCTGCTTTTTTTGTTTCAAAACAAACAAAAGGTGGTAAGCCGAGAAAAACTGATGGAAATCCTTTGGCAAACCGATAGCTTTGTGGACGACAATACGCTTACGGTGAACATCAATAGGCTGCGAAAAAAACTGGACGCCATTGGTCTTCCCGGTTTTATTACCACAAAATTTGGCGAGGGGTATTTGTTACAATGAGTTTGATTTTTGCTTACCTAAAAGAAAAATATCCGGGATTCGTCGGAAGTTTTATAACCTATCTGTTTTTTACCGTGTCTTTTTATCTTTACAATCTGCCGCTTGCGGCGGTTTTTTATCCCTATCTTGTGTGTATCGCAGTGGGCATGGTTTTTGCTGTTTTTGACTTTATGCGATTTAAAAGACGGCATCAGGAGCTTGAGCGTTTGAAACAAAATATCGAAATTACAAATGGTATGGCATTTGTGCCGCATACTCTTTTTGAAAAGGTTTGTGTCGAAATCATAGACACTTTGCTTAAGCAACGCCGCCGGATGCAAGACGATTTTGGGGCAAAATATATGGACATGACACAATACTACACAGTTTGGGTGCATCAAATCAAAACACCGATTGCCGCTATGCGTTTGATGCTACAAAACGAGGACAGCGACCTATCCCGAAAACTGAGCACAGAGTTAGCTAGAATTGAGCGCTATGTTCAAATGGTGATGGTCTATCTTCGTGTTCATTCCGATTCCACCGATTATCTTTTTACAAAATGCAATTTGGACACGATGATAAAACAGGCGGTGAAAAGTTTTAGCACCGAATTTATAGAAAAAAAGATAGCCCTCCACTACCAGTCGATAGAGCAATCTGTGATGACAGATGAGAAGTGGTTTTTGTTTTTGCTTGAGCAAATCATTTCCAATGCCCTAAAATACACGCAAAAGGGAAGCGTACAAATTTACCAAAACGGGGAAGGGGCTTTGTGTATTGAAGATAGCGGCATGGGTATTGCCGCAGAAGACCTGCCGCGTATCTTTGAAAACGGATATACCGGCACCATTGGTCGTATCGACAAAAAGTCCAGTGGCATTGGGCTTTATCTTTGCAAAACTGTTTCTGATAAGTTGAATATAAAACTATCAGCACAGTCGGTGGTGGGAAAAGGGACAACGATGAAACTGGGGCTTCGAAATCTTACAAACATGTAAGAAGTGACGATGAAAATGTAAGGAGAAGCGATGGAGAGGGCACGACATAATCTGCTATCATCATGTTATTCCCAAACGAGTATGCGAGAAAAAGAGGAGATATGAGGATGAGTATTTTGCAGATTAACGGACTTCAAAAGGTATACGCTTCCCGTTTTGGCTTAAACAAAGTGGAGGCGCTCAAAAATGTGAATTTTTCTGTAGAGCGCGGCGAGTACATAGCCATTATGGGCGAATCGGGCTCCGGTAAAACCACGCTTTTGAACATTTTGGCAGGGCTGGACAGGCCAACAAACGGCACGGTTCTGCTGGAAACAAGCGACATTACCAAAATTAAAGACGCCGCCCTTTCCACGTTTCGACGCGAAAACCTGGGCTTTGTGTTTCAGGATTTCAACCTGCTCGACACGTTTAACCTAAAAGACAACATCTTTTTGCCACTGGTGCTCTGCGGAAAATCTCACAGCGAGATGGAAAAGCGTCTTGCACCCATTGCACAGGAGCTTGGCATCACGGAACTCCTTGCAAAATATCCCTATGAAGTGTCCGGTGGGCAAAAACAACGTGCCGCCATTGCAAGGGCGCTGATTACACACCCAAAACTCATTTTGGCGGACGAGCCCACCGGTGCGCTCGATTCAAAAGCCTCCGATGAACTTTTGCGGCTCTTTTCACACATCAACCAAAAAGGGCAAACCATTTTAATGGTAACCCACTCTGCCAAGGCGGCCAGCAATGCAAACCGCGTGCTATTCATCAAAGACGGCGAAGTATTTCACCAAATCTATCGTGGAGATGCCACAAACGAGGATCTGCACCAAAAAATAACAGACACCCTTACCTTGCTTTCAAAAGGGGGTGTGCTCTGATGTTCTATCCCAAAATAGCCCTAAACAGTATCAAGGTGAACAGCAAGCTGTACATCCCCTATGTTTTAACAAGCGCACTGTGGATTATGATGTCCTACATCTTGCTGAGCATGGCTACTTCAGACCAAATCATGAACTCCGGTGCAGGGGGTTCTATCGTGATGATTTTGTCAATGGGTGTGCCGTTTATCTTCCTGTTTTCTGCACTGTTTTTGTTTTATACAAATTCATTCTTAAGCAAGATGCGAAACAAAGAATATGCCCTTTATAATGTTTTGGGCATGAACAAACGAAACCTTTCCCATATCCTTTTGTGGGAAAGTGCTATCACCTCATTTTTGTCACTGTTCATTGGGCTTTCGGCAGGGGTGTTGTTTTACAAACTTTTTGAGCTACTGTTGCTTAAAATCACAAGAGAAGATGTTTTCTACAGTTTTGAAATCAGTTTCAAGAATATTTTCATCATCACGATGGCCTTTATGGCAATCTTCTTTCTGATTTTGCTAAAATCTTTGTTCAAAATAAAACTATCCAGCCCCATCGAACTCTTGAAAAGCCAAAACATCGGAGAAAAGCCCCCCAAAGCGAACTGGGTTTTGGGTGTTTTGGGAGTTTTGGTTCTCGGCGCGGCCTATTTCATTGCCCTCTCGGCAGATAACCCAATGGCGGCTATCGAGCTATTTTTCTTTGCTGTAATTTTAGTGGTTATCGGTACCTACCTCATTTTCATTTCGGGATCAGTGCTACTTTGTCGCATTTTGCAGCGCAATAAGAGCTATTACTACAAGCCGAACCACTTTGTGTCCGTTTCTTCTATGGCCTATCGCATGAAGCGCACCGGCGCGGGCCTTGCCGCTATTTGCATTTTTTCTACCATGGTTTTGGTGATGCTTTCTTCTACGTTTAGCCTGTATATCGGAAATGAAGATTTGCTTGCTTTGCGCTACCCAAAGGAAATCAACATGCTGTTCACTTCGAATGAGCCTGCCCCCATGCAGGCGGATTTTACCTTGGCTGTAGACGATTTTGTGCGCAGTGAAACCGAAAAGGCAGGTGGCACCGTAACCGACGAGCTGCTTTATCACAGGCTTGTTACCTCGGGGCAATTGCAAAACAATTATCTGGAGCTGGATTTTACAAACGCCAGCGAATTCGACAGCATTTATCAGGTGTTTTTCTTTGATGTAGCAGAGTATAATCAAAACATGGGCACCGAACTTTCACTAGGAGACGGGGAAGTGTATATCCACTCTCCACGAGAGGAATTTATAGAAAACAGCCTCACGGTGCTAAACAAAACGTTTACCGTCAAGGGTAGCTTAGATGACTTTTGGAGCGACGGCGTATCGGCCATGACCATTTTCCCCACCTTGATGGTGGTGGTGGACGACCTTTATGAGATAGAATCTTTGTTCAGCGGCGAAACGAATGCCAATGGAGACAGTTTGCTGATGTCGCAATTTTCCTACAACTACAACTGCGGCTTGCCCGGAGAAGGGCAAGTGGCGCTTACCGAACAATTGCAGGATGATTTTGTGGAGACCTTTGGCCATTACACCCATCTCAATTCGTTCAGCGTGGAATCGCTGGAGGGCAACCGGCTCGGCTTTTATGGCCTTTTTGGCGGGCTTTTGTTTATCGGGCTTATTTTAAGCATTCTCTTCATTTCTGCCACGGCACTGATTATCTACTATAAGCAAATTGTAGAGGGGTACGAGGATAAGCCAAGGTTTGATATCATGCAAAAAGTGGGCATGACCAAAAGTGAGATAAAACGCAGCATCAATTCTCAGATGTTGACCGTGTTTTTTCTTCCGCTATTGGTGGCCGGCGTACACCTTTCTTTTGCTTTTCCCATTTTGCGGCTGTTTCTTTTGATGTTCAACCTCACCAATATCACATTATTTATTGTGATTTCCGCGCTTGGGTTTGTGGCTTTTGCCGTTTTGTATGCCGTTATCTATAAACTTACATCAAAATCTTATTTTGATAT
>CAYJJK010000143.1:2808-4748 GCA_964370445.1 uncultured Oscillospiraceae bacterium | reverse complement strand
GCGAATGAACACCCCACAAACAGGCTTTTTGGCCGGTGCTGCTGCAGGCCTTGCTTCTGAATCCGGCGTTGTGGGCATGATTGCCGGCACCCGTATGCCCCATATCGAATATTCGCTCATCGGTTTTGAAGCGGGCGCAAAATACATCAATCCCGACATCGAAGTGCTCACCGGTTTCACCGAAACCATGACCGACGTTGCCAGAGGCAAAGAGATGGCCACCGCATTCATCGAGCAAGGTGCCGATGTGGTATGTGCCAATGCAAACCAAACCGGTCTTGGCGTGATTGATGCCGCTGTGAGTGAAGGTGTGCTTGCCATCGGCTACATCAGCGACCAATATGAAGTAGCTCCAGAAACCATCCCTGTGTCTGCCATCCAAAGCGTAGAGTTCATGGTGTCTTCCATCATCGAAAGAGCCGTAAACGGCACACTGGAACCAGAACTGTACCTCCTTGGCACACCGGACGGCGCCATCTACCTCTCTGATTTCCACGGCAATGAAGCTGCCTTTGGTGAGGGCGGTGCCGAAAAATTAGAAGAAATCTTTGCCGGTTTGCAAGACGGCACTTTGCATGAAGAAGGTGTTGTGCCGGTGTCTGTGTTTGCCGCAACACAAACCAGCGATGCCGATTTGAATGAAGGAACCGACAGCGAGATGGCTGAGAGTGAAATGGCTGACAGCGAGATGCCTGAAAGTGAAATGGCTGAGAGCGAAGTCGCTTCTTCCGAAGCTGCCTAAAGTGATCTTGTAGTTTATGATAAGTTAAGTAAGAGTACCTTTAAAACAAGAGTAAGCGGAAAGGGCAATTTTAAAATGCTCTTTCCGCTTCATAACAAGGTGCCGGAGGATAAAGTATGCAAGAACATGTTTTGGAGATGCGAAACGTCACCAAACGTTTTGCAAAAGTTGTGGCAAACCGCAACGTCAATTTTGATTTGCGGCGTGGCGAGGTTCATGCTCTTTTAGGGGAAAATGGTGCGGGCAAAACCACTCTGATGAATATTGTGTATGGCCTGTACGAGCAAGACGAAGGCGACGTGCTTATTAATGGTAATAAGGTAGAAATCAAAAGTCCACGTGATGTTATTGATTTGGGCGTGGGTATGGTGCATCAGCATTTTATGCTGGTACAGCCTATGACCGTGCTGCAAAATGTAATTTTGGGCATGGATAAGGGTTTGAAAAAAATCAACGTGCCTAAAATACAAAAAGAAGTGCAAGAATTGTGCGATACCTATCATTTTAATTTGGATGTCACCAGTTGCGTAAGAGATCTTTCTGTGGGCATGCAACAAAAAGTGGAATTGGTGAAAGCCTTGTATCGGGGTGCGGACATTCTGATTTTAGACGAACCGACAGCGGTTTTAACCCCGCAAGAGGTAGACGACCTCTTTGTGATTTTGAAAAAATTGGTAGAAGACGGAAAATCGATTATTTTCATTTCCCATAAACTATGGGAAGTGATGGAAATATGCCAACGGGTTACGGTACTTCGTAGCGGTGAAGTGGTAAGCACAGTGGAAACGGCAGGCTCCTCTAAAGAGGAACTGGCAGAGTTGATGGTGGGCAAAAAAGTTAGCCTTGAATACGACAAAAAGCCTGTTACTTCAACCCAAAAAAGACTTGAGTTCCAAAATGTGTCGGCAAAGGGCAACCAATTGGCTTCCAGCTTAAGCAATATTAGTTTTGACATAAGAGAAGGCGAAATTTTGGGCCTTGCTGGTGTGGACGGAAACGGGCAGAAGGAGATTTCGGAAGTGCTGATGGGGTTGCGCCCAAAACAAGAGGGTAACATCCTGTTTCACGGGGAAGACATTGGCCAGCTCGGCACACGTCAGCGCCTTGACATCGGCCTTGGTTTTATCCCAGAAGACCGCATGACACAGGGCTTGGTGCTTGATTTCACTGTGGCAGAAAACATGATTTTAAACAGCTA
>CAYJJK010000143.1:2401-2798 GCA_964370445.1 uncultured Oscillospiraceae bacterium | reverse complement strand
CAACAAAGAACCCAACACCGAGCGGCACATCTTCCAATCTAAAACAGTGCGCGCAAACGGGGCAAAGTTGGCTGAGGAATATGATGTGCGCCCCTGTGACGCCGATGCACTTGTGCGCTCGCTTTCCGGCGGAAACCAGCAGAAGGTGGTTTTGGCTAGGGAAATTAGCAAACAACCGGATTTTATTTTGGCCATGCAACCCTCCCGCGGGCTGGACATTGGTGCCACCGAATTTGTGCATCGACGCTTGCTAAGCGAAAAAGAGCGCGGCGCAGCTGTTTTGTTGATTTCGGCAGACCTTGATGAAGTGCTAGCCGTGGCCGACCGTGTGCTGGTATTGTATGAGGGAAAAATTACATGTGAGTTTGTTCCCGGAGAAAAAAGTTTTTCGGAAATC
>CAYJJK010000143.1:0-2391 GCA_964370445.1 uncultured Oscillospiraceae bacterium | reverse complement strand
AACGGGCGCAAGCCATGACCATTAAAATGGGAAACACCGAAGTGAAAGTGTAAAAAAATAAAAAAGTGGCAAGCACTTTGCACAGCCTTCTTGGCACCGCGCTGGCACTGCTTTTGGCTTTTCTTGCCACGGGTATCATCATCTTATTTTCGGGCGTAAACCCGATGTTGGCCTTTGAGGCAATGTTTACAGGCGCCTTTGGTAACCTGCTTTCCATCACCGAAACCATCATCAAAGCCCTGCCGCTGTTGCTGGCCGGCCTTGGTATTACCATTGCTTACCGTACGGGGCTTGTCTCCATGGGTGCCGAGGGGCAAATCATCATGGGCGGCCTTTGTGCCACGGTGTGCGGCGTGTATCTAGGCGGTTTACCCGCGTTTATCCTCTTGCCTCTTACCATACTTTCCGCCATGGTTGGCGGTGCTGTTTGGGCGGCTATCCCCGGCTATTTTAAGGCAAGGCTTGGTGTGTCAGAGGTTATCAATGGTATCATGATGAACTATATCGCCATCTATTTTGTGGCCTACTTGCTGGATGGCCCGCTACGCGAGCCACCGGGTTATTTTCCGCAGTCGTCCCAAATTGGGGCCGGAGCTCTTTTGCCCATTCTCATCCCCGGCACGCGTTTGCACGCGCGTGTTCTTTTGGCAGTGGTAGCTGTGTTCTTTGTTTGGTTTTTGCTGTGGAAATGTCCACTTGGTTTTCAAATGCGTGCGGTGGGCTTTAACCCCATTGCAGCAAGAGCCAATGGCATTTCAGTGGAAAAAAATATGGTACTGGCTATGGCATTGTCCGGCGCTATTGTGGGCCTTGCCGGCATGTCAGAAATCTCGGGGCTACACCATCGTTTGCTCAGCGGTTTTTCCTCAGACTATGGGTTTGATGGCATCGCCGTTGCCCTACATGGCAAACTAAACCCGTATGGAGTGGTGCTTTCCTCCTTGTTCTTCGGTGCTTTGCGTGGGGGGGCAAACCAAATGCAACGCACCGTGCAAGTGCCCTCTTCCCTTGTGTTTGTTATCCAAGGGCTTGTCATCTTGTTTATTTTGATGGATGTGCTTTTGCGCAATTATGTCATCAAAATCACACGGGGCAAAAAACAATCGGCGAAGGGAGAGGCATAAGCATGGATTTAGTCATTGGATTTTTAGAGTCAGCCATTCGTGTTACCACCCCCATTTTATTGGCAGCTTTGGGTGCCATGTTCACGGCACGTGCCGGCATTATCAACTTTTCCATGGAAGGCATCATGATTATGGGCGCATTCTTTGGGGTGTATGGTTCAAACCTCACCGGCAGTGCGTGGATAGGTGCCCTGATGGGCATGATAGCCGGTATGCTGGTCTCATTGGTTTTGGCTTTTATGTCTATCACGGCAAAGGTGGATCAGGTGGTGGCCGGAACGGGCATCAATATCTTATTTTTGGGACTCAGCAGTTATTTGCTCAACATCATTTACGGCACGGGCTCACGTCCATCTCAGGTGGTTTCTTTCGAGCCGGTGGCCATCCCGATTCTTAGTGAAATCCCGGTGATTGGGCCGCTATTCTTCAATCAACTGGCGCTGGTGTACATTGCCTTTTTACTGGTGCCTGTGTGCTGGTATGTGGTAAAAAAGACACCCTATGGCCTTGCATTGCAAGCGGTGGGCGAGCATCCACATGCTGCCGACAGCCTTGGCATCAGCGTGGTAAAAGTGCGCTACGGGGCCACGTTGCTTTCTGGTTTGCTAGGCGGCCTTGGCGGGGCGTTCTTGTCCATTGGTCAGCTTTCTGTCTTCATGGAAAAAATGACAGCTGGACGCGGCTATATGGCATGGAGCGCCGTGACGGTGGGATCTTGGAATCCTTTGGGCATTATGGGCTCTTCCCTGTTGTTTGGTGCTGCTGAGGCTGTGCAACTCCGTTTGCAAGCTGTGGGCATTGAAATTCCGCATCAGTTTTTCCTAATGCTTCCCTATGTGCTAACCATGCTGGTGCTTTGCGGCCTTGTGGGTAGACGCATGGGCCCGAAAGCAATGGGCAAGCCCTACACGAAAGGGGAGCGCTAGTCGTGGTAAATTTTTCTGCACAAGAAATGCAGTTTCCGGTGGTGTATCCAAACCCACAATTGCTCTCTGAAATAACGTTTGGGTGTACAAAAGAGACCCCTGAAAAAGTAAAGCAGGTGCTTGGTGAATTGCAGCTGCCGAACGCCGCAGAAGACAGACCTTATCTCTATGGGTGCATGGTGTTGTCTTTTGACGGCAAAATGGGGTTTGCAAACGACCCTGAGGGTACCTTGATTTCAAAAGAAAACCGCTTCGACACTGCCGGGGCCCTAACTGATTTCTGGATGATGAACGTATGCCGTTGCTATGCCGATGCTGTGATTTTGGGCACGGGCACATGG
>CAYJJK010000142.1:0-4824 GCA_964370445.1 uncultured Oscillospiraceae bacterium | reverse complement strand
ATAACTTCCTCTTCTAGGCCTGCAGCCTCACCCGCTAGTCGCATCCCATGCGGACTTTTTTCCTGCAATGCTTGCAAAGCGGCTTCATATGGCTCGCCCGGCTCAAACACTGCTAACATCGCATTGATAAACTCCATGTGTGAAAGGTCCAGTGCAGCTTTTCCTATCACAGCAAGGCTTTCAAGTGCAAGATGTAATACCTCATCCTCAGATTCAATCCCCTCTCCACCAATATTTTCAAGGCCCATTTGATGAATTTCACAGTATTCACCGTCTCTATGGCTTCGCCTATACACATTTTCGTTGTAATACACACGTCTTTTTTCGTCGTTTTGGGTGTTTTTAACAATCGACAATGTCATATCCGGTTTTAAGGCCATCAACCGCCCACCAGAGCCGGTAAAAGAGATAACATCTCCGCCTTTTAAAAATGATCGATTTTGCAAATACAAATCATATTCTTCAAAACTGCCCATTCGAAATAGTCTATATCCTTTATCTTCAAATAGCGCCCGAATATGCAGGGCAATCCATTCTTCTTTGCGCAATTTTGGCAATTCGAATTCTTTCTTTGACATATAGTCCCCCTAAACTTCCCATTAAATTACTTTATTATTGTATCACAACCATCTATATTATACAACGCTTTAGCAGTTTAATCAAGTAAATTGCTAAAGCGTTGTATGTTTGTAAAAATTTCATCTTATTGTCTCATAAATATTACGATGAAACACCAAGTTTTGTCTGTAAAAAATCATATACCAAGTTGTAGCATGGGCATGCGCCCCATTGCTTTTTATAGTATTATTAAAAAAGTGTACATGCATAAATCAAACTAAGCTTCTATGCCTATGCATTCGTGCAATCCAAACACCCAAAATTCTGCTTGCCTTTTTACTCTTCATTTAGCCCTTGTTTTTTTAGCAATACTTTTAATTCGTCCATAAAAGTATTTACGTCACTAAATTGACGGTAAACAGATGCAAAACGAACATAAGCAACCTCATCTGTCTTTTTCAATTCCTTCATAGCAAGCTCTCCTACTTGCATAGAAGACACTTCTCGCTCATAAGTGCTCATCAAGGTTTGTTCTACGTTGTTCACCATTTTATCTAACATTTCATATGATACCGGGCGTTTATAGCTGGCACGCATCAGTCCGTTTAGCAGTTTTTCTCGATCAAAAGCCTCTCGCTGCTTATCTTTTTTTACAATCATTAAAGCCACAGTTTCCACTATTTCATACGTTGTAAAACGTTTTGTACACTCCAAACACTCTCTACGGCGACGGATCTTCATGCCGTCATCGGTGGGGCGAGAATCGATCACTTTTGAATCTACGGCTGCACAATAAGGACATTTCATGGTGTTATTTCCTCCTTGGTTTCCTCTATCAGCTTCTCTATAAACTGCTGCGCCTTTGCCAAATCTGTTGGCGCATCAAAACCATCATGATACAATTCTATAATCAAATCTCCTTGATATCCAAATTCTTTTAATTGATAAATCAATTGTTTGAAATCGAATTGACCTGCACCCGGCAAAATGCAGTCCCGCTCTTTGGTATGGTCGCTGATGTGCACATGGCGAATTTCTTTACCCATAGCCGAAAGCATCTCACTCACTTGTGCCCCTTCTCTACGGACTACCTGCTTAATATCCAATGTAAAAGCCGCTGCTTCTTTCAAGTGTGGCTTTAAATCCTCCACTGCTTTTGGCGAACCCAAGCGACAGTAGAATACATTTTCGTGACAAAGCGTCACACCGTAACTTCGCCCCATCGCCGATAACTTTCTGAAGTTTTTTACATACTGCTCTTTAGGAAACGGAAAAAAATTGTGTTCATGGTCGCCGTGAAACACCAGCTTGTCCGCTCCAAATTTTTGGCAAATTTCAAAATATCTCCTATAGAGTGCCTCCCCATCCGCAAAGCGTCGCTTATAGGTTGACGCAAAGAAAAAACCATCCAACATCGAAGAAAATGGATGAAATGCAACCACTTTGGTTTTTGAACCACTCACGCATTGATATAGCTTTTCAATATAATCATCTTCAATTTCGCTAAAAGTATTCAAAAATATTTCTGTGATGGGAGAGCCCAGCTCAACTACTTGCATCAAGGATTGCAAAGTATCTTTTGGGTAAAAGCAAGATGTGGAGATACCACAACGCATTTAACGCCTCCATTGATTTCATTTTTATCGTTCATACTAAAGAACTGCTTAAAATCATACAACTCATGCCCTTATTATGGCATATTTATTTAAAAAACGCAAAAAGAGCCATTGTCTCTGATGTTTATTCAGGTTTTAAACTCTTATCTATAAACACATACACAGTTTACACGCAAGCTATAACATACCCTCACCGTTGAGCACATTTCAAGTATAATGGATGAAGCAGCACATAACTTTCCCCGATTGTCTTTTTTTACATGGTAAATTTAAGACATAAAAAAGAGAGCAAGGATCTGCTCTCTTTTTTTTACTGTTAATCAAATTTGTAACGTAAAATCGGATTTCTAGCTGCTGCCACTTCGTCTGGGCGGCTCACCGGTGTTGTAAACGGTGCATTGTGTAATTTATCCGGGTCAGTTTTGGCCATTTCCAAAAGGCCATTGAACACCTCGGCCACTTCGTCCAATGTTTGGCGTGTTTCGGTTTCTGTAGGCTCCAGCATCAAAGCCTCATCCACAATCAACGGGAAATACATCGTAGGCGGATGTATGCCATAATCCAACAAGCCTTTTGATATATCCAAAGCGGTAACGCCGGCTTCTTTTTTCAAAGAGCTGAGACTGATGACAAACTCATGCATGCTGGGCTGTTTATATGCAATATACTTATCATCAGCAATTTTATTGCGAAGATAGGTAGCATTAAGCACAGCACCTTGTGCGGCCTCGCGGATACCATCACTGCCTAAAGAAAGTACATAGGTAAGGGCACGCACTACAACCAGGAAGTTGCCATAAAAGCTACGCACTTTACCAATGCTGTCCGGTCGATTCTCATTTAACACATAACCGTTTTTGGTTTGAGTTGGCACCGGAATCGGTAGGAATGGTTTTAAAATTTCTTTACAACCAACGGCACCACTTCCAGGGCCTCCACCGCCATGAGGCGTAGAGAACGTTTTGTGCAAGTTCAAGTGGATGACATCAAAGCCCATCGCCCCTGGATTTACAACACCCATCACGGCATTTAAGTTGGCGCCGTCATAATAGCACAACCCACCTGCATCGTGCACAAGTTGTGTAATCTCAGAGATATTTTGCTCGAAAATACCCAAGGTATTCGGGTTTGTAAGCATCACGCCGGCTGTTTTAGGGCCTACCGCTGCGCGAAATGCCTCCATATTGGTGCAACCATCCGGCCCGCTGGGAATGGTAACCACCTTATAGCCATTCATAACCGCAGAAGCCGGGTTTGTACCATGTGCTGCGTCCGGGATTAAAATTTCGGTGCGCTGTTCGCCTTCACCGTTCTTTTCATGATATGCTTTAATCATGGCAATGCCGGTATATTCACCATGTGCACCCGCCGATGGCTGAAAAGTGATGGCATCCATGCCGGTAATTTCACAGTACAATTTTTCTGCCAGATGCAAAACACCAAGGCAACCTTGGGCTGTGCGCTCCGGCTGCATGGGATGAATCCTACTGAACGCAAAAAATTGTGTCATTTCTTCGTTAATACGCGGATTATACTTCATAGTACAAGAGCCTAATGGATAGCACCCATTATTAACACCATGTGTACGTCGCTCCATTTCCGAGTAGTGACGAGACAACTCGCTCTCACATATTTCCGGCAATGGCAACTTGCTTTTGCGCTGCAAATTTTGTGGCAACGCAATTGTTTCAATTTGGCTTTTTGAAAGCATCTGTGTGTAGCGCCCAGGACGGCTTTTTTCAAAAATCAGCTTGGTTTCTTTTCTCATATCACCGCCACCTCCCGGCAAATTCTAACCATGTGGTCAATTTCATTTTTGGTATTCATCTCTGTGCAGCACCATAAAATGCCACCGTCCACTTCAAGTCCACCCAAAATGCCTTCAGCTTCAAGCTGTTGCAGTAAAGGCTCTGCACCTGGTGGGCATTCCGTGATAAATTCATGGAAAAATTCGCCCTGATGCCTGCGCTTAAACCCTACTTTTTCAAGCTCTTCTGCAAGATAATGTGCTTTTGAATAGCTTTGGTTTGCTACTTCACAAAGACCACTTGGCCCCACTGCCGCAAGATATACACTGATGGAAAGAGCACATAAAGCTTGATTTGAGCAAATGCTGCTGCTGGCTTTTTCGCGGCGGATGTGTTGTTCTCTCGCTTGTAAGGTAAGCACAAAGCAGCGGTTTCCCTCTCGGTCTGTTGTTTGGCCCACAATGCGCCCAGGCATGCGGCGAACCAAACTATTTGTGCAGGCCATAAACCCGCAATAGGGACCACCAAAGGAAAGGGATAAACCAAGTGGTTGGCCTTCACCCACAGCAATATCCACACCGTATTCTCCCGGTGTTTTACAAATCGCCAAAGCAACAGGGTTAGAATGCATAATCACTTTAACACCTTTTTCATGGCACATGGCCACAATGGCATCCACATCTTCAAAAAGGCCATAATAGTTTGGAGACTGCACCAAAACGCTTGCCACGCTCTCATCCAACATGCCTTCTAAAGCCTGTAAATCAATCAAACCGTCTTTTTCAGGAATAGAGGCAATTTCTGTATCAAGGCTATGTGCGTAGGTGTTGCAAACTTGCAAAATATCCGGCTGGCAGTTCATAGCAAGCAGGGTCTTATTGCGTTTACGCTCAAGACACATT
>CAYJJK010000141.1:0-5105 GCA_964370445.1 uncultured Oscillospiraceae bacterium | reverse complement strand
CTATTTTAATATATCACTATATTTTTTTTATGTCAAGCATCATTTTTGTGCAAAAGTATATATCCTGCAATAACACTCTTGCAAACAAAAAATAGATTCAATGCATCACCTATTTTTTTTTCCCTAAGGCTATGTTCACGCTAACCACATAACAAGGTCTGCATTCTCCCTGTTTTGCCCGCAAATACAAATCCAATTGCACACCACCTAACAGCACGGTTGCAATTTGACGAAAACCGTAAGATTTAGTATGATTATCCATAGGAAAACCTTAGAATTTTCGTATGTTTTCATGTGCTTATAGCCGTGTTCATTGTCATCACTAACCACTGCAGCAGCACTAAAACTATACTGGGGTTTTTCCCTTTAGCACGCTCTTTGCAGCTGAACTTCGTCTTACAGTTCCATCCAAAATTGCTTATTGGTGTTTGTCTCATTTTTTAATTTTAGCGGCACTGCCGCACAACCAAGAAACGGAAATTATATGCATATATTTTTCATCTCCATTGTTATGGCCGGCATTTTAGTGGGCAGCTTTTACTTAAACTTCTTTTTCAAGCGGATGTTTACCTTTTTTTCAGCAAAAAAAACAAAGCTTTTCAATGTTCTTTTCCTATTGACTATTGCCGCTTTGCTTGTGGCTGTCTTGTTCAACGCTTTGGGAACACCAACAGCTGTTTTTGGGTTCCTTTTGGTTTTTTGTCTTTTATTCGATTTGATAGGCATATTGTATCGCAAGTGGTTTTTTGACAAAAAAATTGTAAAATATCTCTATTTTGGTGGTATTCCTGCCTTTTTAATGACTGCCATTGTCACCATTCTGGGTATATTCAATGGTTTTCACGTGGTGATGACAGAATATGACCTAAACATTGACAAGGTAATCCCTCAAAATGGCTTAAATATTGTTTTTATTGCCGATATTCATATGGGTGTTTCGATCACAGCCGATAATTTAGCAGGATATTGCAGAGAAATCGAAAGTTTAAACCCTGATATCGTGCTACTTGGTGGCGACATTTTTGATGAGAGAACCACAACAGATGAGGTGATTCTTGCCTCGAAAGAGCTCGGGGGTATTTCATCAACATATGGCACCTATTTCGTTTATGGAAACCATGATGGGGATGCTCATGTCGTCTCGGGTGGAGAGCCTACAGACGTTGCCTTTATCCATGAAACCCTTGCCGAAAATGACGTTATTATTTTAGAAGATGAAACCGTTCTCATTGATGATCTTTTTTACCTTGTTGGCCGCACGGATTCTAACGTGCATGCACAACAGGCCTCCGCTCAACATTTAATGGAAGGGCTAGATAAGGAAAAACCCATCATTGTGCTGGAGCACAAACCCATTGATGTGGAAAATATGGCCAATTGGGGTGCAGATTTGTATCTGAGCGGCCACACACATGGTGGGCAAATTCCTCCCATGGGGTTTTTTGAAAGCTTTATGTACGATAAAGTCTATGGCCTTGAGAAAGTGGGCGATTGCACCATGATCGTCACCTCCGGCATGGGCACCTGGAACACACCCATCCGCATTGGCAGCGTATCGGAGTATGTGTTTATTCAGCTTTCACAAAGTGCAGTTTAATACTGCTTTTCAAAATGTACATCATTGGCAGATTTTAAATCTCACATAGGGCATGGCCTGCACAAAACTGTACCCCTCGTCTAAACCTCTCCTTCTAAAATTTTGAAAACACAGCCTTAAACTGCACAATCCATATTCATTACAACGCAGATTTTTAAAAGAACTATCCCTAAACTATTTTTTCGTTACTATAGAACCGATTACGCAAAATTAATGCTGAAATACACAAATGTAAAAAAGGTGAAATAACCATGAGTTACACAATTCGTAAAGCAAACGAGACCGATAAACCCTCAATTCTTACGCTTGGACGCAAAATTGTTGATGTTTACGAGCGCACGCACCTAGGCGATGAAATTGCCAATGCTTATTTAAATAGCGGTGCTTGCGACAAGGATTTATTGGCAATTTACGACAATGCAACCGTTGTTTTGGACGGGGACATCCTCATTGGTTTTCTCTTTGCCGAAAAAAATGAAATACAAGGATTTGCAGTAGATGTGCCTTATTGGGGCAAGGGAGTGGCCCAAAAACTAATTGCATATGCCAGCCAAAACCTGTTCAAATCCTATCATGAGATACAGCTTCAATGCTTTGTTAACTCCCCACGTGCCAATAGATTTTATCAGAAAATGGGCTTTCAAAACTGTGGCATAGTGAAGGGCGAAGGCGGCCATAGGGTTTTATATAAGCGCAAAATTAGCGGAGACCTATCGCCTAAAGAAACACTTTTAAACTGGATTGACACCTTCAACTGCGCAAACGCAAAAGCACTAAGCGAGTTTTACACAGAAGATGCCACCAATCACCAGGTGGTAACCCAAGCTGTTGAGGGCAAAAGCTCTATCTATCAACGTTTTGTAGAGGAATTTTCCACGGCAGAAATGTTGTGTATTTTAGATAACATCTTCATGGACGAAGAGTGGGCCATCATGGAATGGAAAGACCCAAAAGGCTTTAGAGGTTGCGGGTTTTTTCATATTGTGGACGGTAAAATTGTTTTTCAAAGAGGGTACATGGATAAACTGAGCTTTTTGAAAATGAATGGCTTGCCGATTGAATAAGAAAGGACTTTATACAATGAGTAAAGTTGTTGTGTTGTTTGAAGTAAAGCCCACCAAAGAGGGCATGGAAAAATATTTAGAGCTTGCAGCCATATTAAGGCCATTATTTTGTGCAGCCGACGGGTTTATTAGCGCTGAAAGATTCAAAAGTATCAATGAAGAGGGAAAGCTGTTGTCGATGAATGTTTGGGAAAATGAGGAGGCTGTGCAAAAATGGCGCAATGACGTGCAGCACAGAATAAGCCAGCGCGAGGGGAAAAACAAGCTTTTTGAAAGCTATAAGATAACGGTTTGCAATGTGGTGCGTGAATACAGCAACAACGAGCGTGAAAACGCACCGGAAGATTCAAACGAGATTTTGCTATGATTATCAGCGCAAGCAGACGCTGTGATATCCCGTCTCATTTTGGCGACTGGTTTGTAAATCGCCTTAAAGAGGGTTATGTTCTGATTCAAAACCCATACAACGCCAACCGGCTAAGCCGTGCAATGCTTACCCGCGAAACCGTGGATATCCTCGTTTTTTGGACGAAAAACCCTCTTCCGTTTATACGCTATCTGCCTGAAATTGAAGCTTTTAACTACCCTTACTACTTTGAATTCACACTCACACCTTACGGCAAAGAAACAGAGGTTAATTTGCCCGAAAAAGAGACATTGATAGACACGTTTATTTCTCTTTCCAAAAGACTTGGAAAAAACCGCATGGTATGGCGGTATGACCCCATTATTATTGATGAAACATATGATATCACCTATCATAAAGAAAATTTTACACACATGGCAAACCGCCTTTGTGGTAGCACAAACAGGTGTGTTATAAGCTTTGTAGATTGTTATAAAAATGTTGCTTCACGCATGGGTAAAAACCCATCTTATCACATGTCGCTTATAAACATACATGCAATAAGCGACATTTTTTCAAACATTGCAAAGGAAAACGGCTTTGAACTATACACCTGCGCCGAAAAGTACAGCTTGGAAAAATATGACATAAAACACGGTGCCTGCATTGACAAAAGCCTTATCGAAGGCATTTTAGGCTGTAAAATTTCTGCCAAAAAAGATAAAAACCAGCGTGCAGAATGCCTTTGTCTTGAGAGTATCGATATTGGCACGTACAACTGCTGCGCAAATGGATGTCGTTATTGTTACGCGCTGCAAAGTGAAAAGTCCTCCATTTCAAACATAAAAAAACATAACCCAAAATCTCCTGTATTGATAGGAGAAATAGGACCACAGGCAATGGTTACAAACAGAGATACGAAAAGCATTGTCATGCATCAGCTTTCTTTTTTTGAATAAGATGCTTGCAGTATCGACTATATCATGCCCATGGCCCTCCATATTTTAGGTACCGTGGATTTTCATGTCCAAAAGCATCAAAAAAACACCGCCTCAATGCGGTGTTTTAGCTACTCTTTTTATGTAATACTGAAATGAACACGATTGCCTTTAGCCGTCTCGATAAAATGAGCACACTACACCCTGTATCCGCTATTTTTACAAGCGGCGGGGTGTATTTTATGTGCTCATGCCAAAAGCTATGCACCATTCAAGGCAATCCACTTCCTAAAACCAATACCCCGAGCTAACCACAATCCCCACAATGGGCGGCACACACTCATTTTTACAATTTTTAATCAGTAGGCCATCGTTTATCATGCTGCAAATATCACATGAAAGAGTTCTTCCATCATTACCCCGATAATAGGGCTAAGAAACAGGCTTCCCACGATGCCTAAAATCATGCTGACAAGGTAAATCACAATGTTCATGGCCCCTGTGATGATAGCAGCAATACCCATCCAATAACATTTTTCCGTTTTTTCATCAAATTTTTTTATCGAGCTAATCCCCATCACCAAGGCTGCGATGCCAAGTGCACAAAAGGGATTAAAAAAGAAACTGCCCGTACCTAGGCAAAAGCCAATCAAGGCTGTTTGATTTATTTTCTTTTGCGCAACATACACAGGCTGTGGCGGCACGGCGTAAAAAGGGGCCGGCGGCGGTGGCTGAGATGTGGGCACCGTGCCATACGGTGCATTGTGTGCAAAACACTCGGCACTGCCTGTTGCAGGAGTTTGCAAAGCACCACATGCACCACACATATTTACGTTATCTTCAATCATGTTACCACACTGTTGGCACATTTGGCTCATAGTAGCCCTCCCATATTTTGCAATCATTATGTTTTATAGTATACCATGCACCTGCCCCAACTTCAATTTCATTTTGTTATGTTTCAACAAAAAAGCCGCCCTACCAATGGCAAGGCGGCTTGAAAAATTTGGTTTACAGGGCTTTGAGCAAACCGGTTTCTTCGTTGAACTCGTTGATAAGCTCGTCGATTTGGTCGGCTTGTTTTTGCACGCTGATGAATGCAGTTTCTTGATCGTACCATTGGTCGTTGAGGTCTTCCACGGTACGGCCTTGTTGCTCCA
>CAYJJK010000140.1:0-5126 GCA_964370445.1 uncultured Oscillospiraceae bacterium | reverse complement strand
TTCAGCAAAAATGGGGGAGAACTGCGCATCATTACAACCTCATACATGGGGGCAACCGATGTGAAAGCCATTGAAGAACTGCGCAAACTGCCAAACACAAAGGTGAAAGTGAGTTACGACACAAAGCGAACCAGGCTGCATGCAAAAACCTATGTTTTTTATCGCAACACAGGGTTTACCACGGCCTATGTGGGTTCCTCCAATTTGTCAAATGCCGCTATTTCCAGTGGGCTTGAATGGAATGTGAAGATCACGAAAAAGGATTTGCCCGAAACCATAGATAAAATTAAGGCAACCTTTGAAAGTTATTGGAACAGCAGTGAGTTTGAATATTATTCAGAAGAGCAAAAAGAGCGCCTTGCAAGAGCGCTAAAAGCAGAAAAGTATTTTGCGAGCAACGACGAAAGCGCTTTTACGTTTGATATCATGCCCTATTCCTATCAGCAAGAGATTTTAGACAAGCTGAAAGCCGAGCGAGAAGTGCGAGGGTATTACAGAAATTTGGTTGTGGCCGCCACCGGCACCGGCAAAACCGTTGTCTCTGCATTTGATTATAAAGGATTTACAAAGGAAAACACGGATAAACCGTGCAGGCTGCTTTTTGTGGCACATCGCGAAGAAATATTAAAACAGAGCCTGTATACCTTTCGGGGCGTTTTAAAAGACAGCAATTTTGGGGACATGTTTGTGGGCTCGTATAGGCCGGATAGCCTGGATAAATTGTTCATTTCCATTCAAACGTTTCATTCGCAAAGCTTTACCGAGAAAACGTCCCAAGATTTTTATGACTATATCATTGTGGACGAATTCCACCATGCGGCGGCGCCCACCTATCAAAAGCTGCTTGCCTACTATAAGCCCAAAATATTGCTGGGGCTTACGGCTACCCCCGAGCGCATGGACGGCAAAGATATTTTACGGTTTTTCGATTACAGAGTGGCGGCAGAAATTAGGTTGCCGGAGGCGATCGATAGAAAACTACTCAGCCCCTTTCAGTATTTTGGGGTAAGCGATACGGTCGATTTAGAAAAACTGCGCTGGGTGCGTGGCGGGTACGACAAAGCGGAGCTTTCAAAGCTGTATTCGTTTGGCGCAGAGGTTGCAAACCAAAGAGCAGACATGGTTATCCGCTCTATCCATAAATATGTCACCGATATAGACGATGTAAAAGGGCTTGGGTTTTGTGTTTCGATAGAACATGCGCAGTTCATGTCAAATTATTTGAACGAAAAGGGCATACCCTCCATGTATTTAACGGGGAATTCGCCGGACGAAGAAAGAAAAACGGCAAAACACAGCCTTGTTAGCGGCAAAGTGCGCTTTATCTTTGTGGTGGACATCTACAACGAGGGTGTGGATATTCCCGAGGTAAACACCGTTTTGTTTCTGCGCCCCACGGAATCGCTGACTGTGTTTTTACAGCAGCTTGGCCGCGGGCTGCGTCTTGCAGAGAATAAAGAGTGCCTTACCGTGCTTGATTTTATCGGCAGAGCCAACAAAAAGTATAATTTTGAGGATAAGTTTGCGGCATTGCTTTCGAATTCGACCAAAAGCGTGCAAAGAGAGCTCAAAGACGGTTTTATCTCTGTGCCAAAAGGTTGTTATATTCAGCTTGAGAAAAAAGCGCAAAAAACCATACTGGACAATATCAAGTCGTCCTTCAGTGGCAAAGTGGGGCTTGTTTCCCGCATTGCTACATTTGAAGAAGACAGTGGTTTGCCGCTGAACCTCAAAAATTTTTTGAGCTACTACCATCTCGATATCCGAACCATCTATGCAAAAGGCGGTTTTTCTAGGCTGTGTGTGATGGCCGGTGTGAAAGAAGATTTCTTTGAAGAATTAGAAGAGGTGCTTACAAAAGCAATGGCTCGGTTTGCTGTGGTGGATTCACGCAGGCTGATAAAATTCACCATAAAGCTCCTTCGCGGGCATACAGGGGATGAAAGTGAATGTGACAGGCGCATGCTGCAAATGCTGCATTTTACCATATGGCAAAAACCGTTTGAAGAATGCGGTTTTGCCTCTATTCACGATGGATTTGAAAAGCTCAGAAATTGCCCGGTTTTGTGCGCAGAGCTGATGGAAATTTTGCAGTATAACTACGACAAAATTGATTTTATTGATGAACCGGTTTCACTTGGCTTTGCTTGTCCGCTTGATTTACACTGCACATATTCACGAGATCAGATACTGGTGGCACTCGATTTTCTCAAACCTTCAACCGTGCGTGAAGGGGTGAAATATTTGCCCGATAAAAAGATAGACGTGTTTTTTGTAACACTGAACAAGGCCGACAAAGACTATTCGCCAACAACGATGTATCACGATTACTCTATCAATGATGTTCTTTTTCATTGGCAAAGCCAAAGCACAACGGCCGAGCACTCTGCGGCCGGTCGCCGATATATTTCGCACAGAGAAACAGGCAATAAAATATTGCTTTTTGTGCGTGAATATAAGGCCGATAAAATGTTAGGCAGTGCAGCGGCGTACACCTATCTTGGGAGTGCAAACTATGTGCAGCACGAGGGGTCCAAGCCCATGAGCATCACATGGAAATTAGAGAGGCCAATTCCGGCAAAATTCTTAAAGAAAACAAATAAACTTGTAATGGGGTAAGCCGATGTTAAAAGTTGTGGCAGCACTGATATGGGAGGGCGATACATTTTTAATCGGGCAACGCCCCCAAAACAAAGCACAGGCGCTTTTGTGGGAGTTTGTTGGCGGAAAGGTGGACGAAGGCGAAAGTAAAGAGCAAGCCCTAGTAAGAGAGTGCAAAGAGGAGCTTGGCGTTGCGGTTCGGGTGAAAGATGTTTTTATGGAAATCGTGCATGAATATGAAAGTTTTTCAGTAGAACTCACCTTGTACAATACGGAAATTGAAAGTGGCACACCAAGAAAAATAGAACACAACGATTTGAAATGGGTTCGCATTGACGAAGTGGACGACTTTTCGTTTTGCCCGGCAGATTTGCCGATTATCAAACGGTTAAAAGAGGGAAGTGAAAACATATAAAAACCAAGAATGAGTAGAGTTGTTCTTGTGATGTAGGATGGAGGCAAACCAAAAACGAAGAAGAAAATATTGTTTGTGCAATTAAAGAAACAAGGAACTCAAGGTGTTTTAAATAACCGGATACGGATAAAAGACAATGGTTACCACATTGCCTTTTATTGTCCGTTTTATTGTACACATAATGTGGTAAAATACAATTAAGACAAGCACCACGGATGTTTGCAATATAGGAATCCCAATAAAGAACAGGAGTAAATATGGAAAACTTTGTAACAATAACAGGTTTGTCTCATTATTTTGGGCAGGAAGCTTTTGAAAAAGAGCAAGTGATTACTTTACGAAAAGACACACAAAATGAACATGATAATGAAGCGATCATGGCTGAATTATTTCCGCTTGGAAAAATTGGATATGTAGCCAATAGCCCCTATACAGTGATAGGTGATTGTATGAGCGCGGGAAGACTTTACGACAAATTTGAGTGTACATGCGAGGCGGTCATTAAGTTTGTTTTACCAAAAGGAATTGTGTGCGAAGTGAATGTGTGAATTTTGGGGAAGCGGCTATCCTTTTCATTGTACACATAAGCATGGTGAAAATATAAAAGGTGGTGATATTGTGCCACATAAAGTATATGGTGCAATACTTGGGTTTGTTGTGGGGGATGCTTTGGGTGTTCCGGTTGAATTTAATAGCCGTGAAAGTTTGCGAAAAAATCCTGTTATCGATATGCGAGAATTCGGAACCTACAACCAACCCAAAGGAACTTGGTCCGACGATACGTCTATGACACTGTGTACGATGGAAAGTTTTCTGGTGGGTGTTGACTATGACGATATGATGTTTAAATTTTCGAATTGGTTGACAGATGGATATAGGTCTGCCCACGGTGAGGCATTCGATGTCGGCATTGGCACTCGAAATGCACTATACAATTTCGCAGCAGATGTTCCTGCAGTAAACTCGGGTGGCGGTGATGAATTTGACAATGGCAACGGGTCGCTTATGCGCATGCTTCCGCTTGTGTTTTACACCATGGGCATGCCACTAAAAAAGAAATTCGAAATCGTAGAAAATATATCTGCACTTACCCATGCTCATGTGCGCTCAAAGATTGCATGCGCGGTATATGTACAGTTTGCCTCAGAACTTTTGAAAGGATACAAAAAGGAAAAGGCACTGAGACAAACGATGATTCACATAAATGATTTCTACGGCAAAGAAAAGGAGCTCATAAATTTCAAAAGAATACAAAGTGAAGATATCCATACTTTAAAAGAAGATGAAATTAAATCAAGTGGGTATGTTGTTCATACACTGGAAGCTGTGTTGTGGTCATTTTTTACAACAAATACTTACAAAGAATGTGTGCTGAAAGCCGTCAATTTGGGTGAAGATACCGACACAACCGCTGCAATAGCAGGTGGCCTTGCAGGAATATATTACGGTTCCCAGGGCATACCACAGAACTGGATAAACAGCGTTGTAAAGCTAGATGATATACAAAAATTATGTGCTAAATTTGCTTTAGTTTATAAGCCTTTTGATGGTTATTACAGATGCGCACAGCATGAAATAAATGAGAGTGAATACCGTCATATCTCTTATGACAACGGATATATGGACTATAATTATTTTGAAACATTGCATTATTACAGTGTAAAAGAAAATGCCGATGTGATGTCCGGCGCTATAAGCCATGCAAATATGGAGTTGCTACTTGCGATAAACACTTATTACCTGCGTAAAGATAGGTTTTGTGAGAGAACCATTAGCGAGTGCATTCAGGATGGCACTTTTTCAAAGGTGATAGATAGGATGCGTGAGCTGGAGGTAGTATAAATGCCAAAATCAGCAAATCAAAAACTAAAGCTTCTTTATTTAAGTAAAATTTTGCACGAAAAAACAGATGAAAACCATACATTGACGGTTCGGCAAATTATTGCAGAACTCGATCAATTGGGGATAAAGGCAGAAAGAAAAACAATTTATGATGATATGGAAGCACTTAGATTGTTTGGCGTGGATATCGTTTGCCGTAAAAGTAAAACATATGACTACTTTGTTTCACAAAGGGATTTTGAACTACCTGAACTCAAATTACTTGTTG
>CAYJJK010000139.1:0-5129 GCA_964370445.1 uncultured Oscillospiraceae bacterium | reverse complement strand
CAAATTCAGAAAGGGTAAAACGGCTGATGTGAGAAAACAATTTTTTGCGGATATCGGTGCAAAGACCAACGCCGGATTTGGAGGCAAAATAGCCCACACCAATGGCACAAAATGAACCCCCAAGCGAAACCAGCAACATGAACAGTCCGTTTTGCAAAATGAAGGGGATATCTTGGTTTGTCACCCCCACATTAACGATGCTGCTCATGATGTTGGGCAAAAACAACATGGAGAACGATTGCCCACACAGGCAAAACAGCATAAACACAATTTCTACCGCATACCTTGAGAGACCCCGATACAACTTTAGCACAAAAAAACCTCCTCTTTAGCCAAAATGAGAACAGCTAACCTCAACACTACAACAAACACAAAATTTTTTAAAAGTTAAAGCTACTTATTTAACCGCTGGCCATAATAGCCACGGCTTTCCAACTGATTTTTGGGCACACCTTGATGCAGCTACAAGAACAAACTCTATAGATAATAAAGTAATATATACAATCCACCACATAAAGCCGGCAACAACATGCCCAGCAAAGAAAAAAGCTGCTGCCATTTTTCTTGCGGTTTGCCAAAACGGCCAAAGGTGACACCCAGTGCGGCAAAAAGAAGCCCCAACCAGCGGCTCCACCCAAAGGGCAAAAACAATAAAAAGGCCAAGAAACCAAACACCAATGCTAAAACAGAAACCAAAAAAGGACGAGATTTTAACATCGTGTCTCCTTTACACAAAACCTATGCATCCTTACACACTGCATTTTAATCAATGTCTTCATAGTACCATATTTGGTATTTTCTGACAACCAAAAGCCCTGTTTTCTGCTTGGTTTATCTGCCGTATTCCCTTCTATGACAAAATTATTAAAATCGTACCAAACAACGACAACACCCCTCTATTATTGACAAAATAATATCAACCGCTATACTATATTTTATACGCTGACGATCCCAAGATATAAGGAAGGTTTATTTTATGGATATGATTGTGGCGATAAACAGTTTTATGTGGGACTATATTTTGATGTTTTTGCTTGTTGGAACCGGCATATTTTTAACTTTACGTCTGCGGTTTGTGCAGGCACGTAAATTTCCGGAAGGATTTAAACTTGTGTTTGGAGGGTTATTCAAACGCGATAAAAGCCAAAACGGCAGTATGACTTCTTTTCAAGCGCTAAGCACCTCCATTGCTGCGCAAGTGGGCACGGGCAACTTAGCCGGCGCTGCCAACGCCATTGCCATCGGCGGCCCCGGTGCCATTTTTTGGATGTGGGTATCTGCCATTTTGGGTATGTCCACCATCTATGCCGAGGCAACCTTAGCCCAAAGGTATCGCAAAGTTGCCGAAGATGGCACGGTTACCGGTGGGTCGGTTTACTATATCCGCGAGGCCTTCAAAGGTACTTTTGGAAAAGTGTTGGCCGCCTCTTTTGCCATTTTTATCATCTTGGCACTGGCTTTTATGGGCAATATGGTACAATCCAATTCCATTGCCAGTTCTTTTTCCACTGCTTTTGGCCTTCCACCCTTGGTGATGGGCATTGTTTTGGCTGTTGGCACCTTTTTTGTTGTTATTGGTGGCGTCAAACGCATCGCTAGCTTTGCCGAGCTTTTTGTACCGGTGATGGCATTGTTTTACATCCTTGGCGCTTTGGTTGTTCTTGTTGTTAACATCGAGCATGTGCCTTCGGCAATTGGTAGCATTTTTGTGGGCGCCTTTAACCCACAGGCCTTAGCCGGCGGCGTGGTAGGCGCTACCATTAAATTGGCCATACAAAAAGGCATTCAACGCGGCCTATTTTCTAACGAGGCCGGCATGGGCTCTACACCACACGCGCATGCCGTGGCAAATGTAAAGCACCCCTGCCAGCAAGGCGCTGTGGCCGTTATAGGCGTGTTTATCGACACATTTATCGTGCTCAACCTCACCGCTTTTGTTATTTTATCCACAGGTGTGCTTACGCCGGACGGCTCTCTACAGGGAATTGATTTGACACAGGCCGGATTTTCTAGTGTATTCGGCCATTTTGGCAACATCTTTATTGCCATTTGCATGCTCTTTTTTGCTTTTTCTTCCATCGTGGGGTGGTATTTTTTTGGCCAGGCCAATGTGCAGTATCTCTTTGGCAAAAAATCAATCAAGGTTTACGCTGTTTTGGTGTGCTTTTTTGTGCTCATCGGTGCCACATTAAACATAGACACCATTTGGACCTTATCTGATTTATTCAATGGCTTTATGGTTATTCCAAACTTATTGGGCCTGCTGGCTTTATCCGGTGTAACGGCAAAATTACTGCGGGAATACGAAAGCAACGAAAGCAAAATGCAAAAACCAGGCAAGCGTTCTTAATAAAAGCATTACAAAACAGAAAGAAAACATAGCCCTTTCTGTTTTTGTAAACTAGATCTCGGAAGGACTATTGAGTATGAACAAAGCCAAACTTTTATCTACCTATGTGCTTATTGTAATGCTGCTTTCCACGGTGATCGTCACTGCATTTTTCTATACCAACTTAAAGCAAACCAATACTGCAGAGGTAAGCTCTACCTTAGCCTCTCAAAAAATTAAGATAGAAAATATGTTTGACAATTTGTTTTTTAGCATGAGTTTAGTTGAAACCATTATACAACTGGATTATGATCGCTTTACGCAAGAAGACCTAGCGCATCTGCTTACACCTATCGTCAACCAAAATGAGGTACGCAATATTTCTATTTTGCCGGATGGCATTGTAGAGTATGTGTACCCCTTAGAGGGGAACGAGCAAGCCATAGGGGATAATATTTTTGAAATGTCCAACCGAAGAAAAGAGGCAGAAATTGCCCTAGAAACACGGCAAACCATTCTTTGCGGCCCCTATACGCTTACACAAGGGGGAAGTGGATTAATTACCAGAAAAGCGGTATTTCTTGAAAACGAGGATGGCACAGAAGAGTTTTGGGGGTTCATTGCCATTGTAATGGATACAAATGTTATTTTGGATTACCTTGATTTGCACGCCCTTGAAACCGTGAACCTTGAGTATAGTCTCACGGCAACCGTCAATGCAGAGGACACTGTTTTAATTGAAAGCAGTGAACACTTTGAGCCCGAAAACGCAATGTTTGTTGAATTGCCACTGCCGAACGGAAAGTGGACTTTGGGCATTTCTAAAAGCTTTAGCCTTTCGCAAAGCTTAAGTGTTTTTGCCATCTTGTTTTTCGGCGTTGTTTTATCTATATTGGTTTATATTTCTATTTTGAAAAAAGAAACCGATGCCTATAACAGCAACAACGAAAAATATATAGACACCCTAACAAAACTGTATAATCGCAAAAAATTAGTCCATTTTTCTGAGGATTTGTTAAAGCAAAAACCACCCAAAAGCTACACACTTTTCTTTATTGATATCAACAATTTTAAACCGATTAACGACACTTATGGGCATGACATCGGCGATATTTACCTAATCAATCTGGCAAGGAGATTACAATCTGTTGCAAGGGGGAGCGATTTGGTTATTCGGTTGGGTGGGGATGAATTTGCCATAATTTTACACGACGTGTATGAGCAAGAGAATGTTGCAGAATTTATATCCCGGTTAGACAGCTTGCAAGAAATGCCCATCGAAATTGACGGCCATCTTTTGCCCTTAAGCATCAGCTATGGGTATGTTGTGAACGAAGCCCCCAAAAAAATGCCTTTTGATGAGGTTTTACAATTGGCAGACCAAAAAATGTATGAGGATAAAAAGCAAAAAAAACAAAACAGCAGCCCCCCGCTTCAAGACCCCTGAGCATAAACCCAAAAAAACGGTTAAAACACTTTTCAAAACCAATTGTTGCCCTTACAAATATTTCTATTCTTCTTTGGTTATTTTGACAAAATTTTTCTCTTTATACCAAAAGGGCATGCAAAAGACAATCACCACTCTCTTGGCGCAAATCCCCAATTAAAATTATTCCATCTTTTGAAAATATCACCCATAGACGCTGTTTAGGCGCTGTAACAATGGGTGATATTTTATTTTTTAAACCATGCTATGCCCAAAAACATACTACAGGTTTCTTCTCTGGCACAAAATGCAAAATAATTTCAATGTCATATAGTGACTTTGTTAATAAAAATACAAACAAAAACTTCTTGCATTTTGGCAAAAGTGTGGCATAATATAGTGAGAATGTGTATACTGGGTGGGAATTCGGCTTAGGACACACACAAACAAGAGAGGGTGGATACATATATGGGATTCAAATCAGACATTGAAATCGCACAAGAGACCAAAATGTGCCCCATCGGCGATATTGCCGATGCATTGGGCGTAGCAGAGGAATACCGTGAGCCTTATGGATTTTACAAAGCGAAAATTGATGACGCACTGTTGCGCGAAAAGAAAGACAGCCCAGACGGCAAACTGATTTTAGTAACAGCCATCAACCCAACGCCCGCGGGCGAGGGCAAAACCACCACCAGTGTAGGCCTTGCAGATGGCCTGCGCGCCATTGGCAAAAAAAGCGTTGTGGCCTTGCGTGAGCCCAGCCTTGGCCCGGTGTTTGGCGTAAAGGGCGGCGCCGCAGGCGGCGGCTATGCCCAAGTGGTACCAATGGAAGACATCAACCTGCATTTCACCGGCGATTTTCATGCCATTGGAGCTGCCAACAACCTTTTGGCCGCCATGCTAGACAACCATATTTTCCAAGGAAATGCCCTTGGCATTGATACACGCCGCATCACTTGGAGACGCGCTGTGGACATGAATGACCGTCAACTGCGCAATATCACCGACGGCCTTGGCGGCCGCATCAACGGTGTGCCCCGTGAAGACGGATTCGACATCACCGTAGCAAGCGAAGTTATGGCCATTTTGTGCCTGTCGGAAAGCATTGCCGACCTCAAAAACCGCTTGGCACGCATCATTGTGGGCTATACCCGCGAAGAAGAGCCAGTCACCGCCGGCCAGCTGAATGCCCAGGGCGCAATGGCAGCACTTTTAAAAGATGCTATCAAACCAAACCTTGTGCAAACTCTTGAGCGTACACCGGCCTTCATCCATGGTGGTCCGTTCGCAAACATTGCACATGGCTGCAACAGCGTAATGGCCACCCGTATGGCGTTAAAATTTCGTGATTATGTAGAAACTGAAGCAGGA
>CAYJJK010000138.1:0-5181 GCA_964370445.1 uncultured Oscillospiraceae bacterium | reverse complement strand
AGCAAAAAATCGGCACGGTTGTTTATGAAATTGCATCTCATTACGAGCCGAGCGGTGATACTTTAAAAGGCACCATTGCCGAACTAATACAAAACAGCATACAAACCCAAAATTGTACATTTGTAAACAGCTAATCACCGTTGTATCATGTGAATACAACATTGCTTATTTGGCTGTGCGAAAGGAGGACTATATGCAGTCAAATATTTTATTGGATGAAGAAAAAATCACAGCATTGTATTTACGCTTGTCCCGTGAGGACGAGCAAAACGGTGAGAGCAACAGCATATCCAACCAAAAAGCGATGCTCACAGAGTTTGCAAAGCGCAATAAATTCAAAAATGTTCAAGTTTTTATCGACGATGGAGTGTCCGGCGTTACCATGAAAAGAGACGGTTTTCAGCGTATGATAAATTTAGTAACTACCGATAGAGTTTCAACCCTGTGCGTAAAAGACATGAGCCGTCTCGGCAGAAATTATCTCGAGGTAGGGCAACTCACAGAAACGGTATTTCCAATGCACAATGTGCGCTTTATCGCTGTCAATGACGGTGTGGACAGCGCAAACGGCGAGGACGATTTCACCCCGTTTCGTAACATTATAAATGAGTGGTACGCAAAGGATATGAGCCGTAAAATGCGTTCTGCACTTCGCACAAAAAGCAAACAAGGATATGCCATAGGTAGCCCGCCTTTTGGGTATAAATACGATGATGAAGACACAAGGCGGTGGGTTATAGACGAGGAGGGCGCAGAGGTTGTTAGATACATATTCCAAATGCGACGTGACGGTGAGAGCACTCACGACATTGTAAAAACGCTTAAACGACAGAAGGTCTTGATACCATCTGTGTATGCTGTGCGTAAAGGTTACAAGTCGGCAACCAAAAAGTCGCCCCGTGGCGATTATTTTTGGGATGTGTCATCGGTTAGAGGGATTTTGCTTAATCAATCTTACGTTGGGGATGTAATCAATTTCAAAACATACTCAAAGTCGTACAAATTAAAAGCACGTCTTGAAAATCCCGAGGAAAAATGGGAAGTACACAAGGACGTGCATGAGCCGATTATTAGCCGTAAAATTTGGGAAGATGTGCAAAAGACTTTGGGAAACACAAAGCGCAGAAAACCAAAGCATGTAGAAAAACATTTATTTGCTGGCTTTTTGAAATGCTCTGATTGTGGCGCAAACCTAAACTACAAGTACACGCACGACAACCCGGATAATCATTATTTTTCTTGTCGTAACAACAGGGCAAATAACGGCTTGTGTAAGAAAACACATCATATTCGTGTGGATGCCATTGAAAAAATTGTGCAAACTCAGCTTGAAAACATCATACGCTTTGCAAGTATTTTTGAGGATGATTTTGTAAAAATAGTTATGGATGAGCATTACAAACAGCTTGCCCTTACACAGCGCAAAAATCAAGAAAACTTGCAGATTGCACAGGCGAGGTCAAATGAGATTGACTTGCTGTATGAACGTCTATACGAAGACATATACTGTAAAGGGTGATAGTAATATCACCGAATACACATAGCAGAACGGCTCATTTGTGGTGAAATGTAAGCATAAGCTATGGGAAAGGATTTTTTACAGTCAAATTATAGCGAAAGGGGATTTTAAATGCAAAGTACATTTGAAAAAATGGGTGGTACCTATTCAAAAGTAGGCGATTACTACCTTCCAAACCTAGCACTTCCCGAAAATAAAGAGGAAAGACCGCTTGGCAAATACGGAATGTTGCGAAAAACCTATTTAAAGGAGCATAGGCCCGTAGTATATAATCATCTACTACTCAGCGACAAATTGTCCTCTCATTTACAAGATGCACAAGAACAGGCCCAGCATCTGCTTGATACCATGATACCACAAATGATGAAAACCGAGAATGTAACCGAACAGCTGAAAATGTCAGACCAGATGTTGTGGGTCGGGCGAATGGAAAACATAAAGGCAAGAGTTGAAGAAATCATCTATGCGGAAATAGTCTATGCATAGGCAAAAGCCCCACAATCGTAAAAATCGGTTGTGGGGCTTTTGTTTTTTAGTCATCAGCAGGAGCGTCAAAAACCAGTCTATCAAAGTCACTTTGGTATAGTTTATCTTGGATTACACGATATTGCTCAAATTCGCTCTCTGCGAACGCCTTAGCAATAGCTGAAGTCAAATGTCCTTTATTTTGCAAAATCTCGGCATCATTAAATTTTAAGAACGCATCTAATTTAGATGCCCAGTCAGCCATTGTCATCGGAATATGTCGCCTTGCTTGCCTTGTTGCATAATCAAGATACATAGTGACAATTTCATTTAATTCTGTAAGCTCATTTGAAGATAAGTAGTTTTTAGCAATCGAAACGTCGGCTTTCACAATTTTTCCGTTCGGAGCATTTTTCCAAGAATTAAGCCCCATATTTGTTTTTTTGTGACTTGCACGATTGACAATAACTTCGGCGGCAGTATTTCCATGAATTGCGAAATGCATCTTATTTTGTACCATCGCAAAAAAGTCTTTGGTCGTTTTGCTGTTTACTGTATAATCAACAGCAGTAGCATAAATATCAGTGATTTTTTGATAAAATCGTCGCTCACTGGCACGGATTTCTTGGATTTCTGAGATTAAATGGTCGAAATATTCTTCATCGAAAATTTGTCCGTTAATCAGCCTATCTTTATCCAGTACATAACCTTGCTTCGCAAAACTGCTCAAAACTTTCGTTGCCCATTGCCTAAATTGTGTAGCTCTATCTGAGTTTGTGCGATACCCAACAGCAATTATAGCTGCCAATGAATAAAATTTATATTGATACGTTTTACCGTCGTCAGCAGTTTGTGCAAATTTTGCACAAACTGAATTTTCATCAAGCTCTTTACTGCTGAATATATTTTTCAAGTGCTTTGTGACAACACTTCTGTCCACATCAAAAAGTTCGGCAACCGCCTTTTGCGTAAGCCAAACATCTCCGTTTTGCACCCTAACTTCTATTGTATTTTCCCCACTATCTTTGGTAAATACAAGAAAATCGACAGTGCTATTTCTTATTTGTAAATTTTTGTTATTACTCATTTTCGCCACCCTTCGCATTCTTTCCCCTGCTCTTATACACATTATACCTATTCTTGCATTGGGGACTGCAAAAAACGGTGTCGGGGCGATTGGCCACAAATACGGTGTCGCAGTGCTTGCATAATTTTAAAGGCTTTTTGTCCTCTGTCAGCATAAAACTAAACATCATTTGAATGCCGAGCAAGAGAGAATGGAAATCCCAAACGATGGTCGGCTTATCGAGCAATGCAATGTGATAAGTCGGTGTGATTCCATCAAACGCCGCAATGCTTTGGCGAAGCAACTTCCTTGTATCTTCCTCAAGCTTATCATAATCTTCGTAATATAAAAAGCTAACCGTAAAGGTAAAAAACCAATTTCTGAACTGCTGTTTTAGCCATTCAAAACTCTCTGCATACTCCCTTTGGAAACTCATGTTGACTGCCATAGGCTTATCGCTCATTGTCATGGCCAGTGCCATCATAGCCGTGTCTCCGGCGATATTCCACATTGATTCCACACCGTTTTTTACAACATCCGCTTTTTCAAAAGGAAAGAAAAGCGCAAGATACGCTTCGGTTTTCATAGTTTCGGCTTTGATAAAATTGTTTTTCGGCAGATAAACCGCCGTATAGTCCATAAAGCCGGTTGTGGTCGGCAATGCTGTCATAAGTCCGAACAAGCCGTATTTCAATGCAAACTGCAAAATTGCCTCCTTGATTTCATCATCGGGGCTTTTTGACATGCAAAGTTTGCCTATATTCAAGGCATGCAACACAAGGGTTTCCGCTTCCTCCAGCGGGTCATAAATAATGGGCTGTGCAATCGGCGTGGGCCTTATGTATAGTTTGCCGTTGTCGGCTGTTTTCCATTCATAATCGCTGTATCGCACCCAATGGGAACCCAAGCGTGAAAACAAAGGATTCATTTTATCACCTGTAATCTATATATCATGAAATTATATTACGATTGTACTAAATTTTCTTATTTGCGTCAAGAGAGGTTGTGTTCATTTTCTCCAAAAACCGTTTTTCCTCTAAGGTTAAGGGCTCACCGATACTTTGCATTTCAAGCAACAACGGCAAAATTGCCTTGTGTATCTTTTTAAACATCGTCACACGAATTTTGCGGATATTCCTGTCGCTCTGTTCTCGTATTTTTGCTATTTCCTTTGAACTGAAGAGCCTTACCGCATGAAGATACAGCAGTTTTTTGTGGTTGTCGCTTAGGTTTTCAAGAACCTTGCACAAATATTCGGCACTCACAAGCTGATGTATCTCGTAAGGACAGTTAAAGATGAAGTCAATAAAATCACCGTTTCTCAGTTGTTTTGCAAGAGCCTTACTCAAATAATCGGGGAAGAACAGGCCGTCCTCTTTTGCACCGTAATCAAGTGGAATATCGTCACCGCTTCGGCTTACCTCGTGATATCGTTCTCGTCTTTCTCTGTTCGCATCCAGCTTGTCCCACCACTCTAAAACAGTATGAAAATCATTTACAGTGCGTGCAGATTTTTCAAGCCTTGCCAGCGCTTCCGCCTTTAATTCTCGTTTCAGTTTTTTCTTTTCGGGGGTGTCGTCGGAAACCGAACGAAAAACCGTCTCTTCTTTTAAATGCTCAAATTCGGTTCGCTCAATTTGTTCTATTAAGAGCAAAGAATTGCGCTGTTCCTGCTGTTCAAACTCTACAATATCCTCCATGTTTGCCGTTGTTTCCACCTCCCGAAAAATATTTTTCAAAAACAGTTCCGCAAACAGTGCCTGATTTCTCCTATTAGTAGGGGAGTAATATATTTTGTTGTCTATATATTACTCTCGAGGGCTAATTACAGTATAACGGAACCTCTGCTTCCATTATACAACAAGTGATAAAAAATGAAAATACGGAGGATACAGGATGACAGATAAAAACTGTAAAACCATAACAAAACGCATAGGTTCAACCATTTTCAAGGTTACCGTTTATTTTTCTGATACCGAGAGCGAAACGATGGAGGATAAGATTTTGCGCATTGTACGAAATGACATATTGGAAAAGTCGGCTTCGTGTGGTAACATGGAAGTATCACAAATGAGCCGTTCTGCGTGAAAGGACGGCACCTATGAGCAAAACTGAAAACAACATTTTAAAT
>CAYJJK010000137.1:0-5359 GCA_964370445.1 uncultured Oscillospiraceae bacterium | reverse complement strand
AAAAACACGCTCCCATTCCCAAACCCTCCACCCCCATCCCAAAAGATTTCCTCGACATGGTGGCCCCATCTGTCATCAAATTTAATGTCGACCACTTCCTGTGCGGCAACACTTTCCGCTGTGTGTGGGCCCTGCGCGAGTACCCCACGGCCACAAATGAGCAGGCCATTTTGCGTCACCTCGGCGAAAAAGACGGCGTGACTTTGCGCATCTACACACGGCAAGTGTCGGCGCACGAAGAACGGAAAATCATCCACAACGCCACCAACAAAAACCGTCTCGGCACCTCCGGCAACAATATGCAAGAGACGATTACCGCGCAAAGCAACCTCGAAGACGTGGCAACGCTCGTCAGCACGATGCACCGCAACCGCGAGCCGCTTTTGCATTGTGCCGTTTTCATCGAACTCATTGCTGACAGCATGGACGCCCTCAAACTGCTCCAAACCGATGTGCTCACCGAGCTTGTCCGCTCAAAACTCAATGTAGATAGGCTCCATTTAAAACAGCAAGAGGGTTTTCTCTCCGTCATGCCTGCCGGAAAAAATCAGCTTGGTGCACAGTTTGAGCGCGTGCTTCCGGCAAGTTCCGTAGCAAATTTGTTCCCCCTCAACTACTCCGGCAAGACCGACCCGAACGGCTTCTACCTCGGACGTGACAAGTTCGGGAGCAACATTCTTGTGGATTTCGACCGCCGTGCCGATGACAAAACCAATGCCAACATCCTCATCTTAGGCAACTCCGGCCAAGGCAAAAGCTACTTGCTCAAGCTCATTTTGTGCAACATTTTGGAAGCAGGAAAAAATGTCATCTCGCTAGACCCCGAAAACGAAATGAAAGAATTGGCCGAAAATCTCGGTGGTTGCTTCATTGACCTTATGGGTGGCGAATATCGCATCAACCCATTGGAGCCGAAAACGTGGAACGAGGGCTTCACGAGCGAAGAAGCCGATGGCCCACAAACCTTCCAAAAGAAAACCAAACTCAGCCAACACATCAGTTTCCTCAAGGACTTTTTTCGTAGCTATAAGGATTTTGAGGATAGTCACATCGACGTCATTGAAATCCTGCTTTCCAAACTGTATGCACAGTGGAACATCAGCGACAGCACCCATTTTCGGCGGTTGAAACAGACGGACTACCCCATCTTGTCTGATTTGTATGCCCTCATCGAGGCGGAGCAAGAACAGTTTTTAGTAGATGAAAACAAGCTCTACACAAGGGAAATGCTTCGGGAAATTCTGCTTGGCCTGCACTCGATGTGCCTTGGTGCCGAAAGCACCTTTTTCAACGGACACACCAACATCACCTCGGATCGGTTCATCGTGTTTGGTGTGAAAGGGCTCTTGCAAGCGAGCAAGAACGTCAAAAACGCTCTGCTTTTCAATGTACTGTCGTATATGTCGGATAAACTGTTGACCGAGGGCAACACAGCGGCGGCGATTGATGAGCTCTATCTTTTCCTCTCGAACATGACAGCGGTGGAGTATATCCGCAATTTTTCCAAGCGTGTGCGCAAGAAAGAATCGGCGGTAATTCTGGCCAGTCAAAATCTCGAAGATTTCGCTGTGCAAGGCATTGCAGAGTACACAAAGCCGTTGTTTTCCATCCCTACCCACCAATTTTTGTTTCACGCCGGAAACATTGACAGCAAGTTCTACATGGACAATCTTCAGCTGGAGGAAAGCGAATACAAGCTCATCAAATTCCCCCAGCGTGGCGTGTGCCTGTTCAAGTGCGGCAACGAGCGGTACAATTTGGCCGTCCACGCGCCCGAATACAAGGCGAAACTTTTTGGAAAGGCGGGTGGTCGATAGTGGCAGTTCCTGCGGCGGCGGTGGCAGGCGTGAAAGTGGCAGCCTCCCTTTTGACAAACGAAAAGGTACGAAAAACCGTGGCGTGGGTGCTTGTGGGCTTGCTCTCGCCGTTCATTCTCGGCACAACGGTCATCAGCGCAGCGATGAGCGGCGCGGCAGAACACAACGTCCAAACGGTGGAATTGGTCTTCAAAGGGGGGGATATACCAAGCCATGTTCCACAAGAATTCAAGTCTCACATCGAAACGATGCAAGCCCATTTCACACAGCTTGACACCGCGATAGAGCACCAAAACAGCCAAATGGAAGACGAAAACAGCCTTGATGCCACACAGGTCAAGGCTGTTTTTTATGCGCTGTTTTTCGGGGAAGCGTCGCAGGGTGCGGCTTACGTGAGCCAATTTGTGGACAGCTTTGTTCGCCGTGAAGAACGCACACGCATTGTGATTTCGCCCTCGGAGGACGGTGAGGAAGAAGCGGAATCACACATGGAAACCTATGAGGTGAGTGTGCCGATTCGGGATGTAAATATTGTTTATAGCAACCTGTCTGCGCGTTTTGGTGTTGTGGTTTCAGAGGCCGACACCACCAACATCCGAGAAATTTACTACAGGCAAAAGCAAGGCGGCCTCGCTTCGGGTGACGTTCCTTTCGTCGGCATGGATGGTTTTGTGGAGCCGATTGCAGGCTGGCGCTCGGCGGTGAGCAGTGAATTTGGCGACCGAATCAGCCCGATTACGGGCGAGCCGGAGTTTCATTTGGGCATAGATTTGTCGGCCGGAAGCGGTGTGCCGGTGTATGCCGTGCTCGATGGTGTGGTTACAATTTCGGGCTTTCATCACAGCTATGGCAACTACATTCGCATCGACCACGGCAGTGGTTTTGAAACTTTGTACGCACACAACTCGCAATTGCTTGTCGGTGTGGGCACAACCGTGACGGCAGGCCAAGCCATTGCCGCCATCGGTTCTTCGGGTGACACCACGGGCCCACACTTGCATTTTGAGACCATCGTAAATGGACAGCACGCAAATCCAAGGGCATATTTGCCCTAAAAGACGAGAGGAGTACACATGAAAATCAACGCAATTCTCAACCAAAAAGAAGACGAGTACAACCCCACGGCTTGTGTCATCGAGCACATCACAATACTTGATGATGCGCAATTTTCTGTGTTCCGTAACAACTTGCTCTGCGACTATGCCTTTATCGAGGAGAACCGCGAATGGATGTACGAAGATGAAAACGGCACGCTCCATGCAATTTTGGCACTGAACGAGGACACCGGAGACGGCATCCTCATCGAAAGTTCCGGCTTTTCTTACGCGCGATACTCAAGCTACGTGCCCTGCATCCTGCCGCACATTGTGGAGCAAGTGCAAACCGTGTGCGAGGCTGTGTTTTCAGAAGCCGTCTTCGATATGAAAAAGCAGTTTGACATCGAAGAAATCTCTCAGCAATACGAAATTCCTCTACGTGAGGGGAACGGATTCGACGTGTTGTTTGCTACTTGCCTAAAAGAGATGCAGGACATCGAACATCTCGAATTTTTTGACGACGGCAAATTTGAAATCACCTTGGACAGAGACTGCTACCCCGAACACAACCAAAGCAATGAAATGGAGGTCAGTTTATGAAAGAAAACAGCATCCGAATTTTGAAAATGGACGTGGGAAAAGCGCCCGTGGTGAAAGAAATCGAAAACACCTTGTCCGCCTTGCAAGCCGAGGTGGGTGGCCTCATCGAGACGATTTATCTCGGCGCAGACTGCCTTGCCGTGGTGAACGAAGAGGGCAAACTCAATGGGATGTAGCCGAACCGCTGGCTCGGTGACAGCGATATCATCTGCGGGCCGTTCTTTGTTTGTGGCGACGGCGGCGAAGATTTTTGCTCGCTCACCGATGAGCAGATAGCTCTTTGCATCAAAGTTTTTGCAGATACGCCCGAATTTACAGGCCAAGAAGAAGCACTGGAACCGAAAATAACCATCCAAGGATTTAACCCGATGGAGGATTTGAGCCTATGAAAAAGACAACCTTGTCCGTCACGTTCGAGACCGAAAAACTGGATGCGCTCACCTTTTACCTCGGCAAAAAAGAGATCGATTTGCAGGGGGAACTTTCCGGCACCCTGCAAAGGTTGTATGAAAAGCACGTGCCGCCGCAGACGAGGGAGTATTTGGAAGACAAGCTTTTGAGGGAAAGCAAGCCGGAGGTGAAAGCGAAACCGGCGGTAAAGGTTGTGCCGCAAAGCTACCCCGATGAATAATAGCCAACAAGCACACCCCGTTAGGCCACTTTTTGCCCGTTTAAGGCCAATGAAAAAGGACGGTAGGGTGTGTATGCCTGCGCAGGATTTTTTCGGGCTTTTGGAGCTTTGTCGGGGCAAATGAAAAAAGGGGGTATGCCGCTCGTATATGAGAATTTGGTTCGGTGATATTTTGTTGCAGGATAAAACGAGGGGGTCGGAACTCCCCTCGCGGTTCACAGCGGACGGCAGTGCCGTCCGCAAAACATCGTAGTAAAGACCATTCTAAAGCAAAGCGCAGAAGTAGTGCAAGGTGGTCGGTTTTTGCAATTTGTTCCAAGGAGGTGGTCAGGAACACAGGAAATTGTCATGTATACGAATAATGTCGGGTGGTCGTCACCGTGTCCACCCGGCGAAAGGAGACAAAATGAAAACAAATGAACAGCTTAATAAAAAGCGTACAGCCGTGTGGATGTATCCCGAAACCATCGAAAGTATAGACAGGGTTTTTGCAAGCGACAACTGCAAAAGCCGTAGTGAGTTCATCGAAAAGGCGGTCACTTTCTATGTGGGCTATCTAACGAGCCGCCAATCGTCCGAATACCTCTCCCAAATCTTGGTGGGTGCGGTGAAAGCCGTGATTCGAGATTCTGAAAATCGACAGGCCTCAAACCTCTTTCGTCTAAGCGTTGAAATGAGCATGATGATGCATATTTTGGCGTATGGGTATGAGATAGACGAGGATGCGGTGAGGAAACTGCGCGGTGCCTGCATTCAGGAACTCAAACGAACCAAGGGGCGTGTGGCCGTTGAGGATGCGTTCGAGCATCCGCTATTGGAACAGCTTGAAAATTCAGAGAAATGAGGTGAGGTTTTTTGCCACGGCTCATTTTAAAAATGCCGTACATCAAAAGTGGTGGTATGCATCGTGCCAATCTCGTCAACTATGTGGCCATGCGTGACGGTGTCGAACCCGTAACTGTGGCCGAAGAACAGACGGCAAAAAAGGAAAACTATGTGGATTATATCGCCCTGCGGCCACGGGTTGAAAAATTGCAAAGTCATGGGCTTTTCACAAGCGGTGATGGTCCCATCGTGCTTTCCAAAGTAGCACAGGAGGTGGCCACGCATGAGGGCAATGTGTGGACACCGATTATCTCCCTGACACGCGAAGATGCCGCTATTCTTGGATTCGACCATGCCAATGCGTGGAAAAATCTTTTGGAAGAGCACGCCCCGAAGATTGCGCAAGCCATGAAAATTCCTGTGGACAACTTCAAATGGTACGCCGCATA
>CAYJJK010000136.1:0-5531 GCA_964370445.1 uncultured Oscillospiraceae bacterium | reverse complement strand
AAAGCGCCAAGCGCCGCAAATACGGTGCTGTTTTTATCGGCCACCAGCAATAATACATCGCCCACTTCAGCCCCTGCAGCCTTGCGCACAGCGGCAATTTCGTCTTCACTTAAGAATTTTTCGTAGCTAGAACTTTCGCCGTCTTCGCTAAGGCGTAAAAAGGCCAAACCTTTTGCGCCATAGGTTTTTACAACATCGGTCAATTTATCAATGTTTTTGCGCGACATTTGAGAGGCAAGCCCTTTGGCGTTAATAAGGCGTACACTGCCTCCATTTTCCAAAGCACCGCTAAACACACCAAACCCACAGCCACGCACCGCCTCGCTCACGTCGCATAACTCAAGGCCAAAACGAGTATCGGGTTTGTCGCTGCCAAAGCGATCCATCGCCTCGGTGTAGCGCATGCGCGGGAACGGTGTAGGCACATCAATATTCATAAATTTTTGGAAGATTGCCTTTACCAGTCCTTCGTTTACACTTTGCACATCCTCTTCGTCGGCAAACGACATTTCCATATCAATTTGTGTAAACTCCGGCTGGCGATCGGCACGCAAATCTTCATCGCGAAAGCACCGCACAATTTGAAAATACCGATCAAAACCGCTAAGCATAAGAATTTGCTTATAAATTTGTGGGCTTTGTGGCAAGGCATAAAACGAGCCAGACTGCACACGGCTGGGCACAAGGTAATCTCGTGCGCCTTCAGGTGTGGATTTTACTAGCATCGGGGTTTCCACCTCGTCGAAATGCTCACCGTAGTAATAATCGCGAACACAGCGGCACACTTCGCTGCGCAGGCGCATAATGCTGTGCAGGCTGTCTCTGCGCAAATCCAAATAGCGATAGCGCAAGCGAAGTTCTTCACCCACGTGCACGTCGTCTCGCACTTCAAACGGTGGGGTTTCGGCCTCACTTAAAATACGTAGCTCTGTTACAAACAATTCCACTTTACCTGTGGGAATGTCTGGGTTTGCACTTTCACGTAGACGTAAGGTGCCCTTTGCCATCACCACATATTCCGCCTTCAGTTTTCGCCCTTTTTCAAAAACATCCACCTCTGTGCCATCTCCAAAAGCCAATTGCACAAGGCCATGGCCGTCGCGCAAATCGGCAAAAATCATGGCGCCAAGGTCGCGGCTTTTGGCAATAGAGCCCGCTAAAGTAAGCGTTTGCCCCACCAGTGTTTCGTTTACGGCGTCGCTATAATGTGTGCGACGCAAATTTCCCATGGTTTCCATTTCTATTCCTCCCCTAAAGGCGCACTGCACGCCTCTTTCAGTGATTGTATTGCATTTTGTAAAGAGAGCACTCTTGCTTTTCCACCAAACATATCTTTCATTTCGGCGGTGCCGGCGGCTACTTCGGCTTCTCCCAGCACCACAGAAAAACGTGCGTTTAAACGGCCGGCAGCCTTCATTTGCGCTTTCACGCTGCGCGAAGCAAGGTCACATTCGGCAGAAAAACCTCCTCTGCGTAAAGTGGAACAAAGTGCCTGTGCCACTTGTAAGCCTGCACTATCTGCCGAAACCAGATACAAATCAGGTCCTTGTGGTTTTTGGGGCAGGGCATTTTGCTCTTCTAAAAGCAGTAGCATGCGCTCTATGCCCATGCCAAACCCCACAGCCGGCGTGGCACTGCCGCCCAGTTGCTCAATAAGGCCGTTGTAGCGCCCGCCTCCACACACGGTGCCTTGGGTGCCCACCCCCTCGGCGATGAACTCAAACACCGTATTGGTGTAGTAATCAAGCCCACGCACAATGCGGGTATTCACACGAAAATCCACCCCAATATTGCTCAAAAGACGCTTGGTTTCGTCAAAGTGTTCATTGCAATCCTCACAAAGATAATCAAGGCCCGTGGGCGCATCCTTTGCAATGGCCTTACAACGCTCTTCTTTGCAGTCCAAAAGGCGAAGTGGGTTACGCTCTAGGCGGTCAAGGCAGGTGGCGCAAAGTGTGTCTTTCTGCGCCTCAAAATAGGTGCGCAGCGCCGTGTGATATGCCGGACGACATGAAGGGCAACCAAGGCTGTTGATTTCCAAGGTGATGTGTTCTCTCACACCAAGCTCTAAAAACAAGGCGTCTGCAAGGGCCATTACTTCCACGTCTGAGGCGGGGTTTTGTGTGCCAAAACACTCGATGCCAAACTGGTGAAATTCGCGCAATCGCCCTTTTTGGGCCCTTTCGTAGCGAAAACAACTTTGCAGATAATAGCTTTTCAGCGGTAGAGGGCTGCTGGAAAGCAGTCCATTTTCCAAGGTGGCACGCACCACACCGGCTGTGCCCTCGGGCCGCAGGGTGATGCTGCGCCCCCCCTTGTCTTCAAATGTGTACATTTCCTTTGAAACAATGTCGGTGCCTTCGCCAACTCCACGCGCAAACAAGTTTGTGTCCTCAAACGTAGGCATGCGTATTTCAAAATACCCAAAGCGGCGTGCCACTTCGTGCATTGCGTTTTCCAGGGCCTGCCACTTCCAGCTTTCTGCCGGAAGAACATCCTCGGTTCCACGCGGTTTTGTGTACTTTAGTGCCATATATTTCTCCTTTTAGGCAAATTGGCTGCGATAGAGTTCGGCATAGGTGCCATTCATGGAAAGCAATTCGTCATGGTTTCCTTGCTCTACAAGGTCGCCGTCACGCAACACCAAAATCAGGTCGGAATCGCGGATGGTGGAAAGGCGATGCGCAATTTGGAAGTTTGTTTTTCCTTTTGTTAGGCGTCCCATTGCTTCGCCAATCAACTTTTCGGTACGAGTGTCTACCGAAGACGTGGCTTCATCTAAAATTAAAATTTGGGGCTCGGCACAAAAAGCTCTTGCAATGGTAAGCAGTTGCTTTTGGCCGGAAGAAAAGTTTGCGGCATCTTCCTCCAGCATGGTTTCATAGCCCTCGGGCAACGCACGAATAAAGAAATCGGCGTTTGCCATGCGGCAGGCCTCTTCCACCTCTTCATCACTGGCCTTTGGCCTGCCGTAACGAATGTTGTCTCGGATGGTGGCCGAATACAGCCAAGTGTCTTGCAACACCATGCCAAAAAGATTACGTAAGGTCTCTCGGCTCATGTCGTAACTGTCGATGCCATCAATGCGTATGGTGCCACCGTTCACATTGTAAAAACGCATAAGCAAGTTAATTAACGTGGTTTTACCTGCACCTGTCGGCCCACAAATCCCCACTTTTTGGCCGGCCTTCACATGCACATTCATATCTGTGATGAGCAGGCGGTTGGGTGTGTAGCCGAATTTTACGCTTTCAAAGGTGATGTCGCCTTGCACACTGCTTGGCGTTTGCAGTTTTTCTCGCTCGGCTATTTCCTCTTCTTCGTCTAAAAGGCTAAACACGCGCTCGGCCGCGGCAATGGTGCTTTGCAATAGGTTGATGATGTTGGTGGTTTGCGTAATAGGCAAGGTGAACTGCTGCATATATTGGATAAAAGCTTGGATGGCACCCACAGTGAGCTGCCCACCCGAGGCCAAAACACCACCAAATACACACACACCCACATAGCCAATGTTGCCCACAAGGTTTGTCAGTGGCATCATGATGCTAGAAATAAACTGGGCACGACGTGCGTCTGCGTAAAGGCTGTCGTTCATATCATTAAACTCATCACAACTGCGATCTTCTGTTCCATACAGCTTCATGATGGTATGTCCGGAATAAAGTTCCTCCACATAGCCGCTAACATGCCCCAGTTTATTTTGCTGCCCGATGTAGTATTTTTGGCTGCGTTTTATCACAGCAGTGCAAAGGGTAAGCGCCGCGGGAAGCACCATAAGGGCAATCACGGTCATCTGCCAGCTGATGGTGAGCATCATAATGATGATCCCTACAATGGTAAACGCCGAGGTGATGAACTGCGTAAGCAGCTGTTGCAAGGTGGTACTGATGGTTTCAATATCGGTGGTGGTGCGCGAAAGGATGTCTCCGTGAGTATGGGTGTCGTAGTAGTTTAGGGGCAAACGGTGGATTTTTTTATCCACCTCCGTGCGCAAATCTGAAAGTGTGGTTTGCGCCACGTTTGCCGTTACTTTTTGCTGTGTGTAGGTGAACGCGGCAGACAGAGCATACACCACCACAAGAGCCACGAGCGTTAGATGAAAACGCATAAACTGAATTTCGCCCTCTGCCACACCCGTGGCAATGATGTTGGTGGCATTCCCCAAAATTCTGGGGCCTAAAATGTTAAAAAACACGCCAAATAAGGCACAAAAAATCATGGCAAACACACGATAACGATACGGTTTAAAATAGCCCAAAAGACGATGCACTGTGCCGCCAAAATCTCTGGCCTTTGGTGGTTTTTTTGTGCCATTTTTTGCAAATGCAGTAAAATCAGCCATTTTGATGCCCCTCCTTTACGAAAGTTGTGTGGACGCAATTTCTGCGTACACAGGGCAGGTTTTCGTCAGTTCTTCGTGGGTACCTTTGCCAACAATTTCACCTTGGTCCAAAACCAAAATGGTGTCGGCATTTAAGATAGTGCTCACACGCTGTGCCACAATGATAAGCGTGGCCTCGGGGTTGTTTTCCTCAATGGCAGCGCGCAAAGCGGCATCCGTTTTAAAATCCAGCGCCGAAAAGCTATCGTCAAACACAAAAATGGAAGCTTCACTGGCAAGGGCCCTTGCAATGGTAAGACGCTGGCGCTGCCCACCCGAAACATTTGTGCCGCCTTGAGCCACGGGGTCATCGTATTGTTTTTCTTTTTCTAAAATAAAACCCTCAGCCTGTGCAATGCGTGCGGCGCGCTCTATGCGCTCAAAAGGCAAATCCTTTTGCCCATAACCAATGTTCGAGCGGATGGTGCCCGAAAACAGCATGGATTTTTGCGGCACATAGCCAATGCGTTTGCGAAGAGAAGGCAGGTCATATTCTTTCACGTTCACACCGTCCACCAGCACTTCACCTTCACTTACGTCTCGCAGGCGTGGAATTAAGCAAATTACAGAACTTTTGCCACTACCCGTAGCCCCGATAATGGCCGTGGTTTTGCCGGCCTCGGCCGTAAAACTGATGTTTTTTACGGCCGCATTTTCACCCTCACCATAGCGCAAGGCCACGTTGCGAAACTCCACAACACCGCTTTTGTTTTCCGGTATTTTGGCGTTTTGAGCGTTTACAATGGTGGGCTCTATGGCCAGCACCTCGTTGATGCGCTTTGCACAAACCATGCTGCGTGGCATCAGCGCTAAAATCAAGCTCATCATAATAAGGGCATACATGATCAGCATCATATACTGAATAAAGGCCATCAAATCGCCCACTTGCAACTGGCCATTTGCAATTTGATTGCCGCCAAACCACACGATAACCACCGTGCATAGGTTCATCACCAGCATCATCAGCGGCATCAGCGTTGCCACCACGGTTTGGCTTTTAATAGAAGCCTCTGTCATCTCTACATTGGCTGCATCAAAGCGAGATTGCTCGCGCTCTTCCGCAGTGAAAGCCCGAATCACACGCACACCGGTGATGTTTTCGCGCAACACAAGGTTCACACCATCCAGCCTGGTTTGCACCGAGGTAAAC
>CAYJJK010000135.1:0-5567 GCA_964370445.1 uncultured Oscillospiraceae bacterium | reverse complement strand
TCAGCGAAGAAAAGCCAAATCAGCGCCCTAAATCTCGGTTTGATGAGCGGATAACTCGCCTTATTCCCGATACCGTACAAAAGGACAAAGCCGAAGACTATGTTGTCAAGGCACTTGAATTTTACAACCGTCACCGTGAACGGCAAAAATCGGCTCGTGACGAACGCTAAAAATCCCCCTTACAATCCCCCTATATATATTACTAGCGCTAAACTACCCGAAAAAGAGAATTTGCACCTTTGTCTATTGCCCTCGGTGTTGCTAAAATGAAAGCAACAAACAACAGGAGGTTAAACAAATGAAAAAATTCATAGCAACAGCGCTTATTTTAGCATCTCTCACAGGGTGTGGTGCCCAAACAACGGCAACTTCACAGGCAGATGTGGAAAGCAGTGATGTGGCGGCAAGCAGCAGTGAAACATCCATCTCTTTCTCGGTAAGTGATGAGGACAGCAGTGAGCAGACAGCCGCTGATGAAAGCGACACGGCAGACGAGAGCAATGTTTCCACCGGTCGTTCACAGGCACAGCAAAGTACGGGAAATACAAGAAATTCTGAAAGTTCCTCGGTGGCAGTGCCGCAAACAGAACAAACACCCGAAAACACGGTGGAATATGTGGCTAACGAATACACCATGACAGTAACGCCGCCACAGCCCGAGCATGAAACACAGCCCACACCACAACCACAAGCAGAGCCAACACCGCCGCCTTCGCAGGTGCCGCAGGCAACACCCGAGCCCACCCCTGCACCTACACCGGCACCAACTCCCGAACCGGCACCACAACCTGCGCCAGAGCCTGCCCCACCGGCTTTTGACGTCAACACATGGGTACAATTTGCGATAAATTCCGGCACTGGGCTTGGTATGACATATGACACATCCGTCACAGGAAGTTGGGACAACCCTATCGTCGCATCGGCAGACTCTCTCTATCTCGACCGAGATTTATCGGGTATGCTCGCATGGTACCAATCTTCGGGGTTTACAAAGTTCAACGTATGGGCAGAGGATATCGGCGGCGGTAGGTACAACATCTACATTTCTTACGCATAGCATAGTCAATCAACTTAAAAACAAGCACATCTTACCGGCATAAATTTAGCTTATCTTTGTTGTCGTCAATCGGAATGCGCAAAGCATTCCTCAATCCTCCGCCTTGATAATCAAAATTTCTGCTCGGCAATCTGTAGCAATTTTTAAATCAATTGACTATAGCAAAATACACGCTAAGGCACATCGAAAGGTGTGTCTTTTTTTATTGAAAAACAGGAGGTAAACTTGAAACTACACAAGCGAATTCTAACCGCATTCCTCGCTGTGATGCTCTGCATGAGCACCTTTGCGGGAATATCGGTACAAGCGGCGGCAACCACGGTGCACATACTTTCCCTGCCCCGTGGAGCAGACCCGAACAAAGCCGGTTGGGGGTATTCCCCACACACCTTCATGAACGGCGCATCCTTTACATCCGAAACCGGCGCAGACACAGGCAAGTGGTATATGTACGGCCTTGACGGCTACAACGGGCAAATTGCCTACTGCATCGAGCCGGGTGTTGTTCTCTCTACCGGCACGTCAATGGGTGCTCGTGGCGAAGATTACTGGGACAATTACCCCTCGAACATCAACCCGACCATTCCGCCTTACATCGTAAAAGCCTATATCGGACGCATCATGCAATACGGCTACACGGGGCCTTTGAATTCAAACTGGAGCAGTGCCGTGAGTGGAAACGACACCGCCATTGCACAGGCCATCGCCACGCAACTTCTCATTTGGGAAACCATTGTCGGCGAGCGTGACAGCAATTTCAACCATGTGTGGGGCAGTTCGGTGGGCCGAAGCAATGTCATAGACATCATTTCCGGCAACCATCCACTTCGTAGCCTTATTTTTTCTTACTACAACACGATGGAAACACAGGTGCAACAGCACACACAATTGCCGAGCTTTTTCAGCCATGCAAGCGGTGCGGCGGTGGAGATGACATGGAATGGCAGTTTGTACACCGCCACTTTCACCGACACAAACGGTGTGCTTGGCAACTACAGCTTTAGCGCCGACAAAACAGGGGTGAATGTTTCCGTCAGCGGAAATCAGTTGACCGTGACCACCGCAACCCCACCAACAGGCAATATCACCCTTACCGCTTCCAAGATAGATGCCACCAGATACGGTGTTGTGGTGTGGTCGGACGGCGTTATCAACGGCGGCAAACAAGACCTTGCCACCTATTCGGCAGGGGTGGCCGACCCTGTGACGGGATACCTCAATCTTGAAGTGAAAACAGGAAATATGCGGCTTGTCAAAACCGCCGAGGACGGCAATGTGGGCGGTATCGGCTTTAATATTACTGGCAACGGTGTCAATACCAACCGCACCACCGATGCAAGCGGTGAAATCTCGATTGTGGGCCTTGCCCCCGGCGTGTATACCGTGACCGAGCAATCCCCGACACAGTATGAGCCTGCACAGGCACAGCAGTTTACCGTTGTTAGCGGACAGACCACGACCGTGAATTTCAACAATGTGCTAAAGCGTGGTAGCCTGCAAGTTGTCAAAACGAGTGAGGATGGCCTCGTGGAAGGCATGACCTTTAAACTTTCCGGCACTTCACTTTCGGGTGCGGCGGTGGAGCAGTACGCCACCACCAACGCAAGCGGTATTGCGGTTTTTAACGACGTGCTCATCAGTGGCACAACCCCGTATGTTTTGGAGGAAGTTGACACCCCGACAAGATATGTGGTGCCACCCACGCAAAATGTGGCGATTGCATGGAACACGGTCACAAACAAAACGGTGCACAATGTTTTAAAGAAATTCCGTGTAACCGTGAGCAAAACAGACGGCGAGACAGGCACACCCCAAGGTGACGGCAGTTTAGCCGGTGCGGTGTATGGCATCTACAAAGGCGATACGCTCATGGACAGCTACACCACCGATGCAAATGGGAAGTTTACCACCGAATACTATGTTTGCGGTGACGATTGGACAATCAAAGAAATCACGCCCTCGGAGGGGTATTTGCTGGATGAAACCGTCCATCCCGTGGGTGCGAGTGCAGGCAATTTCACCATTGAATTGAATGGTGTTGCCAATGCCGTCACCGAGCAAGTTATCAAGGGCAACATTGCCATTATCAAGCACAGCGACAACGGCGAAACCCAGATTGAGACCCCGGAAGTCGGTGCGGAATTTCAAATATTTTTGAAATCTTCGGGTGGATATGATGCCGCAAGCGAGAGCGAAAGAGATGTCATCACCACCGACGAAAACGGCTATGCCGAGAGCAAGCAGCTACCGTATGGCATTTACACCGTCCGACAAACAAAGGGTTTAGAGGGTGCGCAGACGATGCCCGATTTTGACGTGTATATCTCGGAAAATGGGCATACCTACCGCTATATCATCAACAACAAGCCTTTTGAAAGCTTCATCAAGGTGGTGAAAAAGGATGCCGAAACAGGGCTGGTCATCCCCTATGCAGGCAGTGGTTTCCAGATTTACAACCCCGCAGGGGAACTCGTCAGCATGACCTTTACGTATCCCACGCCCACCACGATTGACACCTTTTACACCAATGCAGAAGGATATTTGGTTACCCCGGAAAAATTGCCGTTTGGCGATGGGTACACACTTGTCGAGGTGCAAGCACCGTATGGCTATGTTTTGGATGCTACCCCGATACCGTTTAACGTCCGTGAGGAAAACAGCGAAATCGAGGGCGGCGTTGTGATTGTGGCGGTGGAAAAGCTGAATATGCCACAAAAAGGCACCATCAGCATTACCAAAACAGGCGAAGTATTTTCGAGTGTCACAAATACCGACAATGTGTTTCAGCCGGTGTATTCCGTACAGGGTTTGCCCGATGCTGTGTATGAAGTCACTGCCGCAGAGGATATTTACACCTTAGACGGCACCTTGCGAACAGCCGCAGGCACGGTGGTGGCCACCATGACCACGGGCGAAGACGGCCTTGCCACAACAGAGCCGCTGTATCTTGGTAAATACACAGTGAAAGAAATCACCGCACCGCAGGGCATGGTGCTAAACTCCGAAATTCATGAGGTGGAATTGTCCTATGCAGGGCAGGAGGTTGAAATCACCACCACCGATACAGCCTTTTACAACGAGCGCCAAAAGGTGGAAATTTCGCTTACTAAAACAATGGAAAGCGATGACCTTTTTGGCATCGGTGAAAACGGTGAGATTTTAAGCGTAGCATTTGGTATTTATGCGAGGAACGATGTAACCGCCGCAGATAGCACGGCTATCCCCGCCGATGGGCTTATCGAAGTTATCACTGTGAACGCCGAGGGCAACGCCACCTTTACCACCGACCTGCCTTTTGGGGCCTACTATATCAAAGAGGTGGCCACAAACGAAGGGTATATTTTAAACGAAACGGAATACGACGTAGTTTTCGCCTATGAAGGGCAGGATGTGGCAAGCGTTGCCATTGAGGCGAACGACGGCATGGCCATTCATAACGAAATGATTCGTGGTGATATTCACGGCGTTAAGGTTGGCGAGGATGAAAAGCCGCTTGAAAATGCCGAAATTGGCTTGTTCTTCATGAATGGTGACACTCCGATTGTGAAAACCATGACCGATGAAAACGGTGAATTTTCCTTTACGGATGTGCCTTTTGGGCAGTATATTGTGAGAGAAATCACCCCACCCGAGGGCTATGTACTAACCGAGATGAGTTATGTGGTGAGCGTCACAGGCGAGCCACAGAGCATTGAAATTATCATTCCCAATGAAAAAATCCGTGGCAGTGTTCAGCTCACCAAAACCGATGCGGATTATCCAGACAATACACTTAGTGGTGCTGTGTTTGAGGTTTTTGAAGATACCAACGGCAACGAAACCCATGACAAAGATGATGTGCTTATCGGTGAGATGAGCGAACTTACAGGTGGCGTGTATCGGCTTGATAACCTTGTGTATGGCGGCTATTTTGTAAAGGAAAAGACTGCACCGACGGGATTTGTGCTTGATACAAATGCTTACTATTTTGAAATTTTGAAGCATGAAAAGGTTGTCGTCATTGAAACCGAAGCGGGTAAAGGTTTTTTGAACCATGCCCAAAAAGGTGCTTTGAAAATCACGAAACGCTCGGTTGACGGTGCATTGCAAGGCTTTACCTTCTTGGTACAAGGCGTGGACTTTATGGGCATCCCGTATGCCGAGCAGTTTGTGACCGATGAAAACGGCGAAATAAGCATCACCGGGCTTCGTATTGGCGAGTATACCGTCAGCGAGGTGCTCAATGACGCCTCCTCAAAATACGTGTTGCCACCGGCGCAGACAATCACAATCACGGCAGACACCACCACCGAAACGGCCTTTTTCAATGATGTTCCAACCCGCCCCGAAGTGCCGAAAACGGCAGATACGCGCAATCCCGAAGCATGGTTTTCGGTTTTAGTCACCAGTGTTTTGGGTTTGGCGGCTTGTGGGGCGCTTATTCGAATCAACAAGAAACGTAAAAAGTAGAACACAATTTGTTTACAATAGGCATACAACGTGGTACACTAAGGATGAAAACAACTTTTGA